>NZ_AP018817.1:300000-522500 GCF_024349785.1 Sphingomonas bisphenolicum
CCACAACACCAGCAGCGCGGTCGCCATGCCGGCCGATGCGGCGATCGCCATGCTCCGCCTGTTGATGACTCCCGCCGCCACCTTGTCTTCAACCCTTGCTCATGCGGCCGCACGTGTCCGGGACGGCCGCGCCAGCAGTCGCTGGTAAACGGGTTCATAACGCATAATGTTTGACGACCAGTTACGTTCGCGCTCGACGAAGGCGCGGGCCACGGCGCGGCGCGCATCCCATCCGTCGCGATTCGCAAACAGGCCCGCCAGCGCCGCGGCGATCGCCGCCGGATCGTCCGGCGCGAACAAGGTGCCGGTGACGCCGTCTTCGATCAGTTCGCGATGCCCGCCGACGCTCGACGCCGCGACCAGACGCCCTTGCGCCATCGCCTCCAGCGGCTTCAGCGGCGTCACCAGATCGGTCAGGCGCATCGCCTTGCGCGGGTAAGCCAATATGTCGACCTGCGCATAATAATGTTCGACCTGGTCGTGCGGCACCCGCCCGACGAAGACGATATGGTCGGCAAAGGGCGACGCCATCGCCTGGTCGCGCAGCGCCTGTTCGCGCGGACCGCCGCCGACCAGCAGCAGCTTGGCGCGGGGCCGGGCGCGCACGAGTCGCGGCATCGCGGCGATCAGGTCGTCCAGCCCCTCATAATCGTAGAAGCTGCCGATGAAGCCGACCACGTCGGCGCCTTCGAGGCCCAGCTTCGCGGTCAGCGCCGGGTCGCGATCGACCGGCGTGCCAAACTGGTCCATATCGACGCCATTGGGCGACACCACGATCTTGTCCGCATCCACGCCGCGCGCGATCAGGTCGCCGCGCAGCCCTTCGCAGATCACCGCAACGGCATCGGCCGCGCGCACCGCATGGGTTTCGAGCTGGCGCGTCAGCCAGTAGCGCGGATTGCCTTCGACCCCGGTGCCGTTGCCGACCGCCGCATCCTCCCAGAAGGCGCGGATTTCGTAGATCATCGGCAGGCCGTGGCGCTTGGCCACGCGCTGCGCCGCGATCGCGTTCAACACCGGCGAATGGGCGTGGATGACGTCCGGCCGCCAGGCCCGCACCAGCGCGTCGATCGCATCGGCATGGGCCGATATGTCGCGCCATTCGCGAATCAGCGGATTGCCGCTGGCCGGTTCGCCCGGCGTGCGATGGAAGGTCAGGCCGTCGACCACTTCCTCTTGAGCGCCCTGCGCCGCATGGCGATGGCCGGTGATGCCGCGCACCTCCCACCCCTTTGCCATTTGCGCGCGCAGAATCGCGCGGGTGCGAAATGTGTAGCCGCTATGGAGCGGCAGACTGTGGTCCAGGACGTGGAGAATACGAGTCATAGCCCAATCTGTTTGCCGAAAAAGGTTTAACGGCCCGTCAACTCTGCCTCGCTAGTGGGGACAAGTGCCGAACGGAATCACTCAGCCCCCTATGATCGACGCGCGATGATCGACGCCCTGTCCCTGCTTATCAGCCATGGCGTGATCCTGCTTGCGGCCTGGCGGCTGCTGCCGCGCGCCGATCTGGATCGCGACCCGCCCCCGCAGCTTCCTTCGGCGCCGGAGCCGCATACCGATGCGTGACCTCTTCTTCATCGCCTTTCTCGGCATCTTCGGCCTGATGGGCCTGCGCCGGCCGTTCCTGCTGGTCGCCGTCTATGCCTATATAGACATCGTCTCGCCCCAGCGCCTGTCCTATTTCCTGCTCAACACCATTCCCATCTCCGCCATGGCCTTTGCCGCCATGGTCGGGGCCTGGCTGGTCATGGACGACAAGAAGGATTGCCGATTCTCGGTGCGGCAGGGGCTGATGCTCGTGCTGGTCGCCTATTGCGGCTATACCACCATGACCGCCGATTTCCCGGTCGAAGCGCTGACCAAATGGAACTGGGTATGGAAGGCGATCATCGCCGGCATCTTCCTGCCGCTCGTCCTGCGCACCCGGCTGCGGATCGAGGCGTTGACGCTCTTCATGATTCTTTGCGCCAGCACCATCATCATCAATGGCGGCATGAAGACCGCGCTGTCGGGCGGCGGCTATGGCGTGCTCAACCTGATGGTCGAAAACAATAGCGGCCTCTATGAAGGCAGCATCATCAGTTGCGTCGCCATATCGCTGATGCCGCTGATCCTCTGGCTGTCCAACCATGGCACCATCTTCCCGCCGGACTGGCGCGTGAAGACCTTCTGCTACGCCCTGTGCCTCGCCTGCATGTTGATGCCGATCGGCACGGAGGCGCGCACGGGCCTCGTCTGCCTCGTCATCCTCTTCGGCATGATGCTGGTGCGGTCGAAGAAGAAGTTCGTCTATGGTCCGCTGCTGGCCGTGGCCGCGCTGGCGTCCATCCCCTTCCTGCCCGCCAGCTTCACCCAGCGGATGGAGACGATCGAGAATCACCAGGGCGACGAAAGCGCCGCCACCCGAGTCGCGGTGTGGATGTGGACGCTCGACTATGTGAAGACGCATCCGGGCGGCGGCGGCTTCGACAATTATCTCCAGAACAGCTTCACCTATTTCGCCCAGAGCACCGTCGTCGACAGCGGCGGCGCACGGATCGAGCGGCGCATCGTCACCGACAAGGGCCGCGCCTATCACAGCGCCTATTTCGAGATGCTGGGCGAACAGGGCTATTTCGGCTTCTTCATATGGGCGCTGATCCACGGCATCTGCTTCATCCGCACCGAATCGATCCGTCGCCTCTATCGCAAGCGCGCCAATGAACCGGACAAATACCCGGACGAAGCCTGGATCTCGCCCTTCGCGTCGGCCCTGCAACAGGGCCATGTCGTCTACATGATCGGATCGCTGTTCGTGGGCATCGCCTATCAACCCTTCATCTTCATGATGCTCGCGCTCCAGATCGGGCTCGACACCTATCTGACGCGGCTGCGCAAGGATGCGGCGAAGCAAGCGCTTGCGGCAACGCTCAACGCGCGGCGGGCGGTGACGGCATGACCGGGGAATTGCGCCTGCTGGGCCTGGCCCACGGCCTGCTGCTCGGCCTGTTGCTCGCCTGCCCGTGGCAAGCGCCGGGCCTGCTGCCCTGGGGCATCGACGCGCTGCTGCTGGTCGGCGGATTCCAGTTGCGGCTCGCCGATCGCCGCTTCGCCCTGCGCCCCGGCGCGCGGGAGTGGGTCAGCCATATCCTGATGGCGCCGCCCCGGCTGATCCGCTGGGGCGCCGCCGCGGTGGTCGCATTGATCGCCGGGCACGGCGATCTGGCAGTCGCCGTCCTGCTGGCCGCGCTCGCCTGCGAACTGCTGGCCTATCCGCTCACCACCCGGCTGCTCGGCCGGGCGCCTCTGGCGCCGGCGTTGGCGATCCTGACGCTGTTGGTCGCCGCGCTGGGCCTGCCCGGCCCGTCGACGCTGCATCTCGTCCTCAGCTTTCTGACCGGGGTCACCGCCGCCATGGCCTGGCTGCGCGGCCCGGATGGGGAACCGCGCGCGCTCGCGCTGGCGCTCGGCGGCATCGTCGCCGCCATCGTCGCGCCGCTGCTCTTCCCCGGTGCGCAGGCTTTCGCCGCCCCGACGCTTACCGTTTGCGCGGCATGGGCGCTGGCGCATCTGTCGGTCCTGCGCCGGCGCGTCATGCCCTGGCACCTCGGCGCCGCGCCGCTCAGGCTTCGACCGGCTGTCCTGCGCTCACCGCCGTCCTGAACGCCTCCACAAAAGCGGGAATATCGTCGGGATTGCGGCTGGTGATGATGTTCCCGTCGATCGCCACCTGCATGTCGACCACCTGCGCGCCGGCATTGGCCAGGTCGGTACGCAGCGAGGGCCAGGACGTCATCGTCCGGCCCGACGCCACGCCCGCCTCCACCAGCAGCCAGGGTCCGTGGCAGATCGCTGCGACCGGCTTGCCCGATTCGGCAAAGGCGCGGACGATCGCCACAGCCTTTTCGTTCATCCGCAGCGTATCGGGATTCGCCACCCCGCCCGGCAGGATCAGTCCGTCATATTCGGCGATCCGGACCGCCTCCAGCGTGATGTCCGGCGTGATCCTGTCGCCCTTTTCGGCATGCTTCATGCCCTGAATGGGTTTCGTACCGGGCGATGCGAGCACGACCTCCGCCCCGGCGTCGAGCAAAGCCTGACGCGGTTCGAACAGTTCGGACTGTTCGAACCCGTCGGTTGCAAGGATCAGGATTCGGCTTTCTTCGATGACGGGCATGATGCTCTCCTTGATGATATGGAGCCTAAACGGGCGCCCGCCGCGGAGGTTGCGGAACGAAGCGATGAACGGCGGGTTTTCGGGCTTCAAGGAACAGGATGGGGGAGAAGGATAAGATGGCCCATAGCTCCATCGTCCATGCGGACGACTCCATTCCCGGCATTACGCGACGCGCGCTCAAGCACGGATGGGCCTATTATGACGCCGACGGCACGCGCATCGCCGACCGCGACGAAATCGACCGGCTGAACGCGATCGCGCTGCCGCCGGCCTATGTCGACTGCTGGTACTGCCCCTCACCCTGGGGTCATGTCCAGGCGATCGGCTATGACGATCGCGGCCGCAAACAATATCGCTATCACCCGGACTTCCGCGCCGCGCGGGAGGCGGAGAAATATGCCGGCTGCCCCGATTTCGGCCGCTCCCTGCCCAAATTGCGCGAACGGCTGGAGGCCGACCTGTCGCGTCGCGGCCTGCGCAAGGACCGTACGCTGGCCGCCGTGATCCGCCTGCTCGACCTCGCCAAGCTGCGCGTCGGCAACGAACATTATGCCACCACCAACAAGAGCTTCGGCGCGACCACGCTGCGCCGCCGCCACATGGACCTTAGCGGCAAGTCGCTGACGCTGCGCTACCGCGCCAAGTCGGGCAAGGAGCAGTTGCTGACCGTCACCGACACCCGCCTGCTCCGCTTCGTGCGGCAGGTGCAGGATTTGCCCGGCCAGCATCTGTTCCAATATCTGGATGAGGATGGCGACGCCCGGCCGATCACGTCGGGCGACGTCAACGCCTATATCGCCGACGCCATGGGCGGCCCCTTCACCGCCAAGCATTTCCGCACCTGGGGCGCCTCCACCATCGCGTTCGAAACGCTGGCGGCGGGCCATGTCTCGCAGAAGGAGCTGCTCGCCCCGGTGGCGCAGGCGCTGGGCAACACGCCGGCGATCAGCCGCAAAAGCTACGTCCACCCCGCCCTGCTCGCATTGTGCAAGGACGGACAGGATGAATGGCGTGCGGGGCTTCGCTTGCCGCGCCGAACGCGCTATCTGTCGCGCGGGGAGCGCGGCCTGATTGCGTTTCTCGACGGGATCGCGGATTGCGCCCCGCTGGCAGCGGCGGCCTGATCCGCCGCGCCACCCTATTGCAGACGGAACAGCATGGCCGACAAGAAAGACCCCGCCCTCCCCGACCTCAGCGTCCATGCGCCGAACCTGCGCGAGATGTGGGATTCGACCATCGCCTGGTTCCAGGTCCACTATGTCCAGATCCTGATCGCCGTCGGCGCGGCCGTCCTCATCTATCTTGCCCTCGCCGCGCTGCGCGAACTGGGCAAGCGACACAAGGGCAGCCGCGGCGATCCGCTGGGCTATGCCAATGTGCTGGGCCGCGCCGCCGCGCGCACCACCCATTATTTCATGGTGCTGGTCGCGGCCCGGCTGGTCGTGGGCTATGCCGACGCGCCGGCTTCGCTGACGAAGACCGTCGCTTTCCTCTTCACCATCGCCACCGTGTTGCAGGCCGCGCTGTGGGCGCGGGAGATCATCCTGGGCCTTATCGAGCGCAAGACGCTGGCGGAGGATGGCGGCGGCGAAACGCTTGCCAACGCCATGGGCCTGATCCGCGTGCTGGTCAGCTTCGCGCTGTTCGCGATCGCGGCGATCGTGGTGCTGGACAATCTGGGCGTCAACGTCACCGGGCTGGTCGCGGGTCTGGGCATCGGCGGCATCGCCATTGGCCTCGCCGCGCAGGGCATCTTCTCCGACCTGTTCGCCGCGCTGTCGATCATCTTCGACAAGCCGTTTCGCCGCGGCGAGATCATCCAGTTCGACCAGACCACCGCGCGGGTCGAGCGGATCGGCCTCAAAAGCACACGCCTGCGCGCCATGTCGGGCGAGCGGAAGGTCGTGTCCAACGCCAATCTGCTGCAGAAGGAAATCACCAGCCTGCAAACGCTGACCCAGCGCCGCGTCACCTATGCCATCGGCATCATCTACCAGACCGAGGAAGCGAAGGCCGACGCGATTCCCGACATGTTGAAGGATATTGTCGAGGCGGAGGGGCTGATCTTCGTCAATGCAGGCATCGTCGCCTTCGGCGCCAGCAGCCTGGACTATCAGCTTAATTTCGACGTGCCCGATCCCGACCATCACGACTATTTCCAGATGCGCCACCGCATCGGCCTCGCCATCTGGAAACGCTTCAACGCGGAGGGAATCGAATTCGCCTATCCGACCCAGACCAGCATCACCGCCGGCCCCGACGGCAAGGCGATCATGCCCTATCCCGAGGTGCAGCCGGTGCGGACGGTCGGGGAGAAGGGGTGATCGACGCCTGATCGGAATCATCCTCACCCCCGGGCTTGACCCAGGGTGGGCGACATCGGGATAATCGCTGATCTATCCCCTCGGATGGGAAAACCATCCCCCTGTCACCGCAGGTGCGTCGATCCGACCATGGCACAGCGCCTTGCCGCAGGACCGACTCGCCTCGTCCCTTCGCCCCTTGCCGCCGCCAGACACCCGGCCTAGCCGCCCTGTCCATGACAATGTTGCGCCTCCCTCTCGTCGCCCTGGCGCTCGCCGCCGCCCTTCCTTCCACCGCTTATGCAGAAGGGCTGGGCGCAGAGGTCAATTATGGTCGCGCCGACGGCCATTGGGGCACGGAGATCGGTGCGGGCTATGCGCTGAACATGGCGGGATTCAGCCTGACGCCCGGCGCAGGCGTGTATGTGCGCGATGGCGACACGAAACTCTATGGCCGGGTCGAGGCCGCCTATACCATCCCGTTGTCCGCCACGATCGGTGCGGGCGCGCGCTTCAGCGGCGACAATATCCGCCCTTATGCGACGCTGGCGATGCCGCTCATCCCCAAGCTGCGGGCCAAGGCCAATGTCGGCCCCAAATATTATGCGGTCGGCCTGACGCTCGGTTACTGAGCGCCGCCCCATAGCGTGCCCGGCTGCAACAGCCCGTCGCGCAGCGCCAGGCCACCGTCCCGGTCATCCGCCAGCAACAGCGCGCCGTCCAGGTCGATCCAGTCCGCCCCCTGCGCCACCAGAGCGGCGGGGGCGATGCCGAGCGACGTGCCCAGCATACAGCCGACCATGATGCGAAAGCCGCGCGCCCGCGCTTCCTTCGCCAGCGCCAGCGCTTCGGTCAGCCCGCCGGCCTTGTCGAGCTTGATATTGACTGCGTCGAAATCGCCCAGCCGATCGAGATCGGCCCGCGTATGACAGCTTTCGTCGGCACATAGCGGCAGCGGGGCGCGTACGCCCGCCAGTCGCGCCTCCTGCCCGTGGATCACCGGCTGCTCGACCATTTCGACACCCAGCGCCGCCAGCGCCGCCGCCTCCGCCGCAATGTCCATGGCGTGCCAGCTTTCATTGGCATCGACGATCAGCCGGGCGTCGGGCGCGCCCGCTCGCACCGCCGCGATGCGCGCCCGGTCGCCCTCGCCGGTCAGCTTGCATTTGAGCAGTGCGAAACCCCGCGCCGCCGCGGCTCTTGCGTCCGCCTCCATCCGGTCCGGTTCCCCCAGGCTGATGGTGAAGGCGCTGGGCAAGGGCGCGGGCGATTCCAGCCCGGCCAGTTGCCACACCGGCAAGCCGGCCTGCTTCGCCTCCAGATCCCACAGGGCGCAGTCGAGCGCATTGCGCGCCGCGCCGCGCGGCATATGGGTCAGCAGCGCCGCCCGCTCCAGCGGCCCGGCATAGCCTTGTATCGCCGCGACGCAGCCTTCCGCGCTCTCGCCCTCATAATAGATGGCCGTCCCTTCGCCGCGCCCTTCGTGCGCCCCATCGCTCACGGTGCAGACGATGACGTCGACATGGGTCTTGGCCCCGCGGCTGATGACGAAGGCGCCCGCAACCGGCCACCGTTCGACTGTCGCGGAAATTATACGGGTCATCGGCGTTCCCTGCGTCATCCATGGACGATGTGTGACGCTGTCATATGCGCGAAACAGGATAGGCGGCATAGTCCGGCAGTTCGACAAGGAGCATGTTTTTACAGTGACATCCCGTGACCTCACCGGCCTCCTCGCGCTCACCGAAGCGCGCCATGCCGATAGCGACCTGCCGCGCCGCCTGTCGGACATGGCCTGGCGCATCGGTTTCGGCGCGATCGGCTGGCCCTGGCTGCTCGCCAGCCTGTCGGGCGGGCGCCCGGCGGACAAGCGCGCCCTGCTGGACGAACTGCAATTGCCGCACGACGCCCTGCCGCATCTGGGGAGCTGGAAGGCCGATGTCGGATTCCTGCGCCACATCGTGCGGGAGATCGCCCGGCTGCGCCCCGCCCATGTGGTGGAGCTGGGGGCGGGCGCGTCCTCCCTCATCGCCGCCCGCGCCCTGCAATTGCATGGCGGCGGCCGACTGCACAGTTTCGACCAGCATGGCGGCTTTGTCGATGCGACCCGGCAGTGGCTGGCCGACCACGCGCTCGACGTCGACATCCGCCACGCCCCGCTGACCCATGACAGTGCCGACTGGCCGGGCCGCTGGTATGCCATCGATGCCCTGCCCGACCAGATCGACCTCATCATCATCGACGGGCCGCCCTGGAGCGTTCACCCGCTCGTGCGCGGCGCGGCCGACAGCCTGTTCGCGCGCCTGTCCCCCGACAGCGTGGTCCTGCTGGACGACGCCGCCCGTCCCGGCGAGCGGCTGGTGGCGCGGCGCTGGCGGCAGCGCTGGCCGCATATCGATTTCCGCCTGGTGAAGGACGGGACCAAGGGCACGCTGGTCGGCCGCCGCCGCGACACCCGCCTGCCGGTCGCCAATGACAATGACGCCGGCCGTACCTTGCGCCATGTCGGACGCGCCGCCGCCATCGCCGCATTGCTCGCCAGCGGCTGGATCGCCCGCGGCGCACTGGGCGAATTTCCGCAAAGCGCGCAGGCCAGCACATTCCTGGACGAAGCGGCCGCCTCCCGCCGCGCCGGCCTCCTGCGCCAACGCATGGCATCCCAAGTCGAAAGTGCGACGTTCGACCCGCAGGAGATCGAACGGTCGACCGGCATCGTGCTGCCCGCCCTGCCCGCCGGATGGCGCGTGACCGACGTCCAGCTCTTTCCGACCGCGGACAGTCCGGCGATCGCCATGTCCCTGCGCACGCCGCAGGGGGAAGCCTTGTCCTTCTTTGCGGATCGCGCCGAAACGCCGGCTGAGGCGACGCCGCTGATCGCCCGGCAACAGGGCGACGTCGTCGCCTATTGGGAAGCCGGCGCCATGGCGTACGCCCTGACCAGCAAGGGCGACGCCCGCCGCGTCATGCAACTGGCGGGAGAGATCGCCCCCGGCGCCTGAACGGCCGATTGCGGCGGGGCGACGCTGCTGGCGCCCCGGTTTACGCGATTTCGCTTCGCTGGAGTCTTCAGATGTTCCATCTGACTTGAAATCGCTTTAAGCGCCGCATCCATGGAGGATGCCCCGCAACCCGCCGCCCGCGCCGATGCGCGACCCGCCCTTGGCAGCCTGACGATGCTGTGGGGGTTCGCCCGTCGCTATCCGGGCCGCATCGCCGGCGCGTTGCTGGCGCTGATCGTGTCGTCCGCGGCGACGCTGGGCATCCCCAGCGGGTTCCGGTTGGTGATCGACAAGGGGTTCATGGGCGGCGGCGACATCAGCCGCTGGTTCGCCTATCTGCTGATGATCGTCATCGTCCTGGCGATCGCCAGCGCGCTGCGCTTCTATTTCGTGTCCTGGCTGGGCGAGCGCGTCGTCGCCGACATCCGCAGCGCCACCCAGGCCAATCTGTTGCGCCAGGCGCCGCGCTTCTTCGAGGAAAATCGCCCCTCCGAAATCGCCTCCCGCATGACGGCGGACACGGCGATCGTCGAACAGGTGGTGGGATCGACCGTCTCGGTCGCGCTGCGCAACCTCGTCACCGGGATCGGCGGGCTGATCTACCTCTTCGCGCTGGCGCCCAAGCTGGCAGCGATGCTGTTGCTGGGCATTCCGGTCATCCTGCTGGTGCTGATCGGCCTTGGCCGCCGGGTACGCGGCCTGTCGCGCGCCAGCCAGGACCGGCTGGCCGACATCGGCAGCGTCACCAGCGAAGTGCTGGGCGCGATGAAGATCGTCCAGGCCTTCGGGCAGGAAGGGCGTGAAGCCGCCCGCTTCGACGCGACCGTGGCAAGCGGATTCGCCACCGCGCGGCGGCGGATCGGCCTGCGCGCGGTGATGACCGCGGTGGTGATCGCACTCGTCTTCGGATCGATCACGGCGGTGATGTGGCAGGGCGCGCTCGATGTCGCCGCCGGTCGCCTGTCGGGCGGCAGCATCGCCGCGTTCGTCCTGACCGGCGGCCTGGTCGCCGGCGCGTTCGGATCGCTGTCCGAAAGCTGGGGTGACCTGTTGCGCGGCGCGGGCGCGGCCAGCCGCCTGCATGAACTGATGACGGCCGAGCCGGACATCGTGCCGCCAACCCATCCCGTCCCGCTGCCTGCCGGCGATCATGGCGCGCATCTTCGCTTTGAGGATGTGCATTTCCACTATCCCACCCGGCCCGATCAGGCCGCACTCCATGGCGTCTCCTTTGCTGTCGCGCCGGGCGAGACGGTCGCCGTCGTCGGCCCCTCCGGCGCGGGCAAATCGACCCTCATCCAGCTCGCCTTGCGCTTCTACGATCCAGGGTCGGGCGTCATCCGCCTGAACGGCGTCGCCCTGCCTGATGCCGATCCCGCCGCATTGCGCGCCATGATGGCGATCGTGCCGCAGGACAGCGTGATCTTTGCCGCATCGGCCCGCGACAATCTGCGCTACGGCCGCTGGGACGCAACCGACGAACAGATTTGGGAAGCCGCCCGCGCCGCCAATGCCGAAGCCTTCCTGCGCGCCCTGCCGCAGGGCTTGGACAGCCAGATGGGCGAGGGCGGGGCGCGCCTGTCAGGCGGCCAGCGCCAGCGGCTGTCGATCGCCCGCGCGCTGCTGCGCGATGCGCCGATCCTGCTGCTGGACGAGGCCACTTCTGCGCTCGACGCCGAATCCGAACGGCTGGTGCAGGATGCGCTTGGCCGGCTGATGCGCGCGCGCACGACGATCGTCATCGCCCATCGACTGGCGACGGTACGCGCCGCGGATCGCATTCTGGTGATGGACGAAGGGCGTATCGTCGAACAGGGCGATCATGCCGCGCTGGTGGCCCGGGACGGCCTGTACGCCCGCCTCGCCAGTCTCCAGTTCCAGGATGCGCCAGCCGCCTGATATCCGTCTGGCGCTCAGATGGCGCCAGGCGATGCGTCGCGCGTCAGTATGAGCCACCCGTCTCGTTCAGGCGAACGATATGGTCGAGTATCGCGGGATGCAGCGGCCGTTCGAAGGTGCAGCCCGATTCGGGACCGCGGGTCCACAGAACGCGGGCGCGGCGCCCTTCGAAGCCCGGCAACATGATCCACAGATCGCTGCCGATCGTCAGCTTCATGAAGCTCTGCAGGCGAAATCCGGTAACGGACATGTCCGTGATCCGGCTGGTGAACCAGGTTTCACCCGGTCGCCGGACCTTGACCCCGATCTGGACGTGGCGACGCTCGGCCGCCCGGCCCTTGCGGTCATATTCTGATTTCCGTTCCGCACTCATGATCGATACCGCGCTGCTTCGGCCGCATTATCGGCGGTCGAGGTAAGCAAAAGATTAAATCGGCCGGCGTGGCGGTTCCGTCCTCATTCCCGACGCACAAAAAAGGGCCGCCCGAGGGCGACCCTTTTGTCTCTGTCATCTTCCATCGCATGATCCAGCAAACCCCACCCGCCAACCGGGAAGTCCTGTGCGGGATAAGGGCCGCTGGCAGTCAGCGATCAGAAGTTGCCATATTGCTCGTTGCCGACGAAGCCCAGCTTCGTCACGCCCGCACGCTTGATCTCCGCCAACACTTGGTCGACGACGACATAGCGGGTGGCGGCGTTGGGCTGGAACTGCAGTTCCGGCTCGACGGGCAGGCGCAGCGACTGCTGCAGATACTGACGCAAGGTCAGCAGGTCGATCGGCGAACCGTTCCAGGTGATGATCCCGGCCGGGTCGATGGCGACCTTGTTCTTGACCGGGTCGATCACGCTGTCAGTCGGCGGCGCGTTCTGCGGCAGATCGATCTTAACCGCGTGGGTCTGGATCGGGATGGTGATGATGAACATGATGAGGAGAACGAGCATGACGTCGATCAACGGCGTCGTGTTCATTTCCATCATCGGCTCGCCATCATCGGAGCCCATGCTCATAGCCATAGCGAAATCTCCTTAATCAGCCGATCAGAGGCGGGTCGTCGACGTGCCGGGTTCCGGCTCGGAGATGAAGCCCACCTTCGGGAAACCGGCGCGCTGCATCGTATAGATGGTCCCGCCGATGCAACGATAGGGGGTGTTGATGTCGCCGCGAATATGCACTTCGGGCAGATCCTCGGGCGTCATGTTTTCGACACCGCCTGCCTTCTTGATGTCCGCCTCAAGCTTGGCGACGGCACGATCCAGCAGTTCACTGGAGTTGACCGGGGCCATGCCCCAGAACACCGCACAGCTGCCATCCGTGGCCGTCGTGACCGAAAGGGACACATTTTCCGGCTTCGTCGTGGTCGGCTCGAACGCAACCTTGGGAAGTTGCAGATCGACCGTCTGGACGACGACCGGGACCGCGATGAGAAAGATGATGAGCAACACCAGCATGACGTCGACGAGCGGCGTCGTGTTGATGTCGGACAAGGGCTTGTCGTCACCGCCGCCGGGGCCAACACTCATTGCCATTGATACTATCCTAACCTTGGTGTCGATGGCGCCCCGTCAGGCGGGGCCCACGTCCGGCGGGACCGGGCGGTCGCAGCCGCCACCCGGTCCCATACCGGAGTCTTAAGGCAATCAGGCCTTGGTCGGCGCAGCAGCCGGCTTGGCGACCGAAGCAGCCGGAGCGGCGGCAATGGTCGGCTTCACGGCGCCGTCCGAAACCAGATAGGCGAGCAGATCGACGGTGAAACCGTTGAGCTGTTCGGCGATCGACTTGTTGCGGCGCTGCAGGAAGTTGTAGGCGAGCACCGCGGGAACGGCCACGGCCAGACCCAGGGCGGTCATGATCAGCGCTTCACCGACCGGGCCGGCGACGGCGTCGATCGAGGCCTGACCGGCGGCGCCGATCTTGATCAGCGCGCGGTAGATACCGATAACCGTACCGAACAGACCGATGAACGGCGAGGTCGAACCGACGGTTGCGAGGAAGGCGAGACCGCCGCCGAGCGACGAGTTGATCGCGGCTTCCGAGCGGGCCAGCGAACCGTGCAGCCAGTCATGTGCTTCGACCGGGTCCTTCAGCTTGCTATGCTCTTCCTGCGCCTTGATGCCGTCGTCGACGATCTGCTTATAGGCCGAGTTCTTTTCCAGCTTGGCCGACGCTTCCTTGAGCGAACCGGCGCGCCAGAAGGTCGCACGAACCTTCTTGCCCTGGTTGATCACCTTCTGCTGTTCGATCAGCTTGGTGAAGAGGACGTAGAAAGTACCGACCGACATGGCGCACAGGATCAGGAACACGGTCCAGGCGATCGTGCCGCCCTGTTCCAGAGCTTCCATCAGGCCATAGGGGTTTTCCGGCTTGGGAGCCGCAGCTGCGAGATACATCAACATGTTCAAGACTTCCCTCTCAATGAGATCAAGCTAGGGCCAGGCGGCGCCGAGCGCACGCCTGCCCGATCAGGATTATTCCGGCAGACGCCAGGTGATACGCCCGTTGTAGGTGTCGGGCATTTCCGCGCCATCAGACCCCTTGGCCGGCTTGAAGCGCGCACGCTTCGGCAGCAGGCGGCAGGTCGCCTCGTCGAGATCGGCATGGCCGGTCGAAGAGGTGATGGTGCAGTTGGTCACCCGACCATCGGCGCCGATTTCCAGCCGGAAACCGGCCGTACCCGAACGTTCTTCGCGCTGGGCGCGGCTCGGATAGTCGGCATCGCTGAGCCAGCTGCCCGGAGCGCCACGCGGCGAAGCGCGCGTTGCGGCCTGAGGCGGTGGCGGCGGTGCAGCCGGAGGCGGCGGCGGCGCGGCGACCGGAACCGGATTGAACACCGGAGGGGGCGTCCGAACGGTCTGGATCGGCGGCGCAGGCGCCGGGGTCTGCACAATCGGCGGAGGCGCGACGACCGGCGGCGGCTCGACCGGCTGGTCTGGCGGCGGCGGCGGCGGCTCCTCGTCCGGTGGTGGCGGTTCCTCCTTCACGTCGATCACGTTCAGCTGTTCTGCCGCCTTTTTGACATATTTCATGCCAAGACCGGTGACGAAGGCATAGCCAAGAACAGCGTGAATCAGGGCGACGATGACGATCGAGACAGTCCGACTCGATCCTTGCGAGTGGTCAGCATAGGCCATTCGGCAACGACACTCCTTAACTCATCTTACCAGTGGTTTATACAAAATCAGCCAAAAACGACCCAAGCCGACCGAGCTACCCCAATCGCCTTTGGCCCCTGCCCGTTCATTTGCTACCGCGCAAACTCCTATCGCGACGCATCGTGGCACGCAAACGCTTTATCGATTTGTTCATTTGCGGTTACCATTTCATATCGGAATGACTTGCCTGTGACATCCTTGCCACGGGCCAAAAACATAGGACGAAGCTGACGATGAAATCCGCCACCCGCCTGCGCCACCTGGGATTGTTGTGCCTCATTTCCGCCGCATCTCCCGCGGTTTTTCCGGCCTTTGCCCAAAGCGGCAGGATGGTAACGCAACCATCTGGCGCCCGCCCCGGCCTGTCCTATGCCGACATTGTGGACCTGGCGGACAAAGCGCCGCTAGTGGCCAATGTGCGTATTCGCAACATCATCGCGTTGAAGGCGGAACAGGCCGGAACGGTCCCCGCAGGCCATAAAAGACTGTTTATCGAGGCCGACGTGACGGGGCTGATTCGCGGTGAAGCGGGAATCGCACCCCTTGTTACCTATCTCTATGATGCGCCGCTCGACGCGCGGGGCAAAATAGCCAAGCTCAAAAAGGCGCAGGTCATCCTCTTCGCGCGGCCCGGCGGGCGACCCGGCGACATCCAGCTGATCGCGCCCGACGCGCAAATTCCGGCCACCCCTGCAGAGGTGAACCGGGTCAAGGCGATATTGTCGGAACTGGTCGCCCCCAACACGCCGCCCCGCATCCTGGACCTGGGCGACGCTTTCCACGTCGCCGGCACGGTTGCGGGCGAAGGCGAGACGCAGATTTTCCTGCGTACCGAAAATGGCGATCCGGTGTCGCTGTCGATCCTGCGTCGTCCGGGCCAGGCGCCGCACTGGGCGGTGGCGCTGGGCGAGATCATGGACGAAGCCGCCCGTGCGCCGGAGCCGGGCAGCCTGCTCTGGTATCGGCTGGCCTGTACATTGCCCGCGACCCTCCCCTCTCGCGCCGTCCGCACCCTGTCGATGCAGGACGCCGAAGCCGCACGCGCCGACTATGGCGTGGTGATCGCCGCGCTCGGTCCCTGTGGACGGACGCGCGCCACCTCCTGATTCGGAGGGCGCGCGACGGCCGCCCGCTTTTCCTTGGACAGTTTCGCGCGGGCGGCTATCAGCGCGGCGTTCATCACGGAAGGGAAGATACGCCGCCATGACCAATCTGCACCGCCATGCCCCGCTGCGCGTCGCGCTTGTCGGCCTCGGCACGGTGGGCGGCGGGGTGATTCGGCTGCTGGAGACCAATGGCGACCTGATCGCCCGCCGCGCCGGCTGCCCGATCCAGATCGTCGCCATCTCCGCGCGCGACCGGAACAAGGATCGCGGCGTCGACCTGTCACCCTATGAATGGGTGGACGACATGACGACGCTGGCCACGCGCGACGATGTCGATGTCGTGGTCGAACTGATCGGCGGCGCGGACGGCCCCGCCCTGACGCTGGCGCGCCAGTGCCTGACCCTGGGCAAGCCCTTCGTCACCGCCAACAAGGCGATGCTGGCGCATCATGGCCTCGACCTCGCCCGGCTGGCCGAGCAGGGCGGCATCGCGCTCAAATATGAAGCTGCGGTCGCGGGCGGCATCCCGGTCATCAAGGGGATGCGAGAAGGCGCGGCCGCCAATGAGATCAGCCGCGTCTACGGCATCCTCAACGGCACCTGCAATTATATCCTGACCACCATGGAGAAGGAAGGCCGGGGCTTCGACGAGGTGCTGAAGGAAGCGCAGGATCTGGGCTATGCCGAAGCCGATCCCAGCTTCGACATCGACGGCGTCGACGCCGCGCACAAGCTGACCATCCTCGCCAGCCTCGCCTTCGGCACCGAACTGGATTTCGACGCGGTCGCGACCACCGGCATCCGCCATGTCATCGCCGCCGACATCGCCGAAGCCGCCGCGCTGGGCTTCCGCATCCGCCTGGTCGGCATGGCGCAGAACGGGCCGGACGGCCTGTTCCAGCGGGTCCATCCGATGCTGGTGCCGCTCGATCATCCGCTCGCCCATGTCGACGGTTCGCTGAACGCCGTGGTCGCAGAGGGCAATTTCGTCGGTCGCCTTTTCTTTCAGGGGCGCGGCGCAGGCGACGGGCCGACCGCGTCGGCCGTGGTCGCCGACCTGATCGACGTCGCGCGCGACGAATATGGCGATGCCTTCGCCATGCCGGTCGCCGCCCTGACGCCGCAAAATACGGCGGACGTCGGCGCGCGCATCGGCCGCAGCTATCTGCGCTTCAAGGTACAGGACCGCCCCGGCGTGCTGGCCGAAATCGCAGCAGCCACCCGCGACGCGGGCGTATCGATCGAAAGCATGATCCAGCGCGGCGCCAACCAGGCCGACGGCGTGCTGGTCGCGATCGTCACCCATGCCGGTGAGGAGCGCTGCGTGCGCGACACGCTGGAGCGGCTGGCGGGGTCCGACAGCCTGCTGGGCACGCCGATGGTCATGCACATACTGGACTGATGCCGCCTTAATCCCGCCCGGCGCCCTTGATGCGTTCGGGCGGCGGCGGCGACAGGTCGGCATCGGGATCGACGATCGCTTGCACGCCCCTGGCCAGCGCGCCGATCATCTGGAACACCGGCAAGCCGCCGGTGCAGCCCGTTCCCTGGCCGCCGGCCACACCGCAACTGCCCTGCCGCACGGCGACGGCCGATGCCCGCGGCGCCTCCCCACGCAACGGGGCGCCGCCATCGTCGTTGGAGCGCGGCAGGGGCAGCCGCTCGCGCGCATTGCGTTCCGCCCGCGTCCCGCACACCACGATAGCATCGCCGCTGCGATCGCAGGGACGGACGACCCGCGTCTTGTCCCGATAGGCGGCCATCACCGCATCCTCTCCCGCATCCTGCGCATGGACAGGCGATGCCATCGCCAGCGGAGCGAGAAGAATAAGCCGCTTCATCATGCCAGAAAAGCAGCCAATCATGGCCGTATCATGTCGCGGCGAATCGTTGCGAAATGAGCCATGCGGTCCGCCTTCCTCGCTCGACAAGAACGGGCCGGACGCCTATCGGATCGATCCATAAGAACAGGCAGAGGAAAATGATGGTGCAGGCAAGCTCGACTCTGGATCGCGTCCTGGTGCTCGAAATGGTCCGCGTCACCGAAGCGGCGGCGATCGCCGCATCGAAGCTGATCGGCCGCGGCGACGAAAAAGCGGCCGACGCCGCCGCCGTGGAAGCGATGCGCCTCGCCTTCAACGACCTTTATATGGACGGCACCGTCGTCATCGGCGAAGGCGAGCGGGATGAAGCGCCTATGCTCTATATCGGCGAGAAGGTCGGCAACGCCATCGGCACCGGGCCGCGGATCGACATTGCGCTCGATCCGCTCGAAGGGACCACTATCACCGCCAAGGCCGGGCCCAATGCGCTGGCCGTGCTGGCCATCTCCGAAGAGGGCGGCCTGCTCAACGCGCCCGACGTCTATATGGAGAAGCTCGCGATCGGCCCCGGCTATCCCGACGGCACGATCGACCTCAAACGATCGGTGCGGGAGAATGTCGAATCGGTCGCCCGGGCCAAGGGCGTCGATCCGCACGAAATCATCGTCTGCGTGCTCGACCGGCCCCGCCATGAGAAGCTGATCGGCGAACTGCGCGCGATCGGCTGCGGCATCATGCTGATTCCCGATGGCGACGTCGCCGGGGTCATCGCCACCACCGACCCGGAAACCACGATCGACATCTATATGGGATCGGGCGGCGCGCCTGAAGGGGTGCTCGCCTGCGCCGCGCTGCGCTGCGTCGGCGGCCAGTTCAAAGGCAAGCTGCTGTTCCGCAACGAGGACGAGAAGGGACGCGCCCGTAAATGGGGCATCACCGATCTCGACAAGATCTACGACCTCAACGAACTGGCGAAGGGCGACTGCATCTTCGCCGCGACCGGCGTGACCGACGGCTCGCTGCTCGACGGGGTCAAGCGCCTGCCCGGCGGCAAGCTGACCACCGAGAGCGTGGTGATGCGCGCCAGCACCGGCACCGTGCGCTGGGTGAAGGGCGAACATCGCTTCGACAGCAAGAGCCGCTGACCGCAAAAGGGAGCCGGCTAGGCTCCCTCACATGATCGCTTGCGGTCGGCCCTAGCGGCCGGCGCGATGATTGAGATCGTGGCCCAGCGCCAGGATGCCGACGCCGATCAGCGTGTAGACGCCTTCCTGCAGGCCGTGATCCATGGTGAGCGCACCCGCCATCACCCCCAGCCCCAGCGATCCGATCGCCGCGGGCATCATATAACCATGGACCAGCGCGCCATGGCCGAGCGCCACCGCGCCCAGCAAAATCGCCAGCACCAGCCCGGCCTCGTGGAATATGGGGCTTTCGAAGATTCCGCCCGCCGACGCCAGCAGGCCCAATATCACCGCCGTGGCGAAGCAATGGGCGACGCACAAGCCCGACAGCGCGATCGCGATGCGATCGATCCGGCCACTCATCAGGGCATGGCGCAAGGTCAACTTCATGGTTGCGAGTATTTAGGCCAAGCGACCGTAAGTTACAACATAACATTGCAAATTTTCCGCGTCGGCGCGTGGGAGGTCAGGCCGCCAGACGCAGGCAATTGCGGCCGCTATGCTTGGCGCGATAGAGCGCCTTGTCGGCCGCTTCCAGCATCGCCGACCGATCGGACGCGCCGTCCAGTTCGACCAGCCCGGCGCTGAACGTCACGCCGATGGCCAGCGACGCGCCGACGGTGATCGGCTCGGTCAGGATGGCGCGCAGCCTTTCGCATAGCATGCTCGCCCGGTCGACGTCGCTGTCGAGCAGGAGAATGGCGAATTCCTCGCCACCCAGCCGGCCGATGCTGTCGCCCGCGCGCAGGCCAGGCCGCAGCCGTTCCACGAAGGCGCTCAGCACCCGATCGCCCGCGCCATGGCCGTAGCGATCGTTGACCGCCTTGAAATGGTCGATATCGATCAGCAGCAAGGACGAGCGGGCGCCGATGGCGACGCGCTCGATCTCGCGGTCCAGTTTGTCGAGGAAGGCCCGGCGACTGTCCGCCCCGGTCAGAGAATCGCGCGCGGCGACCTGTTGCAGCGCGCGCTGACGCGCTTTGTGCCGCGACATGTCGCGGATCATGCTCACTACGCCGCTCGGCAGGCCGCGTTCGTCGATCATGGCGCGGTTCACCATCTCGCACCATTCCAGCCCGTCGGTCGATACCAGCGGCCGGAACTCGACCTTGTGCACCGCGCCCGGCTGTTCCAGCGCGAGACGATGGGTCGCGATCACGGTGGCGCGATCGTGCGGGTCGACCAGATTGGCGACCGCCTGCCCGACCAGCAGGTCCGCGGCGCAGCCGATCTGCTCAGTCGCCGATGGCGACGCATATTGGATCGTGCCGTCCAGGCTGATGTGCAGCACCACGTCGCCGCTATATTCGGCCATGGCGCGATACCGCGCCTCGCTCTGCTGCAACATCAGGAACAATCGCTTGCGCGCTGCCAGCTCGACGGCAGCCGGCATACATAGCAGGAAGCTGAGCGCGAGATAGAATTGGAAGAACTGGATGCGGTCGCCCGTCGAACCGGGAACCCAGGTCAGCGGGCCGACCCCCGCCATGGTCGCACTGCCGCCGATCGCGGCCAGCAGGATGATCGCCGCCGCCGACCCCATATGGCCGACCCTAAAGGCGATCAGCACCAGCGGCAGCAGCGGCGCGAACAGCAGCGGATAGCGCGCCCAAAAGAAGACGTGGACGGTCGTCAGCGCGAACAGGCCGAGTAACAGCACCGCCTCCAGCTTCGTTCGGTTCGAGGCCTCGTCCATCCATCGCCGGAATTCGCCCTGCAACGCCATGATCAGAATCGGCGCGCAGGTCAGCCCGCCCAGGACATGGCCGGTATACCATTGCACGAAGGAATGGCCGAAGGACACGGGCGTCAGGGCCGACGCCACCAGCGCTGCGGCGACGCCCGACACCATGTTGGCGACGCCGCACAACGCCACGATGAACACGATCAGCGGGCGAATCGATCCGGTCACCATCCGGTCGGCCACGAACCAGCGGCATAGCACGGCCACGATCAGCGATTCGACGATGTTGATAGCCGCCATGGGCAGCGCGGCGAGAGGCCCCATGCCGAAGCAGGCGGTCGCGATGGCGCTGGCGATGCCGCAGGCGATGATCGCGCGCGGCCAATGGGCGGTGCGCGATGTCAGCAGTTCCGCCATCAGGAAGGCGTTGGCGCCCCAGATGAACGCCAATCCGCCCTCAAAGCGCGACAGCATGAGCGCAAGCGACGCCACCACGAAATAGACGCAGCCGGTGGCGACCGATCCGATCCAGGAGGGAGATTGGCGAAGAGCGGTGCGCGACATGATGGGCCAGTGCTAGGCGCTCATCGTTAATATTTGCTCACGACCGATCCGGTCATGTGGAGGAGAAGACCCGCGAAATCCGGGGCGCCGCTTTATTCCGCCTGCGCCAGCACAGCGCGCCACCCCGCCAGCCGCTGCGCCCGCACCTGCGCCGACATCAGCGGCGTAAATGGCGTCGCCGCCGACGCGATGCCGGCCGCCGCCTCCAGCGAAGGGAACAGGCCGGCCCCGACGCCCGCCAGCATGGCCGCGCCCCGCGCCGTCGTCTCGACATCGGCGGGTCGTTCGACCGTCAGGTCCAGCATGTCGGCCATGTCCTGCGCGATCCAGTCGTTGGCGCTCATCCCGCCATCGATCCGCAGCGTCCGCCACGGCGCGCCGTCGGCGGCAAAGGCGGCGGCCAGGTCATGCACCTGATGCGCCATCGATTCGAGCGCGGCGCGCACGATATGCGCTTTGCCCGTCCCATGGGTCAGCCCGCTGATGACGCCGGTCGCCTCCGGCCGCCAGTGCGGCGCGCCCAGGCCGGACAGGGCGGGCAGCAGGAAGACCCCGCCATTGTCGGGCACGGAGCGGGCGATCGCATCGGTATCGACCGCCGCCGCGATCAGGCCGATCCGGTCGCGCAGCCACTGGATCAGGCTGCCGGCGACGAAGATCGATCCTTCGAGCGCATAGTGGCGCCGCCCGTCCATCTGGCACAGCACCGTGCCGAGCAGCCGGTTTGCGGATGCCGGCACCACCGCCCCCACCGGCGCCAGCACGAACGCCCCGGTCCCCAGGGTCGCCTTGACCGCGCCCGCCGCCAGGCATCCTTGCCCGATGGTCGCCGCCTGCTGATCGCCGGCCAGTCCGCAGACCCGGATCGGTCCACCCAGCCAATCCGGCAGGGTTGCGCCGAAATCGCCCGCATTGTCGACGATCTCCGGCAAGGCCGCGCCCGGCACGCCGAACAGGGCGCATAGTTCGGCGTCCCATCCCGTGCCGTCCAGCGCCATCAACTGCGTCCGGCTGGCATTGCTGGCGTCGCTGATATGCAGCCCGCCGGTCAGCTTCCACACCAGCCAGCTTTCGATCGTGCCCAGCGCCAGTCCATGTCCGGCCGCGGCCACTTCGGGGCGGTGGTTGATCATCCAGCGCATCTTGGTCGCGGAGAAATAGGGATCGATGACGAGGCCCGTGCGCTGCTGGACCAGCGCCTCATGGCCCTGCGCCCGCAGGGCCGCGCAATGATCGGCCGTGCGCCGGTCCTGCCACACGATCGCCCGACCGATCGGATCGCCCGTGCGCCGGTGCCAGGCGACCACCGTCTCGCGCTGGTTGGCGATGCCGATCGCGGCGATGCGGTCGGCTCCCCCGGCACGGTCCACCATCTGCCGCGCGCATGCCAGCGTGTGCGTCCAGATTTCCGCCGCATCCTGTTCGACCCAGCCGGGTTGCGGATAATATTGGGTCAGGTCCGCCTGCGCGGTCGCGATCCGCGCACCATCGGGGGCATAGAGCATAGCGCGGGTCGACGTCGTCCCCGCGTCCAGCACCAGCAGATGACGTTCGCTCACAGCCTCTCCTCCAGCCAGCGCTCCAGCCGCGCGACTTGCGGCCGGTCCAGTCGCAGCCCCAGCTTGCTCCGCCGCCAGAGCATGTCCTCGCTGGTCTGCGCCCATTCGCGCGTCACCATATGCGCCGCCTCCGCTTCGCTCAGGCCATGGCCGAAGTCCAGCCCCAGCGCCGACGCGTCTTTCGCCTCCCCCAGCCACAACCGCGCCTGCGTGCCATAAGCGCGCGCGATCCGATCGACCGTCGTCGGCTCCAGAAAGGGATAGTCGCGCGCCAGCCCGGCGATCAGGTCCGCAAGGCCGGTCATCGGAAAATCGCCGCCGGGCAAGGGCGCAGCGGCGGTCCAGTCGTCGCCCTTGAGCGCGGGCAAATGGGGCTTGAGCATATCCACCGCCTCCGCCGCCAGGTGGCGATAGGTGGTGATCTTGCCGCCAAAGACGCTGAGCAGCGGCGGTGCGCCCTCCCCGTCCAGTTCCAGGCGATAGCCGCGCGTCGCCGCTTCGGGTTTGGCCGATCCGTCGTCGACCAGCGGCCGCACCCCGGCATAGGACCAGACGACGTCGGCCGGCCTGATCGAACGCGCGAAATAGCGATTCGCGCCCTCGCACAGATAGGCGATCTCCTCGGCGCTCGGGGCGACATGGTCCAGCCCGCCGTCATGATCGCGGTCGGTCGTGCCGATCAGCGTGAAGTCGCGCTCATAGGGGATGGCGAAGAAGATACGGCCGTCGGGCAACTGGAAAAAATAGGCGAAGCCATGATCGAACAGGCGCGGCACGACGATATGCGATCCACGCACCAGCCGCATATGCCGGTCGGTCGGCCGATCGGCGCGGTGGAGCAGGTCGAGCACGGCCGGACCGGTCGCGTTCACCACCGCGCGGGCATGAACGACCTCTTCGCCGCGTTGCGATTGCGTCACGATCCGCCAATGACCATCGGCGCGCGCCAGCCGGACGACAGCGGTGCGGGTGCGCACATCAGCGCTCCGATCGGCGGCATCGCGCGCGTTGAGCACGACCAGCCGGGCGTCGTCGACCCATCCGTCCGAATAGCAATAGCCCGGCCCGAAGCCGGCTTTCAGCGCAGCGCCCGCAGGATGGCGACGCAGGTCGATCGCCTGCGTCGCGGGCAAGGCGCGACGGCCGCCGATATGGTCGTAGAGAAACAGGCCCAGCCGCAGCATCCAGCGCGGCCGAAGACCGCGTGTCCAGGGCAGGACGAAGCGCATCGGGTGGATGATGTGCGGCGCGATGCCCCAGAGCCGTTCGCGCTCGGCCAGCGATTCGCGCACCAGAGCGAATTCATAATGCTCCAGATAGCGCAGGCCGCCGTGGATCAGCTTGGTGGACGCCGACGATGTGCCGCTGGCGAGGTCGCCTTGCTCCAGCAACAGCACGCGCGCGCCGCGCCCGGCCGCGTCGCGGGCGATGCCGCAGCCATTCACCCCGCCGCCAATGACGGCCAGGTCGTAGATGTCGGCTCTTGGCGTCTCGTTCACGCCTGCCGGTGTAGGATGGGCAGGCGCGCGAGGGAACCGCGAAAACCATGGCCGGCGACGGCAGGCGATGCCGCGCCGCCGCCGGGCTTTCGCCAGTCCCCAGGCGAAAGACGGGTCAGGCCAGACTGTCGATCACCAGCCCGCTGTTGCTGCTGTCGGTGCTGCTCGCCGCGTTGCCGTACAGCGACTGCGACAGGCTGCTGCGCAAATTTTCAAGGAAGGCGATGATCGAATCCAACTGCTCGGTCGCGCTGGTCGCATCGGTGCTGGTCGTGCTGCTGTCGTCTGTCGATTCCGACGGCGGCGGGCCGGGTGGCGGGCCGCGCATCGGGCCGGGGCCGCCGACGCCGCCCATCCCCTCTATGCCGAAGCCTTCCTCGCCACTGGCATCCGCGGTTTCCGTCGCGCCACCCGGTCCCTGCGCGAAGAAGCTTTGCAGCGCCGTGGCCTGGTCCTCGGTCAGCGTCCCGGCCGATAGCTGATCGTCGATCAGCGAATCGATCCGATCCTTCATCGCCGACGGATCGAGCCGCGCACTGCCTTCGCTCGCCGAGGTGGACAGTGCAGTGTCGATCGAATCGAGCGCCGTTTCCAGCGCATCGCCATCGACCGACGACAATGATCCCGTCTCGACGGCGGCGCCGATCTTGCGGTCCATCATCGCGCGGGGCGATGGCGGCATGTTCATAGTGTAGCTGTTGATACTGGTCATGATGGAAGTCCCCACTTCGTTTCAGCAGGGCCATGATGCCGACAAGGTCTAAAAAAACCTTGTATTTCAATGTAGTAATTTATTGAAATATAAGCGCTACACGGATCAAGGATCGGTTAACGCCCGGCCCCGGTCAGGCCTTTTCCAGCGTGCATTGGAGCGGATGCTGGTTCTGCCGGGCGAAATCCATCACCTGGTTGACCTTGGTCTCGGCGACCTCATAGCTGAAGATGCCGCACACGCCGACGCCGCGCTGGTGGACATGCAGCATCACCCGCGTCGCTTCCTCCATATCCATGCGGAAGAAGCTCTGCAGCACATGCACGACGAACTCCATCGGCGTATAGTCGTCGTTGAGCATCAGCACCTTGTAGAGCGAGGGCTTCTTGGTGCGGGTGCGCGTCCGGGTGGCGATGCCGACGCTGGGACCGCCCGGTCCCTCGCCCTGATCGTCCGGATGCTGGCCGGCCATCGCAACGGGGCCTGCATGGGATGTGGTAAGGCTGTTCATGATGCCCGAGGATATGGCGATTTGCCGGCCCATGGCAAGGGGCCGGACAATCGATCCGGGTGGGTGGGACGATATTTCAGCTTCAATGCAAAGGGGCGCCGCTTCCCCGAAGGAAGCGACGCCCCTGCGCTATGACGATAAAAGTGCGACCGATCAGGCGGCCAGCGACTTCACCTTGTCGGTCACCAGATTCACGCGGGCGGTCAGCGGCTGAGCGACGTCGCCGGCCAGCTTCATGAACGCTTCGCTGCTCTTGGCGGCTTCCTTGGCGAACTCGTCGAAGCTGCTCGAAAAGAGCTGGCTCTGCAGCTGGAAGAATTCGGTCGGCGTCTTGACGGTCGAGAAGGTCTTGAACGACGCGGTCGCCTTTTCGAAATTCTTGCGGCTGTAATCGACGGCTTCCTGGCCGAGCGTTTCCATGCCCTTGGCGGCGATCTTGCCGGATTCGACCAGCGCTTCGACATTGCCCTTGGCGATGTCGCTGAATTCTTCGATCGCCTTGGTCGACTTCTCGACGCTGGCCTTGGCCTTCTCGTTCAGGTCGGCATAGGCCGTTTCGAACTTGGCCTTGGTGTCTTCGGCGAACTTCTTACCGGTTTCGATGACGTCGTTCATGATCTTGGTTCCTTCTGCGGGCAGCGGCTGGGTCGCGATGGTTTCGGCCTTGGCCAGGCTCTCTGTAATTTCGGGTTCGGGCGCGGCGTCCACCGCAGTCGTGGCGGCGGCGACCGCGACCGGGTCGGCCTTTTCGGTCGGGATCTCGACAGGCTCGGCCTTCGACGAAGGCGTCGGAGCGGGCGTGGGCGTCGGGGTCGGCGTGGGCGTCGGGGCAGGAGTCGGCGCTGGCTCCTTCTGCGGATTGGTATCGATCGGCTTTACCGCCGCCGAAACCGCCTTCCTGGGCGTGGGCTTTTTTTCAGCCGGGCCACCGATCGCCGCTTCCGCCGCCTTCAATGCCTCGCTCGCCGACAAGGTCGTCGAGCCGGGCTTGGCGCGCGGGCTGCTCTTCGGGGTCTTTGGTGTAACAGCCATGACCATCCTCCGTTTGTTGCACTGCACAATAAGGGCTTTGCGGGAGTCTTGCAAGAGTTATTGTGCAGTGCAACAAAATTGAAACGGACGGTTCGACCACTTGCCGGCACGATTGGCCGAAAAGCCCATATCACCGGGCTTTAGCGCGCCTTTACGTAGCGTCCGGGCGCATCCTCGAGAGCCTTGAGACGACCTTTCCCCGGCTGGCGCGCGCTCTTTGCCGGCACCCGGCGCGAATCACCCTGCTCGATCCAGGCGCGCCAGTCGGGCCACCAACTGCCTTTGGTCTCCCTCGCCACCGCGAGGAAATCCTCCAGCGTCGACTGCGGCTCTTCAGCAACCCAATATTGATATTTGTTCGCTGCGGGCGGATTGATGACCCCGGCGATATGGCCCGACCCCGCCAGCAGGAACCGCACCGGCCCGGACAGATTGTCCGTCAGTTTCCAGACGCTTTCCAGCGGGGCGATATGGTCCTCCCGCCCGGCCTGCACATAGGCGGGGGTCCGGATCTGCGTCAGGTCGATCGGCGTCCCGTCCACGCTGATCGCGCCGGGCACGACCAGCAGATTGTCGCGGTACAGCCGGGTCAGATAATCCTTGTGCCATCGCGCCGGCAGGTTGGTGGTGTCGCCGTTCCAGTAGAGCAGGTCGAAGGGCGGATAATCCTGCCCCAGCAGATAGTTGTTGACGACATAGTTCCAGATCAGGTCGCGCCCGCGCAACAGGTTGAAGGTCGCGGCCATATAGCGCCCGTCCATGAAACCGCCGGCCGAAAGCTGGTCCACCAGCTTCATCTGCTCGTCATCGACGAACAGGGTCAGGTCGCCCGCCTGGGCGAAATCCACCTGCGCGGTGAAGAAGGTCGCGCTCGCCACCTTGTCCGCCTGTCCCCGCGCCGCGAGCAGCGCCAGCGTCGCGGCGAGCGTCGTGCCGGCCACGCAATAGCCGATGGTGTGGACGCTCTCGACCTTCAGCAGATCGCGTACCGTGTCGATGGCATCGATCTGGCCTTTCAGGATATAATCATCCCAGACCAGATCCTTCATCGACGCGTCGGCCGATTTCCACGACACCAGGAACACGCTGATCCCCTGGTCCACCGCCCATTTGACGAAGCTCTTTTCCGGCGACAGGTCGAGAATATAGAATCGGTTGATCCAGGGCGGGAAGATGATGAGCGGGGTTTCCAGCACTTCCGCCGTCGAGGGCGCATAATGGATCAACTGGTAGAGCGGGGTTTCATGGATGACCTTCCCGGGCGTCGCAGCGATGTTGCGCCCCAGTTCGAACTGGGTGCCGTCGGTGTGGCTCAACTGCCCCTTTTCCATGTCGGCCAGCATATGCTTGAGGCCCTTGACCAGATTCTCGCCGCCGCTCTCGATCGTCTTCTGCACGACGATGGGGTTGGTAAGCGGGAAATTGGCGGGCGACAGTGCGTCCAGCATCCCGCTGGTGGCGAAACGCAGCTTGGCCTTGGCCTTGGGATCGACCCCATCGACCGCGTCCGCCAGCCGGGTCATATAGTCCGACACCAGCAGATAGCTTTGCCGGATCAGGTCGTAAAAGGGATGCTGCGTCCAGGCCGGGTCGGCAAAGCGGCGGTCCTTCGCCGCCGCCGGACTGTCAGCGGGGGCCGGGTCCGGCTGGTCTCGCAGCAATCCGCCCGAATCGAGGAAACGCTGCCACAGCGCCAGCCCTTCGTCGGCGAAGCTGGTCTGGATGCGCGCCACCGTTTCCGGGTCGAACGGCAACGCCCGGCCGGTCGCGCCGGCGGCCTGTTCCAGCATCAATTGCTGGGCGCGGCCGATCACCTCGGTCCATTGCTGCATCTGCTGCAATGTGGGCAGGTGGGGTTCCATGACATCGGCTTTTTCCATGGCCACCTTGCTCCTCCTGGCATCGTCGCTTCGCGCGGCTTTCGCTGGCGCGTCGCAATCGGGCGGGTTATAGCCAGATTGTGACATGCCAACGGCGCGTCACCCACTATTCCTTACAGAGAGCTTTCAGGAAAGCCCCTATAATGTCCGAAGAATTTTACCGCATGAAGCGCCTGCCGCCCTATGTCATCGCCGAAGTGAACGGCATGCGGGCCGCCGCGCGCGCCGCGGGAGAGGATATTATCGACCTGGGGATGGGCAATCCCGACCTGCCGCCGCCCGACCATGTCATCGCCAAACTGATCGAGGTGGCGCAGAAGCCGAGCGCCCACGGCTATAGCCAGTCGCGCGGCATCCCCGGTCTGCGCAAGGCGCAGGCCAATTATTATGCCCGCCGCTTCGGCGTGGAGGTGGACCCGGAAACCGAGGTCGTCGTGACCATGGGATCGAAGGAGGGGCTGGCCAGCCTCGCCACCGCGATCACCGAGCCGGGCGACGTAGTGCTGGCGCCCAATCCCAGCTATCCGATCCATACGTTCGGCTTCATCATCGCCGGCGCGACGATCCGGTCGGTGCCGACCACCCCGGACGAGAATTATTTCCGCTCGCTCGACCGCGCCATGGCCTTCACCGTGCCGCGCCCGTCGATCCTGGTGGTGAACTATCCGTCCAACCCGACGGCAGAGACGGTCGACCTCGCCTTCTACGAGCGGCTGGTCGCCTGGGCGAAGGAGAACAAGGTCTGGGTGCTGAGCGACCTCGCTTATTCCGAACTCTATTATGACGGCAATCCGACGCCCTCCATCCTCCAGGTGCCGGGCGCCAAGGATGTCGCAATCGAATTCACCTCGCTGTCCAAGACCTATTCCATGGCCGGCTGGCGCATGGGTTTCGCCGTTGGCAACCGCAAGCTGATCGCGGCGATGACGCGGGTGAAATCCTATCTCGACTATGGCGCCTTCACGCCGATCCAGGCGGCGGCCTGCGCCGCGCTCAATGGGCCGCAGGACATCGTCGAGAAGAACCGCCTTCTCTATCACAAGCGCCGCGACGTGCTGGTCGAAAGCTTCGGCCGCGCCGGCTGGGACATTCCGCCGGCGCGCGCATCGATGTTCTGCTGGGCGCCGCTGCCGCCTGCGCTCAAGGAGATGGGCAGCCTGGAATTTTCCAAGCAGCTCCTCACCCATGCCAAGGTCGCGGTCGCGCCGGGCGTGGGCTATGGCGAGGATGGCGAGGGCTTCGTCCGTATCGCCATGGTCGAAAATGAGCAGCGCCTGCGGCAGGCGGCGCGCAACATCAAACAGTATCTCAAGTCCATGGGCGTCAATGCGCCTTCGTCCAAGGGCGTCGCCTGATCCCCTATGGCGCTCCTGCCGTTGCGGGGGCGCCATCACGCCCGAACACAGTCGCATTTAGCGACGCATTTATCCCTGACACCGTCCCTTGCTCCTTGTCCCCCAATGGCGGATAGCTTCACGGGATGAGAGGTGCCGCTTGATGATCCCCCTGCCCCAGGTCAGCCAGGTCGCCCAGACCATCCAGCTGGCGCTTGCACCGGTGTTCCTGCTGGCGGGCATCGGCGCCTTCCTCAACGTCTGCGTCAGCCGCCTTGCGCGCATCATCGACCGGGCGCGCGACGTGGAAAAGCTGGTGCTCACGACGCGCGGCAAGGAACATGATCGTATGGTCGCGGAAATCCGCGTGCTGGACCGGCGCATGAGCGTGGTCAATGCGGCGATCTTTCTGTCGGTCGCGTCGGCCTGCGCCGTCTGCCTGGTCGTCATCCTGCTGTTCGCGGGCAATCTGTTCGACGCCCATCTCGGCACACCCATCGCCGTCCTGTTCAGCCTGGCGATGCTGCTGCAGGCGGGGGCTTTCGCCACCTTCATCCAGGAAATCCGGCTGGCGTCGCGGACCATCCATATCCGCAACGAAGTGCTTTACCACAAGGCGGAAGCGGAAGAGATCGATGCCGCCGAAAAGGGGGTGGCGTGACCCGCTTCACCGTCAACGACCGGCCGGTGCAATATCGCATGGACCCGGACACGCCCCTGCTCTGGGCGCTGCGCGATGCGTCGAACCTGACCGGCACCAAATATGGCTGCGGCACCGGCGACTGCGGCGCCTGCACCGTGGATATCGATGGGGAGGCGGTGCGATCCTGCCAGGTGACGATCGGCAAGACCGAAGGCCGCTTCGTCACCACGATCGAGGCGCTGTCGCCCGATCGTGGCCATCCGCTGCAACAGGCGTTCGCCGCCGATAATGTGTCGCAATGCGGCTATTGCATCCCCGGCATGATCATGGCCGCGTCGGTGCTGCTGCGACGGACCAACGATCCCTCCGACGAAGAGATCGACGGCGCGATCACCAATATCTGCCGTTGTGGCATCTACCCGCGCCTGCGCGGCGCGATCAAGCGGGCCGGCCGGATCATGCGCGGGGAAGATCAGGGCAGCGGGGATCAGGGCGCCGCCGCGCCACCGCCGGGCATCACCCCGGAAGATGCCGCGCGGACCGTGCCGGCGCTGGGCCGGCCGGCTGCTCAGCCGAAGCGGTAACCCGACACCGACCAGCCCATGACCGAGCTGCGATGGTCGCAGGTGGCGGCATCGTCGCCGCCCGCGCCCAGCGCCACCATCAGCGGCAACAGATGCTCCTCGCGCGGATGGGCGAAGCGGGCCTGCGGCAGATGGTCCCAGGCAGCGACACGCGCCGCCCGGCTCTGCGGATCGGGATCGGTCACGGCGGCGGTCAGCGCATAGTCCCAGGCGGTCGACGGTGCGATCGCCTGCGGCCCGCGCACCCGCAGATTGTGGAAACTCATGCCCGACCCGACGATCAGCACGCCTTCGTCGCGCAGCGGAGCCAGCGCACGCCCGGCCGCGATATGGGCGGCCGGATCGAGGTCATGGTGCAGCGACAGTTGGGCGACGGGAATGTCCGCATCGGGCAATGCGACCTTCAGCGGCACGAAGACGCCATGGTCCCAGCCCCGCGTAGCTTCCTCCGCCGTGGCGAAGCCGCTCGACTGCAGCAGCGCGGTGGCGCGGCGCGCCAGTTCGGGCGCACCCGGCGCGTCCCAGCGCAGCGTATAGGTGTGCGGCGGAAAGCCATAATAGTCGAACAGCAAAGGCGGCCGTTCGCCGACATGGACAGTGAAGGATTCCTCCTCCCAATGGCCCGACACCAGCAGGATCGCGCGCGGCCGTTCGGGCAGGGTCGCGATCAGACCGGCGAGATAGGCCTGCATCGGCCGCCACATCGGGTCGCTGTGCGGATGGTCCGGATCGGTCGGGTCCATGAAGAAGCAGGGACCGCCGCCATGGGGGATGAAAAGGGTTGGCTGGGTAGACATGGCGCATAGATCGCCACCTGCCGGCCGGCCTGCAATCGACGATGCGGAAACTGTCCGTTTCGCTGTCGCGGTTCAGGGCGCCGCGTCGATCACCGGCGTCAGCGCCTGCGCCAGCGTCACGCTGGAATAGGGCTTTTTGAGCAGGGTCACATCTGCAAACTGCGCCGGCAATTCCAGCCCATCGCCATAGCCGGTGGCAAAGATGAAGGGAATGCCGCGCGCCGCCAGCAGGTCCGCGATCGGCAGGCTGGTTTCATGCCCCAGGTTGAAGTCCAGCACCGCCAGGTCGACCGGCTGGATCGCGATCGCCTCCCGCGCGCGGCCGATGCTGGCCGCGGTCATCACCTCCGCACCCAGGTCGCGCAACGCATCCTCGCCATCCATGGCGATGATCATATTATCCTCGACCAGCAGGACGGTGCGCCCCTTCAGCAGGCCGGGTTCGACCACCGCCACCGGTTTCGCGCGATCGGTACCCGTCACATCGGGCAGCACGGACACGACATGGGCCGACGGAATGCAGAAATGCGCCTCGATGCCCGCCAGCCGATAGTTGATTTCAGCATGGCCGCCCAGATCATAGGGAATGGATCGCTCGATCACGGTCGATCCGAAGCCGCGCCGCGTCGGCGCGATCACCGCCGGGCCGCCGCTTTCGGTCCAGTCGATCAGCAGGCTGCCATCCTCGTCCACCCGCCAGTCGATCGCGACCACGCCGCTGTCCGACAGCGCGCCATATTTGGCGGCATTGGTCAGCATTTCGTGGATCACCAGCGCCAGCACGGTGAAGCAGCCCGGCGTCAGCAGCACATTCGGCCCGGACAGCCGGACCCGGTCGCTGCGTTCGCCCAGATAGGCGCCCGATTCGACCTCGATCAGATCGTAGAGGCGCGCCGGGCTCCAGCGATCGGCCGTGATCTGGTCATGGGCGCGGGCCAGCGCATGCACGCGGCTTTCCAGCGTGCCGATAAATTCGTCGACCGATCGCGCGCTATCCCGCGTCTGCGACAACAGCCCGCGGATCAGCGACAGGATGTTGCGCACCCGATGGTTGAGTTCGGCGATCAGCAATTCCTGCTTCTCATGCGCCCGCTGCCGTTCGGCATCGGCGGAATCGGACAGGCGCAGAATCACTTCCAGCAGGGCGGTACGCAGCGCTTCGGCCACGCGCAGCTCGGCGGGCAGGAACGGCAGCGCCACGCCCTTCACCAGTTCCGACCAGGATTCGAAACTTTTGCGCGGGGTCAGGCGCGGCCCGTTGGGGCCATATTCGATGTCCTTTTCCGGCTTGCCCGCCCAACGCACCGACCGCAATTGTTCGGCGCGAAACAGCACGACATAGTCGCGCGGACGGCGCGACAGCGGGATCGCCAGCAGGCCAGACACGCGATCGGCATAGGCGGCGGCCTCCGGCAAGACCGACGACAGATTGTCGGTGGTATAGACCTGACTGGCGGCGACACGGTTCATCATCGACACGATCGCGACAAAGGCGGGTTCGTCGGGAGCAAGGCCCGAAAAGGTCATCTGCCCGTCGATATAAACGCCCACCCCATCGGCGGGGATGGTGTCGAAGATGATATCACCCAGCCAGCGGGCGTTGGTCAGCAGATCATGATCCTGCGCCACGGCCGACATCAGCCGGTCGGCCACCTGCCGCGCCTTGCCTTCATAGGTGGCGGTGTCGCCGCGCTCGCGGCTTTCCAGCATCATCGAGAAAATCTGGCCGAACAGTTCGGCGGCGCTGCGCTGCGCAAAGGTCGGCAGGCGCGGAGCATAATGGTGGCAGGCGAACAGCCCCCACAACTTGCCCTCCACGATGATGGAGATGGAGAGCGAGGCGCCCACCCCCATATTGCCGAGATATTCGATATGGATTGGCGACACGGCACGGGTCAGGCAGAGCGACATGTCGAGCGCCGCGCCGGTCGGGTCGAGCTGCGGCACGATGGGCACCGGCTGCGCCTTCACATCGGCGATCACGCGGAAGATATTGCGCAGGTAAAGCGCCCGCGCCTGTGCAGGAATGTCGGATGCGGGATAATGGAGACCGAAGAAGCTCTCGATGCCCGGCTTCAAGGCTTCGGCGACCACTTCGCCGTCCCCGCCATCGGCGAAGCGATAGACCATCACCCGGTCGAACCCGGTCAGCGCCCGCACCTGGCGCGCGCCGTCACGCAGGAAGGCGGTCATGCTATCGGCCTGGGCGAGCCTGGCGACCATGGAACGGACGGTGCTGCTCGCCTCCATCTCGTCATGCGCCGCCGGCTCCGCCTCGACCACCACCAGCGGGCCGGAGAAATGGACCGCCACGTCGAACGCCGGGCCGCCCGTCATCAGCGGGATCGAAAAGAGCCGCTCGACCGAGTCGGGACCGCGCAACAGGGTGATGCGATTGCGCAGCGCGTGAATCGCTTCCCCATCCAGCAGGGTATGGACCGGCTTGCCCAGCATGTCGTCGGGCGAGAGGCCGATGAACTGCGCGCTATTGGCCGATACGCGCGACACCAGCCAGTCGGCGGTCAGCGCGATCAGGAAGCCGAAGGGCTGAACCGTCCCCAGCACATGGATCGGCTCCCGATCGCAATTGTCGAGGTCGACCGTAAAGATCGTGTCGGGGACTTCCCGGTCAGCCATGGCCGACCGCCTGATCGGCCGCCTGGCCGGCCTGCGCGAACAGGGCGAAGGCCGCCTGCGCGCCCTGCACGGCGTCGTCCAGCCAGCCTTCGCCGCCTTCGCGCGCGGCGCTGTCGAGCGCCTGCTGGAAGGCTATCCATTCGCCCTTGCCATGCGCGGCCGACAGATAAGCCCTGGGCAGGCCCGGCGCGACCTGGCGCGACAGCATCGCGCCGCCCAGCCGCGATCCTTCGAGCGCATAACGCAGCCCCCAATGGAAGCCGTCGCCCGGACGCGCCTCCAATGGCAGCGGATCGGGCAAAGGGAGGTCGAGCGCCGACAGATCCTGCGCCAGCAGCGGCAGCCGCGGCGCATCGGGCCGGGCCGCGGCTTCGAGACCGCCCAGAGCCTTGGCATGGGCCGTCAGAAAGGCGCGATAATCGATCACCGAATCGAGCGCAAAACCGGCATAGATGGAATCGACCCGCCGATGGCTTTCCATCGTCGCTTCGCGCAAGGCCTGGCGGGTCTGGCCAGCATCGGGAGATATCGTCACTCGTCAGTCCTATAGGCAGTTACACGGCGGCGCACTGATCTGGATCAGCTTCTGGGCGCACTCCGGGGTTTCGTCGCCAATGCGACACGTACCAACGGACACTCGTCGTCTGAATATCGCCTGTCTATCGTCTTTCCCCGATTCTTTCAAATAGCTGTCGGACGGGTTCAGCATCTCGACATCGCGCCTTGCGTAGAGAGGGATCATGAGGGGGCGTAGTGTCCCCGGCCAACGAAAGTCACGACGATGTTGAGGAAGATGATGCTGGCAGGTCTGATGACCGCAACGCTGCTGAGCGGCGTCGCACCGGCCTATGCCCAGAACAACCCGGAGCAGCGCGGCAATCGCGGTGGCGAGCGGGCTGGCCGCGCCGAAGGCGGCGTCGCCATATCCCGCGGCAACCGCATGGACCAGCCGCGCGGCGAAGCGCAGGCGCAACGCTGGCAGCAGCGCATGGCCGAACGGCCCGCGCCGCAGATGGCGCCGCCGCGACCGGAAGTGCGCCCCGAGCGCCGCCTCGAGCAACGCCCTGAACAGCGCGCCAATCCGCAATGGCGGGGCGATCAGAACCGCCCCGGCACGCCGGCGCAGCGCGAAGCGCGCCAGGACCGGCGCGACGATCGCCAGCAAAATTGGCAGGACCGTCGCAATGACCAACGCGAAAGCCCGCCCGTCTGGCGCAATGGCCGTCGCGACATCACGCAGGATTTGCGGAACGCTCGGCGGGAGGATCGCCAGGACTGGCGCAACGATCGGCGGGAGGACCGTCAGGACTGGCGCAATGACCGCAGGGACGATCGCCGCTGGACCGAGAATCGCGGTCAGGCCGGCGCCAACTGGAATAATGGTCGCCGCTATGACGATCGCACGCGCTGGAGCAATCAGCGACGCTGGGACAATGGCTGGCGTCAGGATCGGCGTTACGACTGGAACAGCTATCGCAACCGCTATGGCGACCGTTATCGCATGGGCCGCTATTATGCCCCGCGCGGCTGGGACTATGGATATCGCCGCTTTTCGGTGGGTATCGTGCTGAACAGCCTGCTCTATTCCAACAACTACTGGCTGGACGATCCCTACAGCTACCGCTTGCCGCCAGCCTATGGCACGCTGCGCTGGATCCGTTACTATGACGATGCCCTGCTGGTCGATATTCGCGACGGCTATGTGGTTGACGTGATCAACAATTTCTTCTGGTGATGCCGCGGCGGCAGCCGCGCCTATGCCAGACGAGTGCCCCTTCCTGGACTGGCCTTCAGGAACCCCTGACCCCGGAGCGGAAACGCGCCGGGGTCTTTTCAGGATGGTCGCCTCTGTGGCAGGACGCAGCCATGAGCCAAAATATGAGCGAAGACAGGGATGATGGCGGCACCGCGTCGCCGCTGCGCGCCGGTATCGGCGAGGATGTGCGCAAACGGCTGGACCGCAATCCGATGGTGCATCGCATCGACGCTCCGCAACTCGAAATCTACGGACGCCAGGATTTTCTGAGCGCGGAAGAAACGGCGGGCCTGCGCGCGATGATCGACGCCGACGCCAAACCGTCCACCCTGTTTTCGGGCAGCGCCAACGCCGATTATCGCACCAGTCATAGCTGCAACCTCAATCCCTGGGACAAGCTCGTGCTGGCGGTGAGCGACCGCATCTGCGCACTGACCGGCCTGCCCGCCCGCCATGGCGAAACGCTGCAGGGACAACGCTACGCCCCGGGCCAGGAATATAAGGTCCATTGCGACTATTTCCCGGTCACCGCCAGCTACTGGCCGCAAATGCGCACCAGCGGCGGGCAGCGGACATGGACCGCCATGATCTATCTGTCGCCGGTCGAGGCTGGCGGCGAAACCCATTTCCCGCAATGCGAATTCATGGTGCCGCCGGTCGAGGGCATGATCCTGATCTGGAATAATATGGACCGCGACGGCGCGCCCAACCGCTTCAGCCTCCATGCGGCGCGGCCCGTCGAACGGGGCACCAAATATGTCGTCACCAAATGGTTTCGCGAACGCCCCTGGGGCTGACCCCTGTCGTCCGCCGGTTACACTTTGCGACATAAATGACTGGAATCTGACAGCTTCATTCTCGCACCGTTCAGCCGCCAAATCCCATAACCCTTGTGTAGGCGACGGAACCCGATCCTGCCGGACAGGTTCAACCGCCACGGAATATGGGAGAATTTCTATGCGTAAACTCATCATCCTGGGTCTGCTTGCCGCCACCGTCGCACCGAGCGTCGCGTCGGCCCAATCCTACGGCGAGGTGCGCCGCAGCGAACGCAATCTGCGTGAGGAGAAGCGCGACCTGCGCCAGGCGCAGCGCTATGGCGACCGCCGCGACGTGCGTGAAGCGCGCCGGGACGTTCGTGACGCCCGTCAGGAAGCGCGCGAAGACTGGCGCGATTATCGTCGCACCCATCGCGATGTCTATCGCGGCGGCAACTGGCGTGCGCCGTTCCGTTACAGCCAGTGGAATGCCGGGGCGCAACTTCGTCCTGCCTATTATAGCTCGCGCTATTACATCACCGACATCAACCGCTATCGCCTGCCCCGCCCGGGCGTGAACCAGCGCTGGGTGCGGCATTATAACGACGTGCTGCTGGTCAATGTTCGCACCGGCCGGGTGATTACGGCCCATCGCGCCTTCTTCTGGTAAATACCATCACAGAAAAGCGGCCTCGGACGGATCGTCCGGGGCCGCTTTTCTTTGTACCCCCCGCTTGGCCGCGCCGCCCGTTTCCGGGCGCACGCGGCCGATGACGCACGCAAGGCGCATCACCAGTCCGAAAGGGGGGTGGACCGATGCGCAGAACGCCCGACCATCGCGGAATGTTCCGCGCCGGCGCGCGTCAGGCGGCGAGCGCCTGCGCAATCAGCGTCCGGCTGTTCTCGATACCGTACAGCGCGATGAAGCTGCCCATGCGCGGCCCCTGATCGGCGCCCAGCAGCGTCTGGTAGAGCGCCTTGAACCAGTCGCGCAGCTCGGCGAAGCCGAACGCCTCGTCCTTGCCGATGGCATAGACGATATTCTGGATATCCTCGGCCGATGCGCCTTCCGGCAGCGCAGCCAGTTCGGCATCCAACCGGCGCAGCGCAGCCGCCTCATTGGCGTCGGGCGCACGGCGCTTGAGCGTCGGCGCGACGAAATCGCGATGATAGGCCAGCGCATGGCCGATCAGCGCGTCCAGTTCCGGATAGGTTTGCGCGCTCGCCCCCGGAACGTAATTTTGCAGATAGGACCAGACCTGCTCCCGGCTGGCGTCGCCCATCACGCCGACGAGGTTCAGCAGCAGGCCGAAGGTCACCGGCAACTCACCTTGCGGCAGCTTGCCGTCATGGATGTGATGGACCGGATTGCCGAGTTGCTGCTCGATCGCCTGCTTGGAATAATTGCCGCGGAACTGCCAATATTCGTCCACTGCGCGCGGGATGACGCCCATGTGGAGCTGCTTCGCCTTCTTCGGCTCGCGATAGGCGTAGAAGGCCAGACTTTCCTGCGGGCCGTAGGTCAGCCATTGTTCGAGGCTGAGGCCATTGCCCTTGGACTTGGAGATTTTCTCGCCCTTCTCGTCAAGGAACATCTCGTAGTTGAAGCCTTCAGGCGGGCGGCCGCCGAGCGCGCGGCAAATCTTGGACGACTGGGTAACCGAATCGATCAGATCCTTGCCCGCCATTTCATAATCGACGCCCAGTGCATACCAGCGCATCGCCCAGTCGACCTTCCATTGCAGCTTGGCCGCGCCGCCCAGGATCGATTGTTCGATCGTCTCGCCGTCATCGACGAAGCGGACGATGCCGGCTTCGGCGTCGATCACCTCGACCGGCACCTGTAGCACGATGCCGCTCTTCGGGCTTATCGGCAGGACCGGCGAATAGGTCGCCTGCCGTTCCTTGCGCAGGGTCGGCAGCATGATGTCCATGATCGCCTGATAACGGCGCAGCACCTGGCGCAGCGCTTCGTCGAAAGCGCCAGCCTGATATTGCTCTGTCGCAGAGACGAATTCATAGTCGAAGCCGAAACTGTCGAGAAAGTCGCGCAGCATCGCATTATTATGATGCGCGAAGCTTTCGAACTTTTCGAACGGATCGGGCACCTGCGTCAGCGGCTTGCCCAGATATTCGCTCAGCATCGCCTGGTTCGGCACATTGTCGGGCACCTTGCGGAACCCGTCCAGATCGTCGCTGAACGCCACCAGCCGGGTGGGAATGTCCGACAGCGCGTGGAAGGCGTTGCGCACCATCGTCGTGCGCAACACTTCGTTGAAGGTGCCGATATGCGGCAGGCCCGACGGACCATAGCCGGTCTCGAACAGGACATGTCCCTTGTCCGGCGCGCCGCTGGCATAGCGCTTCAGAAGCTTGCGGGCTTCTTCATAGGGCCAGGCCTTGGAGGCGGTCGCGGCGGTGCGGATGATGTCGGACATGGTCATGGAACGCCCCCTAAACCCGGAAAGGGCGAAAGAAAACGGGTATTGGCGGCAAATCCACGTTAAGAATCGTTCTCATATTTAGATTTCATTAACCCTGGACCTCGATAATGGCGCCACAGGAGGCCATATGCAGATTCAGCGCAGCCGCGAGCGCATAGCCGTGGAGATCCCCATCGTCGTTACGACGGTGCTGGACAGCCTGGACGGCGTGATCGTCGACCTGAGCGAAGGCGGCGCCCAAGTGGTGGGCTGCACCCTGCCTGCACGGTCGCAATGCCAGATCGATCTGGACGGCTATATCGTCTTCGGCACGGTCCGCTGGTCCGAAGAGGACCGGATGGGCATCCGCTTCCCCTATGAGTTGAGCGACGGCCCGCTTTACGAGCAGCTTGAAATGGCCCGCGCCGCCAAACGCGCGCCGGCCGCCTTTCAGCCGCGCATCCCGGCCGGCTTCGGCGGCGCCAGCATCGGCGGCGGTGGTTTCGGACGGCGCACGGGCTGACACGCGCCACTTTTCAGGTTTTCCTTTTGTTCCTGTTCGCCTAAGCCCGGACAGGTGATCGATCCCGCCACCCTGCCCGCGCTTCACGCCAGCCATGGCGGCATCTGGTTGCGCGAGGGCGACCGCACCCAGGCGCTGGCCAAAGGACAGGCGATCGCGCGCACCGCCGAAACCCCGGTACTGCTGCTGAACGCGCCCCTCACCGGCCAGCGGCTCGGCTATCCCGAACTCAATGGGCTCGACCTGCTCGAACTCTGGGCCTTTCTCCATCCCGCGCGCTTCCTCGTGCCCACGCCCAAGGGGCTGGCCGCGGCGCTCGGCTTGCCCGCGCCGGCCAGCGAGTCGGACATCCCGGCACTGTTGCAGCAGGGGGCGGCGTTGCTGCTGGGCCGACTGGAGGCAGCCGACTGGACCGAGCGGGAGGGCGGCTGGACGGCGGCGCAGGCGCTGCATCGATTGCGCTGGCCCTGGTCGCCGCTGGTCGCGCCGCGCATCGCCCGGCCCAAGGAAGCGGAGCGCTGGCTCTTTTCCAAACTGCCCGAATGGGAAGAGGCCCAACCCCGCCCCGCCCCGCGCACCGTCAGCCTGAACGAGGAGCAGATATTGGCGCGACTGGACGCGCTGACCGGCGCGGGGGCGGAACCGCGCCCCGGCCAGCGCGCCTATGCCGCCGCCGCCAGCACCGTTTTCTTGCCCCGCAAGCATCGCGACCAGCCCAATATGCTGCTGGCCGAAGCTGGCACCGGCATCGGCAAGACATTGGGCTATCTCGCCCCCGCCTCCCTCTGGGCAATGCAAGCGCAGGGCACGGTCTGGGTGTCCACCTATACCAAGGCGCTGCAACGCCAGCTCGACCGCGAATCGCTCCGTCTCTTTCCCGATCCCGCGGTCGCGGCGAAGCGGGTGGTGGTGCGCAAGGGGCGGGAAAATTATCTCTGCCTGCTCAATCTGGAAGATGCGTTGCAGGGCGGCTTTGCCGGTCGCGCCGCCATCCTCGCCCAGTTGGTCGCGCGCTGGGCCGCTTTCAGCAAGGATGGCGACATGGTCGGCGGCGACCTGCCCGGCTGGCTGCCCACCCTGTTCCGGCGCAACGGCTCCACGGCCCTCACCGACCGGCGCGGCGAGTGCATCTATGCCGGCTGCCCGCACTACCGCAAATGCTTCATCGAGCGGTCGGCGCGCGCCTCGGCCGACGCCGATATCGTCATCGCCAATCATGCGCTGGTGATGATCAACGCCGCGCGGGGCCGCGAAACCGGGCAACGCCCGCAGCGCATCGTCTTCGACGAGGGGCATCACCTGTTCGATGCGGCCGATTCGACCTTCTCCGTCGCCCTGTCGGGGCAGGAGGCCATAGAGCTGCGCCGCTGGATCATGGGACCGGAGGGCGGATCGCGCGGACGGCGGCGCGGGCTGGCGGCGCGCCTGTCCGACCTCGCCAGCTATGACGAGGAAGGCGGACAGGCGATCCGCGCAGCAGTGGACGCAGCGCAGGCGCTGCCCGCCGACGACTGGCTGAAGCGGGTGGTGGCGGCCGAGCCGTTCGGACCATTGGAAACGCTGCTCGCCGCGGTGCGCGGCACCGTCTATACCCGCGCGGAAGCGGCGGGCGAGGCGGATGCCGGCTATGGGCTGGAGACGGAACTGGCGGAACCCGACGGCGCGCTGGTCGATGCGGCGCAGGAGGCCGCACTGGCGCTCGACGCGCTGATCAAGCCGCTGGTGCGTCTGTCCCGCCGGCTTGAGGCAGTGATCGAGGATGCGCCCGACTGGCTGGACGGCGCGGCGCGGGCGCGGGTCGAGGGCGCCATCGCCTCGCTCGGCTGGCGGCGCGACCTGATCGCGGCCTGGCTGGCGCTGCTGGCGCGCATTGGTGGACCGGCCGACCCCGACTATGTCGACTGGATGACGGTAGACCGGGTCGAAGGGCGCGAGTTCGATATCGGCATCCATCGCCACTGGCTCGATCCCACCCGCCCGCTCGCCGAAACCGTGCTGAAGCCCGCACAGGGCGTGCTGTTGACCTCCGCCACGCTCAAGGGCGGCGGTGACTGGTCCAATGCGGAGGCGCGCAGCGGCGCAACGCATCTGCCCTATGGCGCGGAACGGTTCGAGGCGGCCAGCCCGTTCGACTATCCCGGCCGCGCCGAAGTACTGATCGTCACCGACATCAAGCGCGGCGATATAGCGGCGCTGTCCGGCGCTTACGGCCGGCTGATCGAGGCGGCGGGCGGCGGGACGCTGGGGCTGTTCACCGCGATCCGGCGGCTGCGCGCGGTCCATGCCCGCATCGCAGACCGGCTGGCGCGCACCGGCCTGCCACTCTACGCCCAGCATGTCGACCCGATGGATACCGGCACGCTGGTCGATATCTTCCGCGACGATCCGCGTGCCTCGCTGCTGGGCACAGATGCTTTACGGGACGGCGTTGACGTGCCGGGGCATTCGCTGCGGCTGGTGGTGATGGAGGGCGTGCCCTGGTCCAAGCCCACCGTGCTGCACGCCGCGCGCAGACTGGCGGGCGGCGGCAGCGCCTATGACGACCGGCTGATCCGCGCGCGGCTGGCGCAGGCCTTTGGCCGCCTGATCCGACGGGCCGAGGACAAGGGCCATTTCGTCATCCTGTCCGCCGCCATGCCCAGCCGCTTGCTGAGCGCCTTCCCCTCCGGAACGCCGATCCGCCGCCTGACGCTGGACGAGGCGATCATCGCCGTCAGCGGGGCGTCGCATCGCGAAACGCTTGGCGAAACCGGCCTGCTCGGGCATCAGGGGGGCGAATCCGGCCTGCCCCGATCAGGGACTCCCGAACAGGAGAGACAATGAAGCGCCTGACCCTGTTGCGCCACGCCAAATCGGACTGGGACGATCCGGTGGCGCGCGATTTCGACCGGCCCTTGAATCGCCGCGGCGAAAAGGCCGCGATGTTGATGGGCCAGTTCGCCGCCCAGCGGAAGATGCAGTTCGACCTGCTGGTCGCCTCCCCCGCGGTGCGGGTGATGCAGACGCTGGAAACCTTCTTCGCGGGCTATGGCCAGACGCTCGATGCGCGCTGGGACCGGCGCATCTACCTGGCATCCGCGCCCACCCTGTTCGACGTCGTGCGCGACCTGCCCGACAGCGCCGACAGCGCGCTGTTGGCCGGGCATAATCCGGGGCTGGAGGAGCTGATCCTCGACCTCGTCCCCGACGACGGCGTCAATCCGCTGCGCGAGGATGTGGAGGTCAAGTTCCCGACCGCCAGCATCGCCGTGCTCGACCTCGCCATCGACCGCTGGGGGCAAGCAGGCGAGAATAGCGCGACGCTGAGCAGCTTCACCCGCCCCCGCGACCTCGATCCCGCCTTGGGGCCGGGCACGCGTTGAGGCCTTTATGGCGCCGGGCTGGTCCGGGGCGCCAGACGGTTGCTTTCCAGCAGCGGCAGACCGCCTTCGGTTGGCACGTAGATAATACTGGCATCCTTGGCGTCGATCGCCTGAATTTGCAGATAGCGTAGATAGCCGTCGGGTCCGCCCAGGCTGTCCTGCAATATTCGGTTGGCACGCGCTGCCCCCTCCGCTCGCACGACCTCGGCATCTGCCAGCATCTTGGCGCTTTCCAGCCGGGCGCGCGCTTCCAGCACCGCTATCTGGCGCGACGATTGCGCTTCGGCGAGCGCCGCCCGCCCGGCCTGTTCCTGACTATAGACATTATAAGCGGGGCAGCCGGCCAGCAGGCCGAACCCGGTCACGAAGATCAGTATGATGATGCCGACAATGGCCGTTCCGCTCATGGGCTGCCCCCTCATCCCTCTATTATATCCGCAAAGCCGTCGGTCGCGCGGATCAGCGCGTCCAATATGCCCGGTTCATTATAGGCGTGCCCCGCCCCCTCGATCATTTCAAAGCGCGCCTGCGGCCAGGCGCGATGCAGCGCCCAGGCGGTTTCCGCGGGGCAGGCCATGTCGTAGCGGCCCTGCACGATGACGCCGGGAATGTCCGCCAGCTTGCCCGCGTCGCGGATCAGCTGCCCGTCCTCCAGCCAGCCGCCATGAACAAAATAATGATTTTCGATGCGGGCGAAGGCGAGCGCGAAATCGTCGGCGTCGTGGGTCGCCGACAGCGCCGGGTCGGGCAGCAGGCGGATCGTTTCGCCTTCCCACACGCTCCAGGCGCGCGCCGCCGCGATCTGGGCGGCGCGATCATCGCCGGTCAGACGGCGACGATAGGCGGCCACCAGATCGCCGCGCTCCGCCTGCGGGATCGGGCTAACGAACCGTTCCCACTTGTCGGGATAGATGCGGCTTGCGCCCGCCTGATAATACCAGTCGATCTCGGATTTGCGGATCGTGAAGATGCCGCGCAACACCAGTTCGGTGACGCGATTCACATGCGCCTGCGCATAGGCCAGCGCCAGCGTCGATCCCCAGCTTCCGCCGAACACCAGCCATCGCTCCACGCCCATCATCGCGCGCAGCCGCTCGATATCTGCAACCAGATCCCAGGTCGTGTTGGCGGTCAGATCGGCATGGGGCGTCGATCGGCCGCAGCCGCGCTGGTCGAACAGCAGCACATCGTAGCGCGCCGGGTCGAACAGGCGGCGATGATCGGGCGATATGCCGCCGCCCGGCCCGCCATGGAGGAACACGGCCGGCTTCGCGCCGGGCGTGCCGGCCCGCTCCCAATAGATATGATGGCCGTCGCCGACATCGAGATGGCCGGAAGCGAAGGGGGCGATCGGCGGATAGAGGGTCCGGGCGATATTGCCGTCCCTGGAGTCATGATCGGCCATGCTTTGCCTGCCTTTCCCGAACTTCATACATGTGCGCACTATGGAATCTATGTAAAGTTACCTGTTTACAGCCGCTTATAGCAGCCGAAACTTCTGTAGGACAGCGATTGCGCGCCGTTTCGACCAGCGACGTGCAGCATCGACAGCCGTCATGCCGCAGGGTTGAGCGGCGGACAAGCACGGCGCATGATGGCGCGCCATCAGGAGGGAAAATCATCATGCGCGCCAGCCCCGTCATCCTCTGCCCCGCAATCCTCTGCCTTGCCAGCCTCGCCGCGCCGCTCGCCGCCCGGACGCCGAACCCGCCCGCGCCCGACTATGCCGCCGCAATCTCGGACGCCAAACGCCCGGCCGAGGCGAGAGCGCTGGACGAGAGCCGCAAGCCCGCCGAAACGCTCGCTTTCCTGGGGCTGAAGCGCGGCATGAAGGCGGCCGACATCATGACAGGATCGGGCTATTGGGCGGAGATCATGGCCGATGCGGTCGGTCCGACCGGCAAGGTCACCGCGTTCGAGCCGAACCAGTTCTACACCCAGCCCGAAGAACAGAAAAAATGGCAGGCGCTGGTCACGCGGCGGCCGGATGTGCAATGGGTCCGCTACCCGTTCGAGGCGTTCAGCGCGCCGGCGGACAGTTTCGACTTCACCATCATCAACCTGAGCTACCACGATCTATACTGGCAGTCGGAGAAATATGGCATCCCGCGGACCGATCCGGCCGCCTTTGTGAAGAGGCTCTATGCCGCGACGAAGCCGGGCGGGATCGTGGGCATCGTCGATCATGTCGGCGCGGCGGGCGACACGCGGGCGATCGTGGACAAAGTGCATCGGATCGACCCGGCGGTGGTGAAGGCCGATTTCATCGCCGCCGGATTCACGCTGGAGGCGGACAGCCCACTGCTCGCCAACGCGGCGGACGATCATGCCAAGCTGGTGTTCGACCCGGCGGTGCGCGGCAAGACCGACCGGTTTCTGTTCCGCTTTCGCAAGGCGGGATAAGGCGAAGGCACCTCGCTGCGCCCGGGGCGAACGGGAAAGGCATTTGACCGCAAGCGGTGGGATGACGCAGCGTCGCGACAAGTCCACCCTGGCGCCCATGGACGTCACCGATCTCGACCGCCATGGCGCGGCGCGCCTGCCCGCTTTGCTGTCCCCCGACCAGTGCGCCGCGATCGTCGCCCTGTGGGACGATCCGCGCGCCTTTCGCAAGGAGGTGGTGATGGCGCGCCATGGCTATGGCAGCGGGCGCTATCGCTATTGCGCCTATCCGCTGCCCGATCCGGTCGCGGCGCTGCGGGACAGCCTCTATCCCGTACTGGCGGCGCAGGCCAATCGCTGGGCGGCGATGCTGGGCACCGGCGACATCTATCCGGCGCGCCACGCCGATTTCCTGGCCCGCTGTGCGCTGGCTGGGCAGGACAAGCCGACCCCGCTGCTGCTGCGCTACGAGGCAGGCGACTGGAATGCGCTGCACCAGGATGTCTATGGCCCGCATATCTTTCCATTGCAGGTCGCGATCCTTCTGTCGCAGCCGGAGCGCGACTTTACCGGCGGCGCCTTCGTCCTGACCGAGCAGCGGCCGCGGATGCAGTCGCGTCCCGAAGTGGTGCCGCTGCGCCAGGGCGACGCGGTGATTTTCCCGGTGCGCGACCGGCCGGTGACGGGCGCGCGCGGCGTACATCGGGTGCAGATGCGGCACGGCGTCAGCCGCTTGCTGTCGGGCGTGCGCTATACGCTGGGCATCATCTTCCACGACGCGGCCTGACATTGCAGGGTCAAGACCCCGGCCTCAGCCCACGTTCAGCCGACCCGATTACATCTTGCGACAAATATCGCTGGTCGTTGCCAGAATCTTGCGACAAGCGGCTGCTAGGCCAGTTATCAGCTTCGGGTTTGTCTGTGGGGGTTTTTCGTGCGTTTTTCTGCATCCATCGTCTGTGTCGCGCTCATGGCCGGCGTCGCGCCCGGCGCCCTGATGGCGCAGGAGGAGAAGAAGGCTGCACCCCCCGTCGAAATGGACGAGGGCGAAGAAATCGTCGTCACCGGCCAGCCGCAACGCGGATCGGTGATCGGCGACGTCCAGCCCGAACAGCAATTGTCCGCCGCCGACGTGCGCGCGCTGGGCGTCACCTCCATTTCCGAACTGATCAGCGAATTGTCGCCGCAGACCAACGGATCGCCGGTCATCCTGCTCAATGGCAAGCGCATCTCCAGCTTTTCCGAGATCCAGGACGTCCCGTCCGAAGCGGTGGCGCGGGTCGACATCCTGCCCGAACAGGTCGCCCTCTCCTATGGCTATGCGTCGACGCAGAAGGTGGTGAACATCGTCCTGCGCCAGCGCTTCCGCGCCGAAACGGCCGAAGGACGCGCGGGCACGACGACGCAGGGCGGGCGGGAAAATGGCAAGGTGGAGGCCGGGCTGCTGCGCATCCAGGGCGACAATCGCTTCACCCTGAACCTGCAATATAGCCGCGCCGCCGCGTTGCTGGAAAGCGAGCGGGGAATCACCGCCACCGCGCCGCGCCGCCCCTATGCATTGGCGGGCAATATCGTGGGCACCGGCACGGATGGCGAGATCGACCCGGCGCTGTCGGCGCTGGCGGGGCAGACCGTGACGATAGCCAGCGTGCCGGGCAGCGCCGCGGCCACGCCGCCCACGCTTAATGATTTCGTCGCGGGCGCCAATGCCGCCAGCGTCAGCGACCTGACCCGCTATCGCACGCTCAGCCCGGAGACGGAGAGTTTTTCCGCCAACGCCACCCTGGCCCGCGCGCTGGGCGGGGTGTCGGCGACGCTGAACGGACGGCTGGAACTGTCGGACAGCGATTCGCTTCAGGGCCTGTCGCAGGGCGCGTTCGATCTGGCGGCGGGCAGCCCCTTCTCGCCCTTCGCCAATGACGTCACCCTCTATCGCTATCTGGCGCAGGGCGGCGCGTTGCAGCAGCAGACCAAAGGCACGACCGGCCATATCGGGCTGACCCTGAGCGGGCGGCTGGGCGGGAGCTGGCAATGGTCCTTCACCGGCAATGGCGACCTGTCGATCACCCGCACCCGCACCGATCGCGGCATAGACACCGGCGCGATCCAGACGGCGCTCGATGCCGGCGACGCCAGCGTCAATCCCTATGGCAGCTTCGCCCCCGCGCTGACCGCCACCCGCCTGACCGACCGCGCCCGCGCGGAAAGCCGGGCGGTGCAGGGTGACCTGCTGGTCAGCGGGTCGCTGTTCGACCTGCCGGCGGGCGATGTCATGACATCGATCCGGCTCGGCGCATCGGCCAATGGCTTCGAAAGCCGGTCGGTCCGGTCGGGCGTGGCAAGCGGCAATGACTATAGCCGGGAGATCGGCAGCGGGCAGATCAGCGTCGACCTGCCGCTGACCAGCCGGTCGAAGGGCGTGCTGGGCGCGGTGGGCGACATCGGCGTCAATTTCAACGCCGCGGCGCAACGCTATTCGGACTTCGGCGCGCTCTCGACGCTGGGCTATGGCCTGCGCTGGGAGCCGGTCAAGGCGGTGCAATTCTTGCTGTCCGCCAATCAGGATCGCGCCGCGCCCACCGGCACGCAGATCACCGATCCGCAGATCGTGACGCCCAACGTGTCGGTGTTCGACTATGCGACCGGGCAGACGGTGTTCGTGTCCCAACTGTCGGGCGGCAACGCCAGCCTGCGCGAAAGCGTGCGCGACCAGTTTCGCCTGAGCGCCCGGATCAAGCCGTTCGAAAAGCCCAATCTGACGCTGACCGCCACTTATCTCAACAGCCGCACCAGCAACCCGATCGCCGCTTTCCCCACGCCCACCCCGGCGCTGGAGGCGGCCTATCCGCAGCGCTTCGTGCGCGACGCCGACGGCAACCTGCTCCAGATCGACGCGCGGCCGATCAACTTCCTGTCGTCGCAGAGCGAGCAGTTGCGCTGGGGCTTCGACCTGTCGATCCCGATCAAGTCGCATGTGCAGAAGCTGGTGGAAGCCTGGCGCGCATCGGGCGGCAAGCCGGAAGACCGGCCGCCCGAATTGCAGGCATTGTTCGGCAATCGCGGCCCCCGCGGCGAAGGCGGTCCGCCGCCCGGTGGCGGTGACGGCGGCGATCGGCGGCGCGGCGATGGCGGCGCAGGGCCGGGCGCCGGCGGGCCGGGCGGTGGCGGCGGTGGACCGCGTGGCGGCGGCTTTGGCGGCGGTGGGCGCGGGGGCGGCCAGGGCGGCGGGCGAATGACGTTCAGCCTCTATCACACCTGGCACCTGACCGAGAGCATCGCCATCGCGCCGGGCGTGCCGCAACTGAATCTGCTGGACGGCGACGCCACCGGATCGTCGGGCGGCCAGCCGCGGCATGAGATAGAGGCGCGGGTCGGCTATATGAACAATGGCATCGGCGCGCGGCTGGGCATCGACTGGGAAAGCGGCACCCATGTCGATGGCGCGCTGACGGGTACGGCGGGCGGCAGTTCGCGCCTGAACTTCGGCAGCCTCGCCACCGCGAACCTGCGCCTGTTCGCCAATCTGGGGCAGGTGCAGGGGCTGGAGCGCAAGATCCCCTTCCTGCGCGGGGCGCGGATATCGTTCAACATCGACAATATCTTCAACCAGCGCCGCGAAGTCACCGATGCGACCGGGGCGACGCCGCTGCGCTATCAGCCGGGCTATCTCGACCCGCTGGGCCGGACCGTGTCGATCAGCTTCCGCAAACTCTTCTTCCCCAATTTCGCGGCGGGCAACCGGCCACGTAGTTAAACCCGTATTAGGGACATTAAAGGCTTTCGTTCCTCGGCCGTTATGAGGACGTGTAACGGTTTGGGGAGACGCCTGTGATGAAGCCCGTCAGAATAGTGGTGGTCGACGATTCGCTCACCATCCGCGCAATGATCGAAACGCTGCTGGAGCGCGACCGGCGGATCGAAGTGGTCGGCATCGCCCGCAATGGCGAAGAAGCGATCGACATGATCCGGCTGGAAAAGCCCGATGTCGTGACGCTGGACATCGCCATGCCGGGCAAGGATGGTCTGGCGATATTGGACGAGATCATGGACATGGAGCCATGCCCGGTGATCATGCTGTCCAGCCTGATGCGCGACGGCGCGCCGATCGTCGCCGAAGCGATGGACCGGGGCGCGGCGGCCTGTTTCAACAAGGCGATGATCGTGCGCGAGGCGACCCGCTTCATCGGCCTGATCCGCGATCTGGGCCGTGGGCTGGTCGTGGCGGATACCGCAATGGAGCCGGTGGCGATCGCCGCCTGATCGCTGGATAATGGCGGGACGGAAAAAAACGAGGCAGGCGACTGCCTCGCTTTTTTGCGTTTGGGACATCCGCTGTCGACCCATTTTCGGACGGCAGAAAGGCTTTTCGCGATCCACACAACCGGACACAAAATTAGTCAGCGCGGCACGGGAATCTGTTAATCTCGTCGCGAAGACCGAGCCGTTCGGCATCCGCGAAATCGATGCACACTCCATTCGTTACTGACCCTGTCCACACGATTTTTGGCTCGCCTTTCAAAGGTTCAATGACGAGATAGTATCTCCCGCCTGTTCGCGGACGCGCTGAAGCTTGTATCAAATAGACCGTAGATTTGGTCTTTGGTCCTGCAAGCAACCGGTTTACCTTGAAGGTAATACGAAACGATCCATCGATGATGATTTGGCAATCCGCATCGAGACATATCCGAGGAGTATTTGGCATCTCCGAAACATCTTCAACGTGAGCGAGAGTGGCCCTAACCAACGATCCAGCAGGTTGAGCTAATGCAGGTGTCGCTAGGCAAGCGACAGCGATTGCAAGACAGGTTTTTCGCACGCGGCCCCCGACGTCAAATTCTTCTCGAACGTCCGCTTTTTAGCGCAACTGCGCAAGGCCAGACAGCCGGCTTCCCACCGCCACCCAACCTCACCCCGCCATCGACCTGGGCGCGTTGCGCAGGGTGCTGATGTCGACCGATCCGGCGAACTCCACGCCCATCCGGTCGTCCTTCGACCAGCGCGCGGTCGCGTTGACGAACTGGTTTTCGGCCAGCTCGATCGCGAACAATGTGCCTTCGGGCACGTTCCACAATCCCTCGATCAGCGCGCCGGTGGCGGAGATGTTGCGGACGCGGCCGGTATAGATATGGCCGTCATGATGGATCGCGATCGTGCGCAGCATCGTCTTGCGTTCCGGGCGGCTGGACTGGAAGCCGTTGGCGCTGGCCGCGGTGCCCATGCTGCGCTGGCCTGCCAGCACGTCCGCGGCGGGCATCGGCTTGCCGTAGATATAGCCCTGGATATGGCTGCAGCCAAGCTGGCGGATCAGCGCCAGTTCGTCCTGCGTTTCCGCGCCTTCCGCCGTGGTGTCCATGCCCAGCGCTTCGGCCAGGCTGACGATCGCCTTGATGATCGCGCTGTTGCGGCTGCCCTTGGTCGCGGCGCCGCGCACGAAGCTCTGGTCGATCTTGATCTTGTCGAACGGCGCCTTCTTCAGATAGCCAAGCGAACTATAGCCGGTGCCGAAATCGTCGAGCGCCAGCCGCACGCCGATCGCTTTCAGGCGCGTGAACATCGCGTCGGTGCCGTCGTCGTCGTTCAGGAATACGCTTTCGGTGATTTCCAGCTCCAGCCGTTCGGGCGCGAGCTGCGCGCCCGCGAGCGCGTTCATCACCGTGGACGGGAAGCCGGGATTGGCGAACTGGCTGGGCGAGACGTTGACGGCGACGCGGATGCCGTCCTGCCAGTCGGCGGCGTCGCGGCAGGCGGTATGCATCACCCATTCGCCGATCTGGCCGATCAGCCCGCTATCCTCGGCGATCGGAATGAACAGGGTGGGAGAAATCGGCCCGCGCACCGGATGGTTCCAGCGCAGCAGCGCTTCGTAACCGGTGATCTGCTCGGTCTTGGACGACACCACCGGCTGATAGACCAGATGCAGGCCGTCGGCGGCGAGCGCGCGGCGCAGATCTTCCTCCAGCGCGCGGCGATCCTCCGCATCGGCATGCATGTCGGACGAATAGAAGCGATGGACGCCGCGGCCATTGCCCTTGGCGGCGTAGAGGGCGAGGTCGGCATTGCGGATCAGCGCGTCGGCGGTGACGCCGTCCTGCGGGCAACAGCTGATGCCGATCGACACGCCGATGACCACAGCGGTCCCTTCGATCATATAGGGCTGCGAGATCGACGCGATGATCGCCTGCGCCAGCTGGGCCAGCGCGGCCTGATCGTGGCGGCCGGGCAGCAGCAGCTTGAATTCGTCGCCGCCCTGGCGCCCGACCAGCCCCTTGTCGCCGACCACGCGCTGCAACCGCTGGCTGACCTGGCGCAGCAGCGTGTCGCCGGCGGGGTGGCCGAGCGTGTCGTTGACGATCTTGAACCGGTCGAGGTCCAGCATCATCAGCGCGCATTCGCCCGGCTTGCCGTGGCGGGCGGCCACCGCCTGCTCCAGCGAGCTGAGCATCTGGATGCGATTGGCCAGGCCCGTGAGCGAATCGAACTGGGCCAGGCGCGTCACTTCCGCTTGGCTGCGGCGCATTTCGGTGAGATCGGTGCCCGACCCGCGAAAGCCGTGAAACTGGCCATATTCATTGAAGACCGGCTGGCCGGAAATCGACCACCACCGTTCTTCCTTCGCCAGCGCCGCGCAGACCGCCAGATCGGAAAAGCCGGTGCGAGCGGACAGGTGAAAACCCAGCGTGCGTTCGCCATCGCCCTGCTTCTTGTCGCCGGGGCGGATGATCTCCGTGATCGGCCGTCCGATCAGCCCGTCGCCGGGCGCATCCAGCGTCTGCGCCAGGGCGTCGCTGATATAGGTGAGGCAACCCGTCCGGTCGGTTTCCCAGAACCAGCCGCGCCCGGTGCGTTCATGTTCCTGCAAGAGCCGGTCGGAGCGTTGCGCGCGCAGATCCTGGCTGTGGCGGACAATCGCCCGGTCGCGATCCGCAGTCGCCTGACGCACCGTCGCCAGCAGCATCACCAGCACGCAACTGAACAGCAGCCCGACCTGCGCCATGCCGGTCTTTTCCACCACCGACACCAGCAGCGCGCCGAGAAAATAGCTGATCCCCAGTAGTCGACGGTCGCCGAAGATGCACACCGCCAGCAGCGCCACCGCCAGTTCCGGCACCGCCGCCAGAAACAGCGCGTCGGTCGCCGCCTTGGCTTCATAGCCCAGCCACAGGCTGAAGGTCAGGCCCGACAGGAACACCATCGGCAGCATCATCCAGTTCTGGACATGCGGCATCTGGCGCTGAAACCAGGACCGGCGCGGCGCGAGCATCAGGGCGCCGTCGATGGCCAACATGGCGACCATCAGGCCCACTTGCGCGATATCGCCGGAATAGAAGGGCAGGTTGAGCAGCGCGACGACGCAGATCTTGGCCAGCAGGATCAGCGGCCACAGCCGCGCGATGTGGATGAAGGCGCCGGAAATCCAGGACGCCGACACTTCGGTCCCGCTTTCCGACAGGCCGAGTGCGACCATCAGCGTCATCGGGCGGGACGGGTTATCGGTCAGGGATGCGCGGAGCGGGGACATGCGCCATTTGGTAACGCAAACTCCTTGCCAGAGAATTACTGCTGGCGGGTCATGACGATCCATAATGGTGCAGGTCGAACCTGCACCAAAGGGAAGGTCAGACGCGCATCGGCATCAATACGTAAAGCGCTGGACTGGCGTCATTTTCACGGATCAGCGTGGGCGCGGCCGCATCGGCCAGATGCAATTCGACCAGGTCACTGTCGATCTGCCCCAATATGTCGAGCAGATAGCGCGCATTGAAGCCGATATCGAAGCCTTCGCCCTGGAAGGCGCCGGGCACTTCTTCGGCCGCCGTGCCGTTTTCTGGGCTAGTGACGGACAGGGTGATCTTGTCCTTGTCCAGGCTCATCTTGACCGCGCGGGTCTTTTCGGTGGCGATGGTGGCGACGCGATCGACGCCTTCCTCGAAGCTGCGCGGATCGATCTTGAGCAGCTTGTCGTTCGCGGTCGGAATGACGCGGCTATAGTCGGGGAAGGTGCCGTCGATCAGCTTGCTGGTCAGGATCGCGCTGCCCAGGCCGAAGCGGATCTTGCTGGCCGACAGGTTGATCTGCACCGAACCTTCCACCTCGTCCAGAAGCTTGCGCAGTTCGCCGATGCACTTGCGCGGGATGATGATGCCGGGCATCCCCTCCGCACCGTCCGGGCGGGTTACGGTGACGCGGGCCAGGCGATGACCGTCCGTCGCCGCGGCCTTCAGCACCGGCTGATCCTCGTCGGACACATGGAAATAGATGCCGTTCAGATAATAGCGCGTCTCTTCGGTCGAAATGGCGAAGCGCGTCTTGTCGATGATCTGCTTCAACGTCTCCGCCGGCAGCTCGAAACGGGTCGGCAGGTCGCCTTCCGCGATTACGGGGAAATCGTCGCGCGGCAGGGTCGACAGGTTGAAGCGGGCGCGACCGGCCTGGATCAGCATCTTGCCTTCGGCCGCCTGCAGCGACACCTGGCTGCCTTCGGGCAGCTTGCGCGCGATGTCGAACAGGGTGTGGGCCGAAATGGTGGTCGCCCCGGCCTGTTCCACCTGCGCCGACACGCTTTCGACGATCTGGAGGTCGAGATCGGTCGCCATCAGCTTGATCGCACCGTCGGCCGACGCCTCGATCAGCACGTTCGAAAGGATGGGGATGGTATTGCGCCGCTCGACCACCGACTGGACGTGGCTCAGGCTCTTAAGGAGCGTTGCGCGTTCGATGGTGGCCTTCATGTCCCTGTTCTGTCCGTTTCTTTTTAAGCCGATAGCCGGGGATTCGGTCGAATCCCGGCGACAATGATGGATGCTTCTTCATAACCGCTATGACGGCTTGGGCAAGCACCGCCTTCGCGCTTTTGATCGAGCCGGGGTTGCAAAAGGGGACGGCATGGGCTTTGCCCGCATCATGCCTCGCTTCATCGCCCTGCTGATCCTGTCGCTGCTGGCGGCGTCGCCGGCCCTGGCGCGCGATTCGCTGGGCATTTTCGAGGGTTGGGGCGCTTTTCGCGATCCCGGCGCGGGGCAGAACGGGCCGCGCTGCTATGCCATCGCCCAGCCCGCCGCGCGGAGAGGACAGACGCCCAAGGGGTTCGTCGCGGTCGGCACCTGGCCGCGCCAGCGGGTGCGCGGACAATTGCATATCCGCCTGAACCGCGCGCTGGCGGCCAGGGCGCCGGTCACGCTGACCGTGGGCGAGCGCCGCTTCGCGCTGGTCGCCGGGCAGATGGACGCCTGGGCGCCCGATGCCCGCGGCGACGCGCAGATCGTGGCGGCGATGCGATCGGCCAGCAGTATGAGCGTGGCAGGCGTGGGCGCAGACGGGCGCGGCTTTGCCGACAGCTATGCGCTGCGCGGCGCGGCGACGGCGATGGACGCGGCGGCGCTGGGCTGCGCCAAACTGCGTTAGGCGGCCGCGCTTCCAAAATCCGCAAAAATCGGCTAAGGGCGCGCCATGCAATCAGCCGCCAGCCCGCTCATGCCGATTCCCGGCCTTATCGACCCTGTGCCCGTGCCGCGCGCGGTGACGCCGCGTGAAGACGGGCGCACCGACCTGATGGGCCTGTCGCGCCCGCAGATCAAAGCCGTGCTGGAAGAGGCCGGGCTGGACGTGAAGGCCGCCAAGCTGCGCTCCAAGCAATTGTTCCACTGGCTCTATCATCGCGGCACCACCGATTTCGACGCCATGACCGACCTCGCCAAGCCGATGCGCGGCTGGATGGCCGAACGCTTCGTCGTCGGCCGCCCGCAGGTGGTCGAAGCGCAGGTGTCGAGCGACGGCACGCGCAAATGGCTGCTGCGGTCCGACGATGGGCAGGACTATGAAATGGTCTTCATCCCCGATGCGGATCGCGGCACGCTCTGCGTCTCCAGCCAGGTCGGCTGTACATTGAATTGCAGCTTCTGCCACACCGGCACGATGCGGCTGGTGCGCAACCTGACGCCGGGCGAAATTGTGGGGCAGGTGATGTTGGCGCGCGATTCGCTGGGCGAATGGCCCAAGGGTAATATGGCCGTTGCCAATGACGTCGATGATGATGACGACGCGCCGCAATATACGGCGGACGGGCGGATGCTGACCAACATCGTGATGATGGGCATGGGCGAGCCCCTCTATAATTTCGATCATGTCCGCGACGCGTTGAAGCTGGTCATGGACGGCGACGGGCTGGCGCTGTCGAAGCGCCGTATCACCCTTTCTACGTCAGGCGTGGTGCCGATGATGGCGCGCGCGGCCGAGGAGATCGGCGTCAACCTGGCCGTCTCGCTCCATGGCGTGACCAAGGCCGTGCGCGACGAACTGGTGCCATTGAACCGCAAATATGGGATCGAGGAACTGCTCCAGGCCTGCGCCGACTATCCCAAGGCGAACAATGCCCGGCGCATCACCTTCGAATATGTGATGATCCGCGACAAGAATGACAGCGACGAGGATGCGCGCGAACTGGTCCGGCTGATCCGCAAATATAAGCTGCCGGCCAAGGTCAACCTGATCCCGTTCAACCCCTGGCCGGGCACAGACTATGAATGTTCGACGCCGGAGCGGATTCGCGCGTTCAGTTCCATCGTGTTCGAAGGCGGCATCAGCGCGCCGGTGCGCACCCCGCGCGGGCGCGACATCATGGCGGCCTGCGGCCAGCTCAAGTCGGCGAGCGAGAAGAAGAGTAAGGCGGAGATGAAGCGCCTTTCCGAAGAGAAGCAAGCTGCGCTCGGATGAGCGCGGGACGATAGGCTGCGCCATTGGCGCAGGACGACCAGCCCCGCCCGCAACGGCGGGGCTTTTCTGTTGGGGAAGATAATGACCGATGCCGAGATAGACGCGCTGGCGACGGCCTTTTGCGCCTGTACGCTGCCCAAGGAAAGCTGGACCCACGGCGCGCATTTCGCGACCGCGCTGTGGTTTATCCTCACGCGCCCGGACGTGCAGCCCGAACGGGACATGCCCGGCATGATCCGCCGCTATAATGCAAGCGTAGGCGGGGTGAACAGCGCGACGAGCGGCTATCATGAGACGATCACCCAGGCGTCGATGCACATGGCGCGCCGCCTGCTCGCCGGATTGCCGGCCGATGTGACGCCGACGACTGCTTATATCGCGCTGATGACCTCACCGCTGGGGGACAAGGACTGGCTCTTCGCTTACTGGTCGCGCGACGTGCTGATGGCAACGACGGCGCGGCTGGGCTGGGTCGCGCCCGACCTCCAGCCGCTGCCTGCCTGGACGGACAATATAGGAAAAGGGCGGCCCCTTGCAGGACCGCCCCTTCCCTGATTCCGATCGAGAGGGATCAGAAGCGGAAGCCGACGCCCACCAGGCCGACGTCGCGGCCACCGATGTTGGCTTCATATTCGCTGCGCTGATATTCAGCCGAGATGTAGGTGTTCGGGGTCACCGAATATTCCAGACCGCCACCATAACGCACGCCTTCGAACGACGCGCCGCCATTGCCAAGGTCGATGCGGGTGTTGGCATAGCCGACCTTGCCGAAGGCCAGAACCTGCGGAGTCAGGGTGTAGCCGAGACGGACCGAAGCGGCCAGGTCGCGGCTGACTTCCGCACCGGCGCCGGCGCTGGTGGTGGTGTCGCTGAACGACACTTCGGGGCCGAAGGTCACGCCCGGGGTCACGGCGATGTCGTAACCGGCGGTCACGCCATAGGTGAAGCCTTCGCGGCCATCGAACTTGTCATAGCCCGCCGTCACGCCCGCGCGCGGCCCGGTGAAGGGCGCAGCGTCCTGAGCGAAAGCAGGAGCCGAAACAACGGTGGCAGCAGCAATAGCTGCGAAAATCACAGTCTTCATAAAGTCCTCATTTATTATCTTGTCGCCGTGACTTAGACATTCATCCGGCGTTCAGGTTTGATGCAAAGCAACCATGAACTTATTCTCACGATAGCTCCTGCGACTCTTCTCTCCATTATCGGGAGATCAAGAGCATGATCTGCATCATGATCACGCAGCAGCCATCTAGGATCGCAAGATTGAGTTGCAAAGGGGGTCTGCCTTTATTTCAATTAATTTCGGGGCTTGTGTTGCAAAAGTGTGACATCGCCCCCGCCGGGCTGAAGGGACGCCGGCCACGCGCCCGCTCGCAATGGCCTGTAACCAGAGCAGGTCGAGGACCGAATAGTGGACTATTGCCTCAGATGGGATAGGATCACCGCCATGGACAGCCCGACCCCTACGGTAGCCGGCGATGTCAAGCGCCACCGCCTGTCCACCCGGCTATGGCACTGGGCCAATGCGCTGCTGCTCTATACCCTGTTCGCCAGTGGCCTGGGCATCTTCAACGCCCATCCCCGGCTTTATTGGGGGCAATATGGCGCAAACCTGGACCATGCCTGGCTGACGCTGGCGCGCTTCCCCGGCTGGATCACCCTGCCCGGCCATTACAGCCTGGCCCTGTCGCGCCACTGGCATCTGGCCGCCGCGCCGCTCTTCGCCTTCGCACTGCTCGCCTACATGCTGTGGAGCCTCGCCAACCGGCACATCGCCCGCGACCTCGCCTTTCGCCGCGGCGAACTGGCCCCGCGCCATGTCTGGCAGGATATCAAGAACCACGCCCGGCTGCGCTTTCCCACGGGCCAGGCGGCGCTGCGTTATAATGTGCTGCAGAAGGCGAGCTATATCGGCGTGATCTTCGTCGCGCTGCCGCTGGTGATCCTGACCGGCCTCACGATGTCGCCAGGCATGAATGCGGCCTGGCCCTGGCTGCTGGACCTGTTCGGGGGACGGCAGTCGGCGCGATCGATCCATTTCATCACCGCCTTCGCGCTCGTCGCCTTCTTCCTGGTCCACATATTGATGGTCGTCCTCGCCGGGCCGCTGAACGAGGTGCGCTCGATGATCACCGGCCGCTATCGCGTGCCGGAGGATCGGCCATGATCCTGACCCGCCGCCATCTGCTGCTCGGCGCGACCGCAACGCTGGCCGGCTGCGACCGGCTGGCGCGCAACGAGACGTTTCGCGAGGCGCTGTTTTCCGCCGAGAATTTCCACAAATGGGCGCAGCGCGGCCTGATGGCCCCCGATGCGCTCGCGCGCGAGTTTCGGCCCGACCAGATTTCTCCCGTCTTCCGCGCCAACGGCACCGCCAATCCCAATACGCCCGCCTACAAGGCGTTGTGGCGCAACGGCTTTGCCGACTGGCGGTTGCAGGTCGGCGGCCTGGTCGCGCGCGACCTGTCGCTGTCGCTGTCGCAACTGCGCGCATTGCCCCATCGCGAGCAGATCACCCGTCATGATTGCGTCGAAGGCTGGAGCGCGATCGGCAAGTGGCGCGGGGTCCGCCTCAAGACCATTCTGGACGGCGCAGGGCTGCGCAGCAGCGCGCGCTATATCGTCTTCCGCTGTGCCGACGACATGGGCGGCGGGCGGCCCTATTATGAGAGCATCGATCTGGCCGACGCCTTCCACCCCCAGACCATCCTGGCCTTCGCGCTCAACGACCGGCCGCTGTCGGTCGCCAATGGCGCGCCGCTGCGGCTGCGGGTCGAACGCCAACTGGGCTATAAACAGGCCAAATATCTGATGGGGATAGAGGCGGTCGACAGCCTGGCCGCGATCGGCAAGGGCAAGGGTGGTTTTTGGGAGGACCATGCCGATTATGATTGGTATGCGGGCATTTGACGTCTGCGTAACGACATGACAAGGTCCCGGCATGAAGCTGTTTGAATTGGTTCTCAAGCGGTTGGTCACACGCGGTCGCCTGACCGTTCACTACGCCAACGGCAAAAAAATCACCGTGGGTCAGCCCGACCCAGCCTTTCCCGACCTCGCGTTGCGCTTCAAGGACGGCCGGGTGCCTTTCGACATCGTGAAAGACCCGCGGCTGGGCATGGCCGAAGCCTGGATCGACGGGCGGGTCGGTATCGATGGCGGCGGCATCATGGAATTCCTGTCCATGATTCGCGCCAACAACCCCTGGGAACAGGGCAAGTCGATCGAGGGCAAGAGCCTGCTCAAGCGCAGCATCGGCAGCGTGCGGCAAAAGCTCTGGCGCGCCAACCACAAGGCCCGGTCCAGGGCTAATGTCGCGCATCATTACGACCTGTCGGGCGCGCTCTACGCTCTCTTCCTGGACCGCGACCGCCAATATAGCTGCGCCTATTACCCCGACGCGGACAATGAGGCCGGGATCGGGCTGGAACAGGCGCAGGAAGACAAGAAGGCGCATATCGCCGCCAAGCTGCACTTGAAGCCGGGCATGAAGGTGCTGGACATAGGCTGCGGCTGGGGCGGAATGGCGCTGTACCTGCACCGCACCTGCGGCGTCGATGTCACCGGCATCACCCTGTCTGAAGAACAGCTCAAGGTCGCGCGGCAGCGGGCCGCCGATGCCGGCGTCGCCGACCATGTGCGGTTCGAACTGATCGACTATCGCGACATGACGGGGCCGTTCGACCGGATCGTGTCGGTGGGCATGTTCGAACATGTCGGCACCGCCCATTTCCGCACCTTCTTCGACACATGCCGCAGCCTGCTGACGCCCGAGGGCGTGATGCTGATCCACACGATCGGCCGCATGGGCGGGCCGGGCGTGACCGACGCCTTTACCCAGAAATATATCTTCCCCGGCGGCTATATCCCGGCCCTGTCGGAAATGATCGCCGGCAGCGAGGGCACGCGGCTGATGGTGACCGACGTGGAGGTGCTGCGCATCCATTATGGCCTCACCATCCGCGAATGGTATCGGCGGACCATGGCGCATAAGGCCGACATCGTCGCCCTCTATGACGAGCGCTTCTTCCGCCTCTGGACCTTCTACCTGGCCGGGGCAGCGACCGTGTTCGAACATGGCGGCATGGTGAATTTCCAGGTCCAGTATAGCCGCGACCGCCGCGCGCTGCCGATCACCCGCGACTATATGCAGGAAGCCGAGGCGGCGCTGCGGGGGCGCTGAAAAGCCTGAACCGTCGCTGACATGTCCATTCGCGGACGGTTCAGTCGGCGCGGTGCATTCTCTTGTCCATGCTCCCCCCGTGACGGGCGGGATCTGTGAGGAGAGAAAGACATGAACCTGTTCTGGAAGGGCGCGGCCGCGTTGAGCCTCGCCATCACCGGCCTTGGCGCGGCGGCGGCGCCGGCCCAGGCGCAATATTATGGTGGTTCCGGCTGGCGCGGCGACCGCGACGGGCGCTGGGACAATCGCCGCTGGGACAACAGGCGCTGGGATGATCGCCGCCACTGGCGCGGCGACCGGCGCGATTGGCGCGGGTATCGCGGCCATTATCGGACCGCCTATCGCTATCGCACGCGCTGCTGGACCGAATGGCGCTACGACTATTATCGCGACCGCGACGTGCGCGTGCGCATCTGCCGCTAAAGCCGGCGGCTATATTGTACCCGTGACCCGCCCCGATTGAACCTTGGGGCGGGTTGCGGCATTGGGGACGGCATGACCGATCCCATGCCCGTGATTCAAAGCCTGTTGTCGGGCCTTCCCATCCTGCTGCTACATCTGGGCAGCGCCACCCTGGTCTGGCTGGCGGCGCTGGGCCTCTATATGTGGATCACCCCGCATGACGAATTCGCGCTGATCCGCGGCGGCAACGAGGCCGCGGCGATCTCGCTGGGCGGGGCGGCGATCGGGCTGGCGGTCCCCTTGGGCTTCTGCCTCGCCGGGTCGGTCAATGTCTGGGACATCGTCATCTGGGGCAGTGTAACCCTGGTGCTGCAACTCGTCGCCTTCCGCCTGGTCGATTTCCTGCTGGGCACCCTGTCGGCGCGGATCGAGGCCAATGAACGGTCGGCCGCGATCTTCCTGGCGATGATGAAGGCCGCCATCGCCTGCCTCACCGCCGCCGCGGTCGCGGGCTGAGGCGATGGCAAAGCGCGGCTGCGGCTGCCTGCCGTTCGCGCTGGGTGGCCTGCTGCTGGTCGCCTGGCTCGGTCAGGACATGGCCGTGCCGCCGCTCAAGGTCGAGCAATATGATCCCCGATCGCCGCGCCGGCCGATGCCCGACTGGAGCGACGAACAGTTTGTGATCGAGGATACGCCCGGCGGCCCTGCCGATTCGATGGGCACCGCCTTCGCCGTCGACCGGGACGGCGCCTGGCTGACGGCGCAGCATGTCACCCATGGCTGCGCGCGCGTCGGGCTGGAGGATGGCCGCTTCGCCCGGCCGGTGTCGCGGGTGATCGAAAGCCGCGAGGCGGATGCGGCGCTGGTCGCCGACAGTCTGCCCAGCGAAGCCGCCCTGCCGCTGTCCAGCCGCATCCCGCAACCGGGGACGCCGGGCTATCATATGGGTTTTCCCGCGGGCGAACCGACGCTGGTCATGTCCGAACTGATCGGCGAGGCGAGCGCGCGGCGCGGGCGCAGCGACCTGACCCAGCCGATCCTCGCCTGGGCGGAAAAGGGCCGTATCCCGGCCGGCGACGGCACCCTGTCGGGCATCAGCGGCGGGCCGGTCTTTGCCGAGGACGGCCATGTCGTGGGCGTCAACAGCGCCTCGACCGACCGGCGCGGTCGCATCCTGACCACCGCCCCCGACGCGGTCGCCCGGCTGACGGCGGCGAGCCGCGCGGTCGACGATCGCCCGGTCGCCTATCCCTTCGCCGGCCTGGCCGACGCGGAAAGCCGCTTTACCGCCTGGCTGGAGCAGGGCGTGATCCGCCGCATCTACTGCGACGTAGATGAAAAGCGCGGCGGTTGACGGACGGCGACCGCAGGCGGGTTTATTGTTTTTCGCATTTTCCGAGTCGGCAAGTGATTCCACTTGCCTCGAAAATGCTCTAGGCGAGGCGCAACTTTTCCAGGGAATATCACCATGAGCGACACGCCCCCCGATCATCTGTCCACCAACCCCAAAAGCCCCCATTTCGACATGGAGGTGCTACAACGCGGCATCGGCATCCGGTTCAAGGGCCGCGAGCGCAAGGATGTGGAGGAATATTCGATTTCCGAGGGTTGGATTCGCGTTGCCGCCGGCAAGAGCCGCGATCGCCACGGCAACCCGCTGACGATCAAGCTGTCCGGCGAAGTGGAAGCCTGGTTCGAGAACCCGGCCGAGGGCGCGCAAGACGCGGCCGCCGCGGACAAGCCGGCCGACGCCGAATAAGCAAAGAGGGCGCCGCTGAGGGCGCCCTTTTTTCTGTCAGTTCATCACCGCTTCGCGCCGGACGTCGGCGATGATCGCGCTCAGCGTGCGCTGCGACGGATCGGCATCGGCATATTCCACGACGAAGGGATCGGCCTCCAGCCGCGGCGCGGCCTTGCGCGCCCTGGGCGCTGGCTTGGCCTGCGCAACCTGGATGATGCGCGGACTGACCATGACCGGCGTCGCGCGGGGCTCGCGCAACAGGGTTGGCGCTCTTTGCTCGTCCCAGACATCCGAATCGACCTTGGCGAAACGCACGCTCGCGCCCAGCGTCGGGTCGGGGGTAAAATCATGCAGCCGGGCCTTGGCCGGATAGATGAAGCCATAGGTCGGGTTGGTGCGCGCGCCCATCTGGCCGGTCGGGCTGTGCCACACGCGCACCTGGCTCCAGTCGCCATCCTCCGACACGTCGATCGCCAGCACATCTTCCTCGATCGCGCCGGGCACCGACCAGTTGGCGTGACGGATCAACACGCGCCGGTCGTCCAGCACCTTGCTGATGACCGCGACATGACCCAGCGCCATCGGGCCGTTGGGCCGGAAGGCGAGCACCGCGCCCTTTTTCGGCCTGGTCCCCCGCTTATACTGGCCGTCGGCCTGGTCCCACCAGGTCAGCGCATCGCCCCGGATCGCCACGCCCGATACGATCCGGGCATAGGGAACACATTGCAGCACCGTCGACCCCCAGGAGGGCGCGGTCGCCAGACCGGACAACAGCAAGGCTGCGGCCCAGCGTATCGCTCGAAACATCTATGCGATCCTACAAAACAAGAATCGCCCCACCGAGGATGACCCTAGGCCGCCATGGTTTGAGAAGAGGTTAAGCCCGCATCAGCGATGTAAGGGTTTGGAAAAAAGCGATCGATCCGCGCCGCAGGCGGCGTCGATCGCGCGCCGCGATCAAAAGGCGGCGCGCACCGCAGCGCCACCGGTCGCGTCGGCAGACGCGATCTGGACGGGCTGGTCGATGGTCTTGGACGGCTGGGCATAGATGAAGCCGCGCGCCGGGTTGGAGCGCAGGCCCAGGTCGCCGATCGGGCCGTACCATACGCGGACATCGGTCCAGTCGTTATTGGCCGACACGTCGATGGCGCGGACGTTGCGCTCGATGCCGCCGCGATAGGACCAGTTGGCGTGGGTCAGCAGCACTTCGCGGCCGCTGACCACCTTGCTGACCATCGCGACATGGCCGACCGGCATCGAACGGCTGGCGGCGAAGGCCAGGACGGCACCGACGCGGGGTTCATGACCGCGGTCGTAGCGCCCTTCGGCCTGGCCCCACCAGGTGTTGGCATTGCCGTGGATGTCGATGCCGGAAACCTGCCTGGCGAAGGGAGCGCACTGAAGCGTGCCGGCGGTGGCGGGAACAGCGAAGAGGGTCGAGAGCGCAAGAATAGACGCCGCGAAAAACGCGCGAAAACCAACGACCATGTGATTGCGACCCCGACTTATTTTGTAGGCTTGAACCCCGATGCCGGTCTTAGGGCAGACGCCGGACGGATGGACAAGCGTGGGGCGACGAGTCGTTTCGTCGATGCGTTATGTTGCGGAACGAAAAACATGCCCAGCAGTTACAGTCAGTCGGGTCGCATCATCCAGATCGTTGAAAAGACTGGATTCCGTCCCCGTCATCCACACCTGCCCCCCGCTTTCCCGCAAACGCTGAAATAATGCGCTGCGGCGGGATGGGTCGAGATGCGCCGCCACTTCGTCGAGCAGCAGCACCGGCGGCTGGCCCCGTGTCGCCGCCACCAGCGCGGCATGGGCGAGCAGCATCGAGAGCAGCAGCGCCTTCTGCTCGCCGGTCGAACAGAGCGCGGCGGGCTGCCCCTTGGCGATATGGGTGACGGCGAGGTCGTGGCGATGCGGGCCGGACAGGGTGCGCCCCGCCGCCGCATCGCGCCGCCGTTCGCGCCCCAGCCGGTCCTGCAGCGATTCGTCGGGGGCTTCGTCGCCCTCGATCGCGATCCGCGGCCGGGCGAAGGGTTCGTCGGGCTGGTCCGCCAGCATCGCGTTCAGCCGCGCCACCAGATCGGCGCGCGCGCCGGCCAGCGCCGCGCCATGTTCGCCCATCTGCGCCTCCAGCGCCGACAGCCAGGCGGGATCGGCCCGGCGCAGGTCGGCGAGCAGCCGGTTGCGCGCCCGCATCGCCGCGTCATAGCGGGCGCTGTGCATCGCATGGCCCGAATGCAGCGCCAGCGTCAGCCGGTCGAGGAAGCGCCGTCGCCCGCCGGGACTGTCGAGGAACAGCCGGTCCATCGCCGGGGTGAGCCAGACGATCGCCAGATGGTCGGCCAGCGCGTTGGCGGAGGAGGCCACGCCGCCGATCCGCACCTGTCGCCGTTCCGGGCTGGCGGCGGCGACGCCGGTGCCCAGCACCACGCCGTCCACTTCCGCCGCGATCCCGAAGCCGCCGCTCCCTTCCTGCCGCGCCATGGCGGACAGCGGCGCGCCGCGCAGCCCGCGACCGGGCGCCAGCATCGACACCGCTTCCAATATGTTGGTCTTGCCCGCGCCATTGTCGCCAGTCAGCAGGATGAAGCTATGGTCGGGCAGGATCAGCGCGTCCGCATGATTGCGGAAATCGCTCAAGGTAAGGCGGCCGATCATCGCGTGGCTGTAGCGGGCAGAAGGCGGAGGGGGAAGGGGCGGTTAGCGCGGGTCGTTGGAGGAGTGATTTGTCGCGGCACTGCGTCCACTCCCTAAACCCCTCCCGTCAGCGGGAGTGGGAGCGTGTCAAATTCAGGCCACTTCCAACCGGCCGATCCAAGCCTCCATTCAGCAGCGCTTGCGCGTCACCGCGGTGCCATCGTTGACGATGGTCAGCGCCTTGCCGTCCGGCGACGTGCGCAACGCCAGGGTGCGGGTCCAGCTCTGGCCTTCGCCGGTGAAGGCCGCTTCCACAGCGGCGCGGCCATCCTCGCCTGCCGTCACGCTTTGCACCGTACCGACGCTTTCGTGGAACAACAGCCGGTCGGGGGTGACGGTCAGCTCCAGATCGGCGCTGCGGTCGCCGCACCGGTCCTGCGCGCCGGTCCAGCGTCCCTGCATGGCGGCGGGGATCAGGCCGGCGACAGCCGCTTCGGGCGGCGGCGTATCGATTTTCGGCGGGGATTCGACCGGGGTGATGACGTTGGCGGCGGGCGGCGCTTCCTCCACATTGGGCAGCGTCTGATCCAATATGTTGGCGACGACGCCGGACTGGTCGGCGCTCTTATCCGACGACTGGTTGCAGCCGGCGGCCAGCAACAGGGACAGAAGCGTCACGGGTGGACATGATTTCCGCATGTAAGGAGGAACCGGCCAGCGCGCCGCCGGTTCCCATGCATGACTCGGCCCTGCCCGCATGATAGCGTCCGGGCGTTCACATAATGGGGAGTCGATGCCATGCCGGTGCTGGGAATGGGAGGCCTGTTCTTTCGCGCGCGCGATCCCGATGCGCTGGGGGCGTGGTATCGCACCCACCTGAATGTCGGCGGCGGCTGCGTGGTCGATCCGGCGGACACGCCCAATGAATGGATCTGGCAGCCGCGCGGCGGGCCGATGGTGTTCGCCCCGTTCAAGGCGGACAGCGACTATTTCGCCGCCGACAAGGCCTTCATGCTGAATTTCCGCGTGTCCGATCTCGATTCCCTTCTGGACCGCTTGCGCGCCGCAGGCGTTGCGATCATCACCAAGCCCGAATGGGACGATCCCGTCCTCGGCCGTTTCGCCCGCATTCATGATCCGGAGGGCAATGCGATCGAATTATGGGAACAGCCCGATCACCGTCCGACCCAAGGAACCGACCTATGAAGCGCCTGTCTCTTCTCCTCGCCGCCGCCGCCGCCCTGAGTTCCAGCGGCGCGATGGCCGCCCTTGCCGTCGGCGCCAAGGCGCCCGACTTCACCACCCGCGGCGCGCAGGCGGGCAAGACCTTCACCCTGACCCTGTCGCACCAGTTGAAGCGCGGGCCGGTGGTGCTCTATTTCTTCCCCAAGGCGTTCACGCCGGGCTGTTCGGCCGAAGCGCGCGAATTTGCCGAGAATATCGACAAGTTCAAGGCGGCCGGCGCGACGGTCATCGGCATGTCGGCCGACCCCGTGGACGATCTCGTCGCCTTTTCGACCAAGGAATGCGCGGGCAAGTTCGCCGTGGCGTCGGCCGGGCCGGCGATCGTGACCGGCTATGACGTGGCGCTCAAGATGCGGCCGGGCATGACCGATCGCACCTCCTATGTCATCGCGCCGTCGGGCCGGGTGGCCTTCGTCCATAGCGAAATGAACTATGCCGAGCATGTGAAGACCACGCTCGCCGCGGTCGAGGCGATGAAGCAGAAATAACATGGCCGGGCTCCTGCGAACACAGGAGCCCGGTTTTTCTCACCGCTTCACATATGTTCCAAACCAGTCGAGCGTCGCGTCCCACGCGGCCTTGGCGGCGGCTTCGTTATAGCTGGGGCGATAATCGGCCATGAAGCCATGGTCCGCGCCGTCATGGACGGTGATGGCGTCGGGCGGCGACTTGCCCGCCTTGACCAGCGCCGCGCGCATCGCCTCCACGTCCGTCAGCGGTATGCCCTTGTCCAGTGCGCCATATTGGCCCAGCACCGGCGCCTTGAGCTTGCCGACCTCCTCGATCGCGCTCAGCGGCTGCAAGGGCGTCTTGTCCGTCACCAGCCGCCCATAATAAGCAACACCCGCATCCAGATCGGCGCTATGCGCGGCATAGAGCCAGACGACCCGCCCGCCCCAGCAAAAGCCGGTGATGCCGCGCCGCTTCGCGTCGCCACCATGTTTTCCGGCCCAGCCATAGGTGGTGTCGATATCGGCCAGCACCTGCGCGTCGGGCGCTTTGGACACGATGGTGCCGATCAATTGCTTGAAATCAGCGACCTTGGTCGCGTCGCCATGGCGGGCGAACAAGTCGGGCGCAATAGCGTAATAGCCCGCCTTGGCGAAGCGGCGGCAGATGTCGCGAATCCATTCATGCACGCCGAAAATCTCATGCACCACGACGATGACGGGCGCGGCCTTGCCGTCCGCCGGGCGCGCGACGAAGGCGGGCATGGCAAAGCCGTCGCTGGCGGGAATCGAGACATTGTCTTCCGTCAGCCCTTCGGCGGAGGTCTGCACCGCGCTGCTGGCGATGGGGCGGCAGGCGGCGGCGAAACCGGCCGCGAAGGCTCCGCCCGCCAATATGTGCCGACGCTGGAAGCCGGTGGTGCCGATCCAGTTACGGTCTTCGGCCAGCCGCTCCACGGGGGCCGCGTCATCCTGTTTGCGATCGGTCGTCATCGGCGCCTGTCTCCTGTGCATCCCCCGACGCGGCAGACTAGTCGTCCGGGGTCTGCGCGCAAGACAGGAAGTCGCCATCGGCGATAGGGGGCAGGCCTGCTGTGTCGCGCGCGTAGAGATAGGCCCAGGCCTCCACCGGCCCGTCCGCCGCCTGCACCGTCATCGCCTCGCGGCGATATTCATGGGGCTGGGGGTGATGGGCCGCGCATTCCTCATAATCGTCCAGCACGGCCAGGATCGCCGCGGCGTCGGTCAGTGCGAAGAGGTCACCCTGCACCCTGCCCGTCGGCCCGGTCACCAGCCCCGGATAGTCGGCGACCCGGTAGAGCGCGCCGCCGACCGTGGCGGGGCCGACCGTGGCGGGGCCGACCAGCCGCGCCACCTGCCGCAACCAGCGCGCCATCTGCCCGTCAAAGGTGGCCCGCAGCGTGCCATAGACGAACAGATGGACAGGCTCCACCGCGGGGTCAGGCATATTTCACCAACCTGCGGGAAAATCTCCCAATAACGAGCCTATTGGCCAGCCTAGCATGATGCCTTATTGGCAAAGAGTCTCGGATTTCCGCCAAAAATCGAAACTGGCACAGCATCTGCAATTCCTGTGGGCATCAAGGTCGGAATGATCCGGCCATCACATCAGGGAGTATCCACCATGTCCATCGCCAAGATCCAGCACGCCGCTATCGCCCTTGTCGGCGCTTTCATCGTCGCCAGCCTGTTCGTCAGCGCGGCGATCCCGGTGTCGCCGATCGCCTGATCGCGCCCCCCTTCCCATCATTTCAGCAGAAGGCCAGACAGATGAACAGCAGCTTCACCCTCGACCGCAACAACGGCAAGATCATGGGCGTGTGCGCCGGCGTCGCCAACCGCACCGGACTGGACGTGACGCTGCTCCGTGTCGGACTGGTCCTGCTGACGCTCTGCGCGTTGGGACCGATCGGCGTCGTGGCCTATCTGCTTGCGGGCTGGCTGGCGGAGGGTTGATGCTCGCCCGCAATCGGTTCACGACATCGCCTAATAGAAAGCAAATAAAAAGGCCGCTCCGGTCAACCGGAAGCGGCCTTTTCGCATCCTGACGAGTCGGGATGCAGTGCGCGCGCAACGCGCGATCAGGCATATAGCACCGAATAGAAAGTCAGCATCTGAACACCGACCGCAATGGCCAGCACAGCGCCCTGAAAGGCCTGCCGCATATTTTGCTCCATCTTTGCAAGAATTGTCACCCATCTGGGTGTGAGCGGGCCAATAAGCCCGTCATATTATTGTAACAATCGCAAAGCACGGCATACCGATTGCACTAAATGCAACAGGCCTGTTACTGCAAAGCCACGATCATCGCCTGCGCCGCCGTCGGGTTGCGCTCCTTGGCGCCGCTGATGAAGAAGGCGAAGACATCGCCCTGCCCCGCGGCCGCCCTGGCCCGCCCGGCCCAGTCCGCGATCGCCGCAGGCGGATAGCCGGTCGCCTCGTCCGCCTGCGCCCGCATCAGCCGCATATAGGCAAAGCCGACATCATGACCGGCGATCGCGGGATAGTCGTCATGGTCCGCCAGCACCACCGCGGCCCCAGCGTCGCGCGCCATCGCCAGAAAGGCCGGGTCGTCGAAACTCTCATGCCGCACCTCCAGCGCATGGCGCAGCGGCACGCCATCGACGCTGTGCGGCAGTAAGTGCAGGAAGGCGCCGAAATCGTCCGGGTCGAAGCGCTTGGTCGGCATGAACTGCCACAGGATCGGCCCCAGCCGGTCGCCAAGTTCGGCGATCCCCTGGCTGGTAAACTTGGCGATGGAATCACCCGCCTGCGCCAGCAGCTTGCGATTGGTGCAATAGCGCGACGCCTTGACCGCAAACTGGAAGCCGTCCGGCACCGCCTTCGCCCAGCCGGCAAAGGTCGCGGGCTTCTGGGTGCTATAATAAGTCGCGTTGATCTCGGTCGCGGTCAGATGTTCGCCGACATAGGCCAGCTCGTCCTTCTGCCGCAGTCCCACCGGGTAGAAATTCCCGCGCCACGGCTCGTAGACCCAGCCGCCAATGCCCACCCTGATCCGTCCAGCCATGCGCCCTCTCCTCCGTCGCCATCCTGATCGCGGCAGCCTGATCGTCCGGGGCGATCAGAGCCAGCGGAAAAAGCCATTGGCCGTTGTTGCAAACGACTCTTAACTGGGTTGCAACCAAGGAGACGCCCCATATCGCTCGACCTCATCAAGACCGGCACCTATCTGTCCATCCACCTGACCGTTGGCTTCACCGTCGCCTATGCCATGACCGGTTCGATCGCGCTCGCCGGCGGAATCGCGCTGGTGGAGCCGGTGATCAACGCCGTCGCCTTCTTCTTCCACGAACAGGCTTGGAAGACGGTTCAGGCCCGGCCGCCGCGCGAAGGCGGCAAGCGATGGGTGCGCGATCGGGCGGTGTTCGCGTAGAGCTGTCTATTTCGCCGTCCGTTTGTTGAGGCCGATCAGCCACGGCTTCACCCCGCGCGTGGGCTTGGGCGTGCCGTCCAGCCGCCGGGCGCGCAGGATGCGGATCGGATTGACGATCATCTGCCCGCGCATCGGCCCCGACCCGCAGCAGGTCGGCACCGACAGAATCTTGCGCACCACATCCATGCCACCGACGACATGGCCGAAGGCGGCATAGCCGATATAGTCGCCGCGCGCGTCCATGTTGGGCGTCGCACCGATGGTGATGAAGAAATTGCCCATCGCCGAATTGGGCCGGTTGGGCCGCGCCATGGACAGCGTGGCGTCGAGATGAAGAATGCCGGTCCGGCTCGTCGGCTCATGCGTAACGGGCGGCAGCGACCGGCGGGCATCGGTGTCGATGCCACCCTGGATCAGGCCATAATGGGGGTCGCTCTTGCGCCGCGCCGCGCGGTAGAAAGTGACGCCATCGAAACGGCCGTCATCGACATATGTCAGGAAATTGGCCGAGGTCCGCGGCGCCCGCTTCTGGTCCACCGCCACGACGATCGTGCCGACCGATGTTTCGATCGCCACGCGGGTGAAACCAGGAGTGGGCCGATTGGCCGGAAGCGCGATGGAGAGGGCAGACCACAGCCCAAGAGTCAGACCAAGGACACACAGGACAACAGGACGCATCGGGCAACATTTACTCGGCAAGGACGGCGGGCGCCCAACGGTAAAGCGGGCGCAGGCACCCCGCAACCGCCGGGCCAAGCATTTGTCGATGAGAAGAGCTGAAAAGCCCCTCCGCCGGAGCGGAGGTGGTGATCCCAACGGGATTCGAACCCGTATCGCTGCCGTGAAAGGGCAGTGTCCTAACCGTTAGACGATGGGACCTCATGCAGCGACTGACCGGGCAGCGCTGCGAAGCGAGGGCGCAATTAGGCGGGGACGGCAAAAGGGTCAACCCCCAAAAGGCAAGAAAATGACAATCCTGCTTAATCCGCCCAGGCGGCGTCCTCCAGATGCAGTTCGGCGGCCGGGCGGCTGCCCCAGTCATCGATCTTGGCCTTGCCCGCGACCCACAGTTTGCGGTCGCGCGGCGCGCCCAATATCGCCTGGCCCAGATCGGTTTCGGCCTGGCGGAAGGCGATCGTCTTGATCGAACGGCCGTCCTCCCCGCTCATGATCGCACGCAAATGGCCGTTGCCCACGACATCGGCCTTGATGACGCGCATCGGTCCGGCAGCGATCAGCGGGGCGGGCCAGCCCGCGCCATAGGGCCCGCCCTGCTCGATCGCCGCGACGAAGTCCGGGTTCACCCCGGCAGGGGCGAGCACCGCGTCGATCAGCAGCGCCCGGTTGTCGCGCGCCCTGGCGACGGCGGCGGACAGCCGGCCGTCGAGATAGTCGGCAAGCGCGTCGATCCGGCCGGCCGCGACCGTCAGCCCCGCCGCCATGGCATGGCCGCCGCCCGCGACCAGCAGACCGCTATCCTTCGCCGCCATCACCGCAGCGCCCAGGTCCACGCCGGAGATGGAGCGGCCCGATCCCTTGCCCACCCCGTCCTCATCGACGGCGATGACGATCGCTGGCCGCCCCGCCTTTTCCTTGATCCTCCCTGCGACGATGCCGATGACGCCGGGGTGCCAGCCCTGGCCGGATATCACCGCCACGGCGCGATTGCCCTGCGCGGCCAGCAAGGCTTCGGCCTGTTCCTGCACCGTCGATTCGATGGCGCGGCGTTCCTCATTATAGTGATCGAGCTGCGCGGCGATGCGGGCGGCTTCGGCCGGGTCTTGCGTGGTCAGCAGCCGCACGCCCAGATCCGCCTGCCCGACCCGACCGCCCGCATTGATTCGCGGGCCGAGCGCGAAGCCCAGATCGTGGCACAGCGGCGCGCGGGTCAGGCGGCTGGCGTCGATCAATGCGGCGAGGCCGATATTATGGCGCTTGGCCATCACCTTCAGCCCCTGCGCCACGAAGGCGCGGTTGAGGCCCTTCAATTGCGCGACGTCCGCCACCGTGCCGAGCGCGACGATATCGAGCAACTCCATCAGCGCCGGCTCGCTGCGACTGGCGAACCAGCCCCGCGCCCGCAAGACCCGCACCAGCGCCGCGCCGAGCAGGAAGGCGACGCCGACCGCGGCCAGATGGCCATGCACCGCCGCGCCGTCATTCTCGTCCAGCCGGTTGGGGTTCACCAGGGCAAAGGCTTCGGGCAGCGTGGTCGAGCATTTATGATGATCGACCACGACGACGTCGACGCCGGTCGCCCTGGCCATCGACAGCGCCTCGAACGCCTGCGCGCCGCAATCGACGGTGACGATCAGGGTCGCGCCCTCCCCCGCCAGCCGCACCAGCGCCTCGCCCGACGGGCCATAGCCTTCCATCAGACGGTCGGGGATATAGGGTTTCGCGTGCAGCCCCAGGTCGCGCAGCAACCGGATCAGCAGCGCCGCGCTGGTCGCGCCGTCGACGTCATAATCGCCGAAGATACGGACATCCTCGCCGCGCTGCACCGCGTCGGCCAGCCGATCGGCGGCCGCATCCATGTCGCGGAACAGGCTGGGGTCGGGCATGAACTGGCGGATGGTAGGATTGCGGTGGGCATCGACTGCGTCGCGCGGACACCCCCGCGCCAGCAGCAATTGCGTCACCAGATCGTCGGGCAGATAGGTGGCGTCGCGCCCGTCGGCGTTGCCGCCCCGCCAGCGCCAGGGCTGGCCCGAAATCGATCGCGAGATATTGAGCGCAAATGTCATGCAAAGCCTCTAGCCTTGTGCGAGTCCCGTGGGAAGCGCGGCAAATCCTGTTGTAGGTGGAACCGAGGCAACTTGTTGAGCGTATTGCCTCTTTACCGCGCGTGTGGAATGCACGGTGCAAAGGGGGCATCGTAGGTTCATGACGAGACGACAGGCATATCATGTCCGGCGCATAATGGCCGTGGCGCTGATGACAGCCTCGTCCCTGCCGCTGATGGCCCAAGCCCAGTCGACGCCCGTACCCGATCCCAGCCTTCCTCATGAAGCGACCCAGGGCGAAGAGCCGATCCTGCCCGACGACCAGTTCGAGGCGCGGTTGCCCAAGGCAGCGACTCCGGACCAGGCCAATCCCGACGCGCCCCTGCCCTCGATCGAGAGCTGGATCGACCAGCAGATGCCGCAGTCATCGAACGCGCCAACCGAATTGCCGCCAGCGATCGATCCGGCCGAGGAACAGGAACTGGCCCAGCCGCTGCCGCCGCTCGACAGCGTGACCGTCCCGACCAATGTCGCGGACAATAATAATGCCAACGCGAAGCAGCCCGACATACGCTACGCCACCAGCATCGAAGGGTTCGGCAAGACCGGGCTGGAGGACGAGTTCCGCGCCGAATCCGCGCTGATCGACGGCAAGGGCAAGGCGGAAACCGCGGCCATGGTGCAGGCGCGCGCGCAGGAGGATGAGAAGCTCGCGACGCGCCTCTTCTATTCGCAGGGCTATTATGACGCGACGGCGCTCGCCAGCCTGGACCATGCCGGTGACGGGACGCTGAAGGCGGTGATCTCCGTAACGCCGGGCAAACGCTACAAGATCGGCGACATCGTCATCAATGCCGGGCCGACGGTGCCGCCCGGCCTGGTCCGCGACAGCCTGCCGCTCAACACCGGCGATTATATCGTCGCGACCCTGGTCGAAGGCGCGGAGGCCAATGTCGCGTTGAAGCTGCCCGAAAATGGCTATCCCTTCGCAAAGGTCGGGGACCGCGACATATTGCTCGATCCCGCGACGGTGACGGGCGACTATACGCTGCCGGTGGATACCGGCCCGCGCGGCACGTTCCGCAAGATCACCACCAGCGGCGACAAACAGGCGTTCGGCGCCGACCATATGGAAGTCATCAAGCGCTACACGCCGGGCGAACTCTATGACAGCCGCAAGGTGGACGATCTGCGCAAGGCGCTGGTCGCGACGTCGCTGTTTTCCAGCGTGTCGGTGGAGCCGGTGCAGACCGGCGAGGCGGGGCCGGACGGCACCGAATATGTCGATCTGGCCGTCGAGCAGGAAGCCGGGCCACCCCGCACGCTGGCGGGCGAAGCGGGCTATGGCACCGGCCAGGGCTTCCGCGCCGAGGGGACATGGACCCATCGCAACCTCTTCCCGCCGGAAGGCGCGCTGATCCTGGGCGCGATCGCGGGCACCCAGGAACAGGGCGCGTCGGCGACCTTCCGCCGGTCCAATGCGGGCAAGCGCGACAGGACGTTCCAGACCGGCATCACGCTCAACCACCAGAATTACGATGCCTATGAGGCGTTTACGGCGGGCCTCAACATCGGCTGGTCGCGCCAGTCCACCCCGATCTTCCAGAAGCGCTGGACCTACAGCTATGGCGCGGAAATCCTGCTGACCAACGAGCAGGTGGTGATCGACCCGGCCACCGCTGACAAGACGCGGCGCACCTATTTCATCGGCGGTCTGCCGGTGCAGATCGGCTATGATCGCTCCAACGACCTGCTCAACCCGACCAAGGGCTTCCGCGCCAATCTGCGCGCCGAACCGGAAGGGTCGTTGCAGGGGAATTTCTCGCCCTATCTGCGCGCCAGTTTCGACCTGACCGGCTATTATCCGGTGTCGGACAACCTGGTCATTGCGGGACGGGCCAAGGTCGGCACCATCACCGGGGTCAGCCGCGGCGATGTCGCGCCATCGCGGCGCATCTATGCGGGCGGCGGCGGATCGGTACGCGGGTTCGGCTATCAGGAACTGGGGCCGAAGGACGCGAACAACGATCCGATCGGCGGCCGGTCGGTCAATGAATTTGCGGTCGAGGGCCGTTATCGCTTCGGCAACTATGGCGTCGTCGCCTTCGTGGACGCCGGTCAGGTCTATGAAAGCTCCATGCCGCAATTTTCCGACATGCGCTACGGCGTCGGCCTGGGCGGCCGCTTCTACACCAATTTCGGTCCGTTCCGCGCGGACATCGCCATGCCGATCAACCGGCAGCCCGGCGAGTCCAAATTCGCGCTCTATATCGGCATCGGGCAGGCTTTCTGATGGCGCAGGACGACATCATGCCCGCCGGCGACGACGCAACCCAGACGATCGTCATTCGCGAAAAGCGCCCGCTGTGGCAGAAGATCGCGATCGGCCTCATCGGCCTGATCCTCGCGCTGGTCCTGCTGGCGGGCGGATTGCTGCTTGGCCTCAATACCCAGCCGGGCAAGAAATTCCTGATCCAGCAGATCGCCGCGCTCCAGATGGAATCGGGCATGAAGATCGAGGTCGGCCGGATTGACGGGTCGATCTACAGCGACATGACGATCCACGATCTGGTGCTGCGCGACCCCAAGGGCGTGTTCGCGGTCAGCCCGAAGGTCCATGTCGTGTGGCGGCCGTTCCGCTACGTCAACAACCATATCTCGGTCAGCCTGCTGGAAACGCCGCTGGTCGTGCTGGCGCGCAGCCCGCAGTTCAATGTCGTCGCGAGCGATCCCAATGCGCCGATCCTGCCGGACCTGGACATCGACGTCGACCGGATGAAGATCGGCAAGTTCATCCTGGCCAAGCCGGTGATCGGGCAGAAGCGCGAGATCGCGATCGACGGCGTCACCCATATCGCCGACGGCCGGGCTATCCTGTCCGCCGATGCGATCGTCGACAGCGGCGACCGGCTGCAGGCGAAGCTGGACGCAGTGCCCGACCAGAACCGCCTGGCGATGAGCGGCACGCTGACCGCGCCCAAGGGCGGCGTCATCGCCGCGATGACTGGCCTGACCGATGGCGTCACCGCGACGCTGGACGGCAAGGGGACGTGGCAGGCCTGGGACGGGCGGGTCGTCGCGACCTCGCCCAAGGGCGAGCTGGCGAATATCGCTTTGTCGGCGCGGAACGGCAATTTCACCGCCAAAGGCCCGGTGCGTCCGGGGCTGGTCTTCGCCGGCACCGTCGATCGGCTCACCGCGCCGCAACTGGACGTCGATCTGTTCGCCGGGCTGAACGAGCGGCGCGTCAATATCAAGGGCACGTTGCGCTCGCCCGCCATGAGCGCCGACGCGCAGGGGCTGATCGACCTCGGCAAAAGCCAGTTTAGCGCGCTCAGGATCAACGCCGCGCTGCTGACGCCCGGCGCGATCATGGAGAAGGTGAAGGGTCGCGACGTGCGTGCCTCCATCATCCTCGACGGGCCGATGGCGACGCCGTTCATCGATTATGACATTACCGCCAAGAGCCTGGCGTTCGACGCCACCGGCATCGAGAATCTGAAGGCCAGCGGCCGGGCGGTGATCGACAGCGATCGCATCCGCATTCCGATCAGCGCCACCGCCACCCGCGTCACCGGCCTCAATGCCGCAGCGGGCGGCCTGCTGCAAAATCTGCGCGTGAAGGGCGACTTCGCCTATGCCGCAGGCAAGCTGATCAGCGACAATCTGAAGATCGACAGCGACCGGGTGGACGCCACCGCCATCGTGCTGGCCGACCTCGACAATGCGCTCTATCGCGGGGCGCTCAAAGGTCGAGTCAACGATTATAAGATCGACGGAGTCGGCATCGTCAACCTCAATACCGATGTCGAACTGGTGCCCGGCCCCAAGGGCGGCTTTGGCCTGTCGGGCCGCTTCGGCGTGCGCACCGCGCGCTGGGAGAATGCCTCGGTCCGCGATTTCCTGGGCGGCAATGCGGTCGCCAGCGGCAAGATCGGCATGACGCCGGAGGGCAAGTTCACGCTGGCGGGCCTGAAAGGCGCGGCGCCCAACTTCACGATCCACAGCGGCTCCGGCAGCTATGACACTGACGGGCAGGTCGCGTTCGACGCGACGGCGTCGTCCAAACAATATGGGCCGCTCGCGCTGACCGTTCGGGGCACGATGGAGCGGCCGCAGGCGGTGTTGCGCGCGGCGCGGCCCAATGTCGGCGTGCAACTGACCGACGTGGTGGCCAAGCTGAATGGCGAGGCGGCAGGATACCGGCTCGAAGCCACCGGCGGGTCGCCCTATGGGCCTTTCTTCGCCAATGTGTTGATCCGCACGGCGAAAGGCCCGCTGACCATCGACGTCACCAAGGCACGCTTCGCCGGGGTCGACATGAACGGCCGCATCCAGCAAAGCCCCGCCGGCCCCTTTACCGGGCAGCTCGCCATGAACGGCTCGGGCATCACCGGCGCGATCCGGCTGGCGGCCGTGGGCAAGGTGCAGGGCGTGGACGTCAACGCCACCGCCAGCAACGCCAAACTGCCGGGCGAGGCCGATGTCGTGATCGGCCGGGCGATCGTCACCGCCTCCATGCTGCTGACCGAGCAACCCCAGATCAAGGCCGATGCGCAGATCGCCAACGCCGCCTATGGCGCCTATGTGGTGCGAAAGGCGCGGGCGCGGATCGACTATCAGGGCGGACGCGGACGCGCGCAACTGGTCGCCGACGGCTCCAGCGGCGTGCCCTTCTCGATCGCCGCCAACGCCGCGTTGCGCCCGAACCTCTATGCCGTGGCCTTGCAGGGCAAGGCGGCGAACATCGACTTCCGCCTGGCTCAGCCGGCCATCATCCGCAGCGAGCCGGGCGGCTATCGCCTGGAGCCGGCTACGCTGGTGCTGCCGCAGGGCAAGGTGGACCTGGCCGGTCGCTTCGGCGACACGACCGTGGCGCAGGCGCGGTTCAAGGATTTCGACCTCGCCATCGCCAATATGGCCGCGCCCGGCCTGGGCATCGGCGGGCGGATGACGGGCACGCTGGACTATGCGCAGAAGGGCAGCGCCTTCCCTACCGCGACCACGCGCCTCGCGATCAATGACTTCCGCCGATCCAGCCTGACCGCCGTGTCCGACCCGGTGTCGATGAGCGTCGAAGGCAAGCTGTCGTCGGCGGGCGGCGACCTGCGCGGGCTGATCCGCGAGGGCAGCAGCACGCTGGGCCGCTTCACCGCGACGCTCGCTCCTCCGGGCGCCGGTGCAAGCTGGGCCGAGCAGTTGCAGAATGCGCCGCTGGGCGGCGGCATCCGCTATGCCGGCCCGGCCGACGTGCTCTTCTCCTTCGCCGGCCTGGCCGACCAGCAGCTGACCGGCGGGCTGGCGGTGGCGGCCGACTTTAGCGGGCGGCTGAGCGATCCGCGGCTGAACGGCGTGGTGCGCGCCAATGCGCTGACCTATGAGAATGAGACGTTCGGCACGCGCGTCACCCAGATGAAGCTGGATGGCCGTTTCACCAACGACCATCTGGAGATTCGCGATTTCTCCGGCCGCGCGGGCGACGGCACGGTGCAGGCGTCGGGCAATGTCGGGCTGGCCGCCGCGAGCGGCTTCCCGATGGATATCGCGGTCAAGTTGAACCGCGCGCGGCTGGCGCGCAGCGAAGCGATCACCAGCGTCGTCAGCGGCACGATTAACATCAGCAACAGCCCGGCCAATGGCGGCCTGATCAAGGGCGACCTGAACCTGCCCGAAACCCGGTACAAGGTAGCCTGGCAGGGCGGGACCGAAATCCGACAGCTCGCCGGGGTGCGGCGCAATGGCGAAGGCGGCGACGCGCTCGACCAGCGACTGGCCGCGCGCAAGGCGGCGGCGGCCAAGCCCGCCGACTGGAAGCTGGACATCCGGGTGAAGGCCGATAATGAAATCTATGTCACCGGCATGGGGCTGGATTCCGAATGGAAGACCAATATGCGCATCACCGGCACGACCGCCAATCCGCGCATCATTGGCAAGATCGAGGTGATCCGCGGCCGCTACAGCTTCTCGGGCCATCAGTTCGACCTGGAACAGGGCGTCATCACCTTCAATGGCCCGATGATGAATCCGATCCTGGCGATCAAGGCGCAGACCCGGATCGACACGGTGACGGCGGGCATCCAGGTGACGGGATCGGCGCAGCAGCCCGATATCGCCTTCATCTCCACGCCGACCTTGCCGCAGGACGAAATCCTCTCGCGGATCCTGTTCGGGGACAATGTCGCCAACCTGTCGCCGATGCAGGCGGTGCAACTGGCGGCGGCGCTCAACGGACTGCGCGGCAGCAGCGGCGGGCTCAATCCGATGGGCAAGCTGCAGGGCGCGTCGGGCATCGACCGGATCGGCATCGTCGGCGGCGACGACACCACCGGGCGCGGCACCTCGCTCGCCGTGGGCCAGCATATCTCCAACAATATCTATGTCGAGGTGATCACCGACTCCAAGGGCTTCACCGCCACCCAGCTGGAGATCGCGCTGTCCAAGACGCTGAGCCTGTTGTCGAAAACCGGCACCAATGCCGGATCGTCGGCCAACCTGCGCTATTCGAAGGATTATTGAGCGCAGCGCGTCGATGAACGGGTGTGCCGCCGGTCCAGGTGCCGGTGATGCTATGTGGGCGTTAACGGCGCGGGCACCCGGACGAAGCCCTCTGACGGCGCCCTGCTAGAAAAACTCGTCCAGCATCAGGTGGAATTGCAACTTGGCACGGTCTAGGTCATGCGCGCCATATTGGTCGAGGAACCGGCGCTGAAGCGGTGCATCGAACTCCCCTAGGCAGTTCCATAGGATGGCGATATCCTGGTAGCGATCAGCAATCCCGACCCGGCCGACGTCAATGCATCCAACCACAGCTCCATCGGCCATCAGCAGGTTATCGAGCGAGAAGTCGCCGTGCGTTACGACCGGGTCGGGCGCAAACGGCAGGAGGCCGTTCATGGCGTCCCATACCGCCTGCGCCGTCCAGCCCGCTCGCTCGTCGTCAAAATCATCTTCGTCCACCAGACCCGCGTCCAGGCGATCCCGCGCCTTGGCAAGCCGATATGCATGATCGCTATCGAAGGGGCATGCGCTGGTCGGAACAGCATGCAGCCGGCGCATGAACGCGGCAAGCGCATCGACGATGGCGATGGATTTGTGCGGATCATCCGTCAGGCACTGGTAAGCGGTCTGCCCCGTGAGCGCCGTCATCACCAACCATGATTCGTCGGGCGTGCTGGCAGAATACATGATGCGCGGCACCGGCATATGGGTCGCGAGCCAGCGGAGCCTGACCGTCTCATCCAATATATCGGCCGCCACGTCGCCCCCGCCATATTTCAGGAACAGGTCGGGCCGATCTGCCCGTTGGAGACGATAGACCGATCCCCCCGATTCCCCGGTGGTGTCACGACACCATCGATAGCCTGACAATAGGGCCGCAAGACTTTCAGGCATGGCTAGGGGTGCGGGCGTTTCCTCCAGCATCATGTCGGCTCCCTGTCGATATACCCGGCTCGGACCGCGTTTGATAACGGCTGGACAAACAAGAGGAAAGAGGCGGCAGGAGAGACCTGATGCGCTGTGGGCGTCAGGCGTCCTCGCGCGTTACCGTAATCGACTGGGCGTTCATCATCGCGCCGCCGAAGACGGTCATGAAGGCGATGTCGGTGGCGTCGCGGCCGACGGCAATGCGCACCATCGTCTCGACCGGCGCAAGGCCCGTCGAATCGACGATGTGCCAGGCGCCGTCGAGCCAGACTTCCACCACCGCGTGGAAGTCCGGCGGGTCGAGGCCGAGCGCATAGACCGACACGAGCCGCGCGGGAATGTCACGCGATCGGATCAACGCGGCGGTGAGATGGGCGAAGTCGCGGCAGACGCCCTGTTGCGCGACGAAGGTATCGGCCGCGGTGGTCGTGATGTCGGAACTGCCCGGCACATAGACGAGATTGTCATGCACCCAATCGACCAGGGCCTGCACCAGTGCGCCGCCCTGTAGGTCCGGGAAATGGCTGCTGACGAAGCTGCCGAACCGATCGGCCTCGCAATAGCGGCTGGGCCAGATGAACGGCAGCACCTCTTCGGGCAGGCTGGGCAGCGGACTTTTCGCGAGGCTGGCGATATCGACCGGCGCCCGATCGACATCCACGGTGGCGCGGTAGGTGCTGAGCATCCGGCCGGTGCTGGTGCGGGTCCAGGTGCGGCGGCCGATGCCGCTGCCGCCCACCTTGTTGGTCAACGGCCCGGCATTGTCGATGATATGCGACTGGGTGACGACCCGCTGGTCGGGCAGCGCCGCCGCCTCGACCGCTAGCAGTACGTCGGTCGGTTCGGCGAAGTCATAGTCGAGGATCGCTTCGATGGCGACGCGCATGGGATGGGTTCCAGTGTGAGAGGGGACGGGTCGAATCGGCGCGCCTGACCCAGCATCGGGAGGCTGCAAGGGGTTAGCAAGGGGCCATAGGCGGCGGCCGGATGGATAGCCGGAAGGAGGCGGGCTTGGTGGGTCTGTATGGTGGCGGGCATGGGCTGAAAAGCCTGCCCACGCTTTATGTTCCGCCGGGTCTGCGGTGACGCGGACGAAGGCCGATCGATATTCAGCCCGGCAGCCTGCACAGGCGATTTCCCGCGCCGCCGCTGCCCAGATAAGTTTAATATGCAGGACTCCGGGTCACGAAAACCAGCATGTTCCACGCGTCATCGCCCGAATATCGATCGGCCTGTGGCAGGACATCAGGCGATCAGAAACGGCAAGAATGCAGACAGCGACTGCACGAAGGGATCGGAGGGTCCGCGGCGGACGATCGCGGGCGTTTTGCCGGCTCAACTACGCATATTTCCCGCTTATCCTGTTCTTTCGCTACGCTACCCCGATCCTGTCGGAAAGTCGGCGCCCGCCCTTCCTACGTTCGGTACACGGTAAAAGGCCCGTCGCGCGGGGACGCGACGGGCCTTTTCAGAGCGTGATGCGCAAGGCGGGCGAGAGCCGATGAACCGCCCCCCGGCTGATCCGGCCGGGGGCTGTTTCAGGGCTTATTCGCCATCATCCTCCGCATCGGGTCCGGTGATCATCTTTTCTGCGACTTCTTCGGTCTTCCCGCGGATCGCCTTTTCCAGCTTGTCCGCCAGTTCGGGATGTTCCTTGAGAAAAGTCTTGGAATTTTCACGTCCCTGACCGATGCGGATCGAGTCGTAGGAAAACCAGGCGCCCGACTTCTCGACGATCCCGGCCTTGACGCCGAGGTCGAGAATTTCGCCGATCTTCGAGATGCCTTCGCCATACATGATGTCGAATTCGACCTGCTTGAAGGGCGGGGCGACCTTGTTCTTGACCACCTTCACGCGGGTCGCGTTGCCGACGATATCGTCGCGATCCTTGATCTGGCCGGTGCGACGGATGTCGAGGCGGACCGACGCATAGAATTTGAGCGCATTGCCGCCGGTCGTGGTTTCCGGGTTACCGTACATCACGCCGATCTTCATGCGCACCTGGTTGATGAAGATCACCATGCATTTGGACCGCGAGATCGAGCCGGTGAGCTTGCGCAGCGCCTGGGACATGAGGCGCGCCTGCAGGCCGACATGGCTGTCGCCCATCTCGCCCTCGATTTCCGCACGGGGAACCAGCGCCGCGACGGAGTCGATCACCAATATGTCGATCGCATTGGAGCGCACCAGCGTATCGACGATTTCCAGCGCCTGTTCGCCGGTATCCGGCTGCGACACGATCAGTTCGTCGATATCGACGCCCAGTTTCTTGGCATAGCCCGGATCGAGCGCATGTTCCGCATCCACAAAGGCCGCGGTGCCGCCCGCCTTCTGCGCTTCGGCGATGGCGTGGAGCGCCAGCGTGGTCTTGCCCGAGCTTTCCGGGCCGTAAATCTCGATGATGCGCCCCTTGGGCAGGCCGCCGATACCGAGCGCGATGTCGAGGCCGAGCGAGCCGGTCGAAATCGCCTCGATCTCCAGCTTCTCGCGGCTGCCCAGCTTCATAGCCGAGCCCTTGCCGAAGGCGCGGTCGATCTGCGCGAGCGCCGCGTCCAATGCTTTCTGTCTGTCCATTGTCCCGTTCTTCTTGGAATCGATGAGGGAGAGCATTGCGGTCATCGGCCAGTCCTCTGTCAAGCGGAACGCAAAGGTTCCGTGCGCTGGACGATGATGTATCCCGTTTGTTCTTCAAGAACAAGAGGGGAACGGAAATTTCCTATCCCGCTCTCGAAAGGCCTTCACTCGGCCAATATCTTGCCCAGGGCGCGCTCGACCGCGCCGATGGTGAAGGGCTTGGCGAGCGTCGGCCGATCGGCATGGCCCGATGGCAGGTCGTCGGCCATGCCGCCGGTCGCGAAGATGAAAGGCACGCCCCGTTCGGCCAGGATATCGGCCACGGGCCAGCTTTTTTCGCCCTGGAGATTGCAGTCGACCAGCGCCGCGTCGAACCCGCCCTCGCGCGCATGGGCGCAGGCTTCGTCGACCGATGCCGCCACGGCGTGGAGCCGGTAACCCAAAGCGTCGAGATAATCCTCCAACATCATGCCGATCATCGCTTCATCCTCGACGATCAATATGCTTTTGGCGTCCGACATGCTGTGCGATCCTCGCTAATCCAGCCGACTCGCTAACCGATCACCGCCGACTTGCCCAGCATATTCACCTTGACCGAGATTGTGCTTTTCACCCAGAGCCGCCCAATGTCCGGCGCTATGCAAATGGCTTCCAAAATCGTCGCTCCATCGACAAAGCCGGTCATGCTTGACTTGTTGGAAAATGTTGCTGATATGTTCTCACCGCGATAACAACTCGGGGTGAGACAATGGAGATGGAATCGGAGACCTATCGGCTCGGATTTTCCACCTGGTTGCGAACTGGCCGCTGGCCGATTGCTGCACAGCGCGATGACGTTGAACTGAAGTTCAACCCCTATCACGATCCACGGAACGGACAATTTACCTTCGCACCGGGCGGGCCACGTTCGCTCAATAGGGTGATCGTCTCGCATGGACGGCAACACGCCCTGCGAAACGCGCGTCCAGCATTGACGAATACTGCATCGACGGGGAAAGGCTTGACGGTCAGCAATGCGGCCGGACGTCAGGCGACATTGCAGGATGCCCTGTATCGGCCGGGCGAGCATAGCGCTTCCATAATAGCAGCATCTCGCGCTCCCAGAGCCTCACGCGGCAGCAATGCCAGCGCCTTCCACGATCCCATGACGTTGCAGCAGGCGGTTCCCAATCTTGAGGGTCGGCCGGGAGGCGCAATCATAGCGTTGGCTGACACTCTTCTCGATATCACCGGCCCAGCACAAGAATTGACCGCCCAAATGACGCGGGACTGGTCAAATCAGTTGATCAATCAGGTCCGGGCTCTCGATCCTGAATATCGTTTCGATAGCCTGGGTTTCCCGCAGACCTTGGAAGGCCAGATCAACCAGTTGAACACACTCCGCTTTGATCGGGCCGTAGCCTTTCTGCGCATGAGACAAGAAGTGAGGCCGCTGCAAGTAGAGATTTTGCGATTCATACAGCAACGAGTCGATAGGGCTTATGCAGATGGCATCAAGTTGCTACGCGCTGGTAAATTAACCATTCGACTGTCAGAACGGGAAGCTCTCGGCAATTTCATTGATCGAAGAGTACGGTTCGATCTGCGCAAGCAGTTCAGTCGGTATGGTATTGAATCGGCCGGAAAAGGGCCCGTACGCGTAAATAGAAGAGAAAATGACACTTCAGGAAGCGAACTGACCTTCCGGTTGCCGGATGCACGCATCGGAGACATTGCCTATGATGTGACTTTAACGCAAAAAACCTTGAAAAATGCACAAGTAAGAGGTTTTTTCAATACAGATTTCAAGCCCAGTCATGTTATTATCATTCGCCCTCGTCAGGTCGGATTAAATAGTAGCTATGTTATAACACGATCGGAGACAAAAAATGATTGAATATTTTGTTAGCTCTTATCGTAAAACCAATCCCTATATTCCAGATTCACTTAGCGAAATTTATGATATGCTGGGATCTATGATCTTAGGTGCCCCCACCTTTATCGACGCAACCGGGGTTTTCCACGATCAAAACATCGACACCGAATTTCATGCGCTGACCGAGGGGTTCGGGAAAGTGCGCAAGAAACTCGGCGACGACCGCTATGCCCAACTGATCGCACTCGCCGCGCGGGCGAAGACCCTGTTCGCCGACGACCCCAACGATGACAACGGAAAGACCGATGAGGGCCGGGCTTTATTGTTCGAGATCGAAAAGCTGATCCAGGCAACACGATCGCGCCGCGTGGCTGCGAAGCGGAAGGACGATGACGGCGACGTTTCCGGCGACTGATCCAGAGGTCGCGTCGTCAGTCCCTCGATCACTTGGCCGTCGGCCGCATCGCCAGCGCGTCGCGCGCGGCCTCCGCCAGCTGGCTGACCGAGAAGGGCTTGGGCAGGAAGGCGACATGGGCGATGTCGATCGATTTGCGCAGCTGTTCCTCGGCATAGCCCGACATGAACAGCACCGGCAGGTCGGGATAGGCGCGGCGGGCCTGGGCGACCATAGCGGGGCCATCCATATTGGGCATGACGACGTCGGAGATGAGGAGGTCGATCTTCTCCGGGCCGCCCAGCACCTCCAGACCCTGTTCGCCGTCATTGGCGGTCAGCACCTTATAGCCCTGCCGCGTCAGCGCCCGTTCGGCGACGGCGCGGACCATATCCTCATCCTCCACCAGCAGCACGGTGCCGGTGCCCCAGGTTTCGGGCCGCGGCGCGGGCGCCTTCACCGGGGCCGGCTGTTCGGCGTCGGCGCCGGCATAGACCGGCAGGTAGATGACGAAGCTCGCGCCGCGGCCCAGTTCGGATTCGGCGAAGATATAGCCGCCCGACTGTTTGACGATGCCGTAGACGGTGGAGAGGCCAAGGCCCGTGCCCTTGCCCAGTTCCTTGGTGGTGAAAAAGGGTTCGAAAATCTTCGCGAGGATGTCCGGCGGGATGCCGAGCCCGGTGTCCGACACGCGCAGCGCGGTATAGTCGCCCACCGGCAAAATCTGCTGGCGCATTTCGCGCACCTTGATCGCGGGGACGGCATAGGTCTGGATATTGACGGTGCCGCCTTCGGGCATGGCGTCGCGGGCGTTGACCGCCAGATTGACGATCACCTGTTCCAACTGGCCCGGATCTGCGCGGATCGCGCCCAGATTGCGGCCGTGGGTCACGTCCAGCTTCACATTTTCGCCGAGCAGGCGCTTCAGCAGATTGGAGACGTCGGCGACGATGTCGGGGAGTTGCAATATCTGCGGGCGCAAGGTCTGTTGGCGCGAGAAGGCGAGCAGCTGGCGGGTCAGGCCCGCGGCGCGATTGCTGTTCGACTTCACCTGCTGGATATCGTCATAATCGCTGTCGCCCGGCGTATGGCGCATCAGCATCAGGTCGCAATGGCCGATGATCGCGGTCAGGATATTGTTGAAATCATGCGCGACGCCGCCGGCGAGCTGGCCGATCGCCTGCATCTTGGTCGCCTGCGCGACCTGGCGCTTGAGCTTGGATTCCTCGCTATTGTCCTTGAGGCTGAGCAGCACCGCCGCTTCGCCCAGGCCGCGCACGCCGGCCAGGCTGAGCGCGATCGGATCGTCGGGCGTGTCGCGCATCCGCACCGCGATGTCGCCCGACATTTGCGGGCCGACGGCGAAGCGGCGCACCGCGTCGGCGACCGCCGCCTGATCCTCCCGCACGACGAGGTCGCCGGGATAGCTGGGCTTGTCGCCGGACTTGAGGCCCGCGACCCGCGCGAAGGCGTTGTTGACGAACAGGACGCGCCCGTCCCGGTCGGCCATGGCGAGGCCGAAGGGCAGCAGCGACAGCAGGGTTTCGATATAGGAGAGCGCGGAGGTGCCGCCACCGCCCGCCGGTTCGTCGATCAGCAGCAGCAGCAGCATCGGCCCGTCCTGCATCGACGCCTGCGATCCGTTGGGCTGGGCGGCGCGCTTCAAGGGTACCTGGAGCAGGCGCAGCGGCAGGCCGCCCTGCTCCTCGCGCGCCAGAAACAGTCGCCCCTTGTCATCCACCCGCATATGGGCGGCGAAGTCGCGGCCGCCGATATTGGCGTCGATCCGCCCGGCGGCGCGCAGCAGGAAGGCGCCATTGGCGGCGCGGATGCGCCCCTCCCCGCCGATCAGCACCGCCATGATGCCTGCTTCGCCGAGCTGGCGGCCCGCTTCCCCGGTGAGGAAGCGATTGACGTCGTCCAGCGCGCTGGGCTGGCGCACCGGCGAGAAGCGCCAGAGCAGATAATCTTCCGACCGGCCGGTGCGGGCGACATCGACGTCGAGGCGCAGCGCGCCCTGCGCCACGCCCTCATGCCTGGCCTCGCCGTCGCGCCAGGCGGCGCGGGCGGCCGCGGAGAGAGCATCGTTGAGCGCCGCGTCGGCAGTGACGGCGGGCGGGGTCGGGTAGCCGGGAAACCATTCGCCGAACAGATCGCTGGCGCAGACCAGCCGCCCAGCCCGGTCGGTGACGGCGATGGCCATGCTGGATGCGTCGGCCGCGGCGCGGGCCACGGTCCAGTCGGGCGTGGCTTCCCGGTCCGAGATTTGGGGCGGATAGAGATGCTGATACCAGGTCAGCAGCGCTGCTGCGGTCAGGATCGTCGCGGCGAAACCGGCGGCGAGCGGCCAGCTGCCCACCGCGTAGAGGACGAGCGCGGCGGAGGCCAGGGCGGCAAGGATCAGCAGCGGCAGCGCCAAGCGCGAGCGCGGCTGCATCAGCCAGGCCTCTTCACCTCTTTTCAACCCGACACCTCTGATACGAAACTGGACCTGAATGTTCCGCCGATCAGACGCCGGCGGCCTTCTCCAATGCGCCGCTTTGATGGACCTTGCCAATCCTCAATTTGCGCGCCTGCCATTTCCGCCCCATGCGGCGGCGCCAGAACCAGTCTGCGATGACATAGCCGATGACGGCGCTGGCGAGCGAGATCAGGAAGAGGCCGAGCAGCATCGCGGGCGCCGCTTCGGACAGGAGCCATGTGGTCCATTGGCTCACCGATGCATGGCCATCGACCAAAGCCATGAAGCCGGTCGCATCGGCGCTGCGCCCCAGCATCCAGTTGCCCAGCCAGACCGACGCCATCAGGATGAGCGGCGTGGTGGCGGGATTGGAGAGGAAGGTCATCGCGGCGGCGACCGGGATATTGGCGCGGAACGGCAGCGCCAGCAACGCCGCGCCGGCGATCTGCACGCCGGGGATCAGCAGGAAGATGCCAACGAACAGGCCCAGCGCCACGCCGCGCGGCACCGACCGGCGGGTGAAGCGCCAGAGCGAGGGTTCCAGCACGCGATGGGCGACGGGAGCCAGGACGCGGCTCTGTTCAAGCGATTCGCGGGTCGGGCAATTGGCGTGCCACCAGCGGGTCAGGCGGCTCATCAGCCCTTGTCCCGCATGATGCGCTGCTGGTCGCGCTTCCAGTCGCGGTCCTTGATCGTCTCGCGTTTGTCGTGATTCTGCTTGCCCTTGGCCAGCGCCAGCTCGATCTTGGCGCGGCCGGTGCTGTTGAAATAGATCATCAGCGGCACCAAAGTCATGCCCTTGCGCGACACGGCGCTGTGCATCTTCTCGATCTCGCGCTCGTGCAGCAACAGCTTGCGCGGCCGCTTGGGCTCGTGATTCTCGCGGTTGCCATGGCTATATTCGGGGATGTTGCTGTTCACCAGAAACACCTGGTTGCCCTTCACCTCGGCATAGCTTTCGGCGATATTGCCCTCGCCCCCGCGCAACGCCTTCACCTCCGTGCCTTGCAGGGCGATGCCGGCCTCGAATACGTCCTCGATGAAATAGTCGAAGCGTGCGCGCCGGTTTTCGGCGACGATCTTCTTCTTGTCGAAGGTTGCGGGACGGGGGCGGGCCATGGTCTTGTCTATGCTTCCATTCGTGTCGGGCCGGGATGGCGACTATACGCCCCGCGCCCCTCTCCTATTCCATGCCTGCGCCCGGAATGGGCAGGATATGGTGTCGATCGCGTCGTTACACCAGCCCGGCGATTTCCAGCGCGCGATCGACCGCGGCCCGGCTCGATTCCGACGGCCAGGTGATCGGCAGGCGGACGTCGCTGGGCATGTCGGCGCGCACGCGCGTAAGCGCATATTTAACCGGACCGGGTGAAGAATCGCTGAACAGGGCATCGTGCAGGGGATAGAGACGATCCTGCAACGCCAAGGCGCCATCCCAGTCATGGCGCGCGCAGGCCGCCTGGAAATCGGCGCACAGGCGCGGCGCGACATTGGCGGTGACGCTGATGCACCCCTTGCCGCCCATCGCGTTGAAGCCCAGCGCCGTTTCGTCATTGCCCGAAAGCTGGCAGAAGTCGGGACCGCAAGCCAGCCGCTGGGCGGTGACCCGCCCCAGATTCCCGGTGGCGTCCTTGATCCCCACGATCGACTGATATTCCTCGGCCAGGCGATACATTACCGGCACGCCGATGTCGGTGATGGTGCGACCGGGCACATTGTACAGGACGATCGGCAGGTCGCAGCGTTCGGCCAGATAGGCGAAATGCTGATACACGCCATCCTGATTGGGCTTGTTATAATAGGGCGCGACGACCAGCGCGGCGTTCGCGCCGGCACCCTGCGCCGCATACATATGTTCGAGCGCGATTCGCGTGTCGTTGGAGCCGCAGCCGGCGATCACGGGGACGCGGCCGGCGGCCTGATCGACGCAGATGGCGATGACGCGATTATGCTCCTCGACCGTCATCGTCGCGCTTTCGCCGGTGGTGCCGCAGGGGACGAGCGCGCTCGAACCTTCCTCTATCTGCCAGTCCACCAGCGCGCGAAACGCCGCCTCATCGACCAGCCCATCGCGAAATGGGGTCACCAGAGCCGGAATCGAGCCCGAAAACATGATTAAACTCCTTCAAATCTCCGGGCAGCCGGGGCATGATCGATCGAGCCGCGCGCTATAGCGCGTCATTCAGGGCCTGATAAGGATGCAATTGCGATAATGTCCAGCATGCGCGCCACCACCCATGTCGAAAGTTATCTGATCCGCATGCCCATCATTGCCCTGTTGCTCATGACCGCCGGCGCCGGCGCCCAGACCGAGATGGTCCAGCCCGTACCGCCCGAATATCCCACGGCGCGCGGTCCGGTCGTCCAGCCGCTGCCTGCGCAGAATAACGGCCCCAGCCCCTGGCAACAGGCGCAAAGCCGGATCGGCGTGGCGCAGGACGGCAGCATCGCCGGCACGATCAGCCAGTGGCGCGCCTTGCAGCAGAGCGACGCCCTCGGCTTTTCCACCTATGCCAGCTTCATCGTCGCCAATCCCGGCTGGCCGGGCGAGGACCGGATGCGGCGGCTGGCGGAGACGGGAATCAATCCCGACAGTTTCGATCCCAGTCAGGTAGCGGGATTCTTCGCGCGCTTCCCGGCGCGAACCGCGACCGGCCATGCCCGCAACGCCGTGGCGCTGATGCAGCTCGGCCGGATGGACGAGGCGCGAATCGCCGCCTGCAACGCCTGGATCGGCGGATCGCTCAGCCCCACCGACGAGGCGCGGCTGCTGTCGCTGTTCGGCTCCAGCCTGACGCCGGCCGATCATGACCAGCGTGCCGACGCGCTGCTCTGGGCCAATGACAGCAACGGCGCGGCGCGGATGATCGCCTATGTCAGCCCCGCCCGGCGGCCGGTATTCCAGGCGCGTATCGCCTTCCGGCGCAAGGCGCCCGATGCGGCGATGCTGATGCAGGCGGCCGAGGCCACGGGCGCGAGCGATGCGGGTTTCGTCGCCGACAAGGCGATCTGGCTGCGCGACAGCGGCAACTGGGTCGCGGCGCGGCAATATCTGGCGAACCGCAGCGCCGTCGCCTACCGCCCCAGCAACGCCGAGAAATTCTACGAAATCCTGCTGGATCAGGCGCGCGCCGCATCCAATGACAGCCAGTGGAGCTTCGCCTACGGCATCGCGAGCAAGATCGACGACGCAGTCGCGCCGGGCACCGACATCAGCACCCAGCCGATCGGCGTGCGCGACGACTATACCAGCCTGGCCTGGCTGGCGGGCAGCACGGCCTTTTACAATTTGAACCGCCCGACCGACGCGGTGACGATGTTCCGCCGCTATGCCGATGCGGCCAAGTCGCCCCAGACCAAGTCGAAAGGCTATTATTGGGCCGGCCGCGCCGCGCTCCAGTCCGGCGATGCGGCTACCGCCAACAGCTATTTTGCCCAGGCGGGCGTCTATCCCGATCAGTTTTACGGGCAACTGGCGCTGGAGCGGCTGGGCCGCCCGATCCCCGCCCCCGCCACGGTTGAGCGGCCGGTGCCGATTTCCCAGGCCGAACGCGCCGCGTTCGACAATCGGACGGTGGTGCGCGCGGTGCAGGCGCTGGGCCAGATGGGCTATTGGGAAGACCAGAGCAAATTCGCCCGCGCCATCGCCAACAATGCCGACAGCGATACCGACCATTATCTGGCGGCCGAACTGGCGCAGAAGATCGGCCGCCCGGACATGGGCGTGATGGTCGGCCGCCGCGCCGTGTCGAGCGGGCTGACCGGTTATGGCCAGAGCGCCTTCCCGCGCGTTCCGGTGCCGTCCGAAGCGCAATATAACTGGACCATGGTCCATGCTATCGCCCGGCAGGAAAGCCAGTTCGACAAGCAGATCGTCAGCCATGCCGGCGCGCGCGGCCTGATGCAGCTGATGCCCGGCACCGCGCGCGAGCAGGCGGGCAAGCTCGGCATGAGCTACAATCCTGGATCGCTCAACGAGCCGAGCTACAATATCATGCTCGGATCGTCCTATTTCCAGCGGATGCTGGACTATTATGGCGGCAGCTACCCGCTGGCGGTGGCGGCCTATAATGCCGGGCCGGGCAATGTGAACAAATGGGTTCGCGCCAATGGCGACCCACGGATGCCGGGCGCGGACATGCTGCGCTGGATCGAGCAGATCCCGATTTTCGAGACGCGCAACTATGTGCAGCGCGTGCTGGAAAATGCCGTGGTCTATGAGGCGATGAACCCGGAGCGGGCGAAGTTCCGGGGGACCAATGCGGTGCTGAGCCGCTATCTGGGCAAGCAGACGCCGGGTTAGGGGTAGTCTTACAGGCTGCGTCATCCCGCTTCTTCGACGTCGAGAAGAAAGCGGGATCCTGGGTCAGGCGCGGGATGACGAAGATGGGAATGGGCAGTAGGGTGACGCCATGACCACCCCCTATCCCAACTATATTTCCCCCGAAGGCTTCGCGAAGCTGCGCGCCGAATATGACCATTTGCTGGGCACCGAACGGCCGCGCATCGTCGAGGTGGTGAGTTGGGCCGCGGGCAATGGCGACCGCAGCGAGAATGGCGATTATCTCTACGGCCGCAAACGGATGCGCGAGATCGATTTTCAGCTCAAGCGCCTGTCGAAGAAGATGAAGGACGCCAAGGTCGTCGATGCCCGCCAGCAGCCCGACAAGGGCCGGGTCTATTTCGGCGCGACCGTCACCATCGCGGACGAGGACGACAATCACCGCACCGTCACCATCGTCGGCAATGACGAGACGGATGTGGACGCGGGGCGGATCGGCTGGGGATCGCCCATGTCGCGCGCGCTGCGCGGGGCGGCGGTGGGCGACCTGCGCCGCGTGCTGCTGCCGGCGGGGGAGAAGGAATATGAGGTGATGGCGATCGCCTATCCGGCATGACCGAGACAGCAAGTTGGACAGTTGTGGCGGTTTTGCGCTTTTCGTGAGCTGAGGAACGCAATACACTTATTCGTGATTATAATTCACGGATCGTGGCAACATTGCACGGATGTAACAGACCGGAACCAGCCCCGTCCGTTCGGGCTGAGCCTGTCAAAGCCCCATTCTTCCCTCCTCGCGACATGAAAGAAGAAAACCCTTCAACAGGCTGAGGGTGAACGGGCTGTATTCTGGATTGCCGTGCGCCTGTCCCCCCCGGCAGCGGCAATGAGCCATGTGCGGAAATCCGCCATCGCCGGACTGTCGGCGCGCGACATCAGGCGGGTAAGCCAGTAGCCGCCCAGATCGACCGTCGTGGCGAAGGGCTGGACCAGGCGGCCCGCGTGCAGATCGGCGTGAAACAGGGCGGGCGGGGCCAAGGCGACGCCCAAGCCACGCAGCGCCGCCTGCACCATCAGGATCGAACTGTCGAACAGCGGCCCGCGCAGCGGCGGGCAGAGGAAGCCGGCCGCCGCGAACCAGCGCGGCCATTCGTCGGCGCGGTAGGAGCGCAGCAGGGTTTCGCGCGCGAGCGCGGCCGGATCGGGCAGACGCGCCGCGACCTCGGGCGTGCAGAGCGGGGCGAGCGGCGCGCGCAGGATCGGGTCGGCATGGGTGCCATGCCAGGCGCCGTCGCCGAAGCGGATGGCGAGGTCCAGCCCCTCCCCCGCCAGATCGACGCGGTTGTTGTTGGTCATGATGCGCAGATCGACATGGGGGCAGGCCCGTTCGAAATCCGCCAGCCGATCCAGCAGCCAGCCGGCCGCGAAGGTGCCGACGACGCCCAGATTGAGGATTTCGCGCGGGCGGCCGCCCTCGATCCGGTCCAGCGTCGCACCGATCCGGTCGAGCGCGTCGCCCATGACCGGCAGCAGCGCGCGGCCTTCGTCGGTCAGCATCAGGCCGCGGGGCAGGCGGCGGAATAGCGGCGCGCCCAGTCGCGCCTCCAGCCCTGCCACCTGCTGGCTGACCGCACCCTGGCTGACGCACAGTTCGATGGCGGCTTTGGTAAAATTGAGATGACGCGCCGACGCCTCGAAGGCGCGCAGGGCGTTCAGGGGCAATTGGGCGCGGTCCATGGGGCAAGAGCCATAAGCCTGGCTTATGGCTCTGTCGAGAAATGCTGCTTTGCGGGCGGCCGCCCGACAGGGCAGCTTCGCCTTCACGAAGCAATGGAGGCAGGATCATGCGGAAAACGGCGGCATTGGCTATTAGCCTGGCTGGGATCGCGACCATGGGTGCGGGCAAGCCCGGCGGCGGCGCATCGCCGCCGGTCTCGCCCGATCATGCCAAGTGGATGGAACCGCAATCGCCCGCCCGGCTCTACGGATCGACCTATCTGGTCGGGTTCGGCGATTTGAACGTCGCGATGATCCGCACCAGCGCGGGGCTGATCCTGATCGATGGCGGCGTTCCGGAAGGGGTGCCGGAGATTGCGGCGAATCTCCGCCAGCTCGGCCTGTCGATCAAACAGGTGAAGCTGATCCTCTCCACCGAGCCGCATTATGACCATGCCGGCGGCATCGCCGGGCTGGCGCGGGACAGCGGCGCGACCGTGATCGCCAGCGCGGCCGGCGCGGCGGTGCTGCGGACGGGCGGCGGCGACCCCGACGATCCGCAGGCGGCCTGGCTGGATCGCTTTCCCGGCGTCGCGAAGGTGCGGCGCGCGCACGATGGGGAAGTGATCCGGCTGGGCGAGACCGCCGTCACCGCCCATGCCACGCCGGGCCATACGCTGGGCAGCATGAGCTGGAGCTGGAAAAGTTGCGAGGGGAAGGATTGCCGGACGATCGTCTTCGGTTCCAGCCTCAATCCGATCGCGCCCGATGGCTGGCGCTTCGCCGATCCGGCGCACCGGCCTTTCGTCGACGCGTTTCGCACCAGCTTCGCGCGGGTGAAGGCGATGCGCTGCGACCTGCTGATCCCGTCCCACCCGGCCGACGATCAGGCCGACAGGCTGGCGCGGCTGCACAAGACTCGCACGCCCAACCCGTTCCTCGACCCCCGCGCCTGCCGCGCCTATGCGCAGCGGGCGGAGTCCGCGCTGGGCAAGAAGCTGGCGGAGTGACGTCCGTTCGGTTCGCGCAGGCTTTTCGACAGGCTCGAACCGAACGGAGATGGGAAACTCTATTCGTGCGGACGTAGCGCCTGGTTCAGGCTGTCGAGCACGGCATCGATCGGTTCGGTCACGGTCACGCTGCGCCCTTCGCCGAAGCGGATGCGGGTGCCGTCGCTGACCGAGGAAACGAAGGTGACCTGCGCGGGGTTGATCGCGGTCTGGGTGCGATCGGTGCCGACGAACATCACGAGCATGGCGTCCTCTCCTTTTTTGTGGCCGCATTTTCCGAGCCGCCGACTTTATTGTCGACTTGAAAATGCGGCTGTCTTTGGAAGAACAGCCTAACCTTTTCGCGCGCCGACGCCAGAGGGATCGTTCAGGCGGCGCGGATCGCCGCGATAAAGCCGCTCGCGCGCTGCTCCAGCCGATGCGCTTCGTCGGCCAGGGCGTCGGCGACATCGCGCATTCCGCGCGCCGCCAGGACGGTGGCCTGGGCATTGTCGCTGATCTGGCGCGCGCCGGTGCGGATATGGGCGCTGGACGACCCCGCCTCCGCCACGCTGTCCGCCATGGTCCGGCTGAAGAGACTCTGCCGCGCCACCGCCTCGAACACCGCCGCCGACAGCCGGTCGGCGCGGGCCATGGTGGCGTCCATATGCGCATGGCCGGCCGCCACATCGCCGATGGCGGTGCGGATATGGTCGATCCGCCCGGCTATGCCGGCCGCGGCGTCGCGGGTCTGCTGGGCAAGCGACTTCACCTCGCGCGCGACGACGGCGAAGCCCTGCCCCGCTTCGCCTGCGCGCGCGGCCTCTATGCCCGCGTTGAGCGCCAGCATGGCGGTGGCGCGGGCGATGCTGTCGATGAGGGCAATGACCTCGCCGATGCCGTCGGCCTCGACCCGGAGCGCCGCGCTGCGTTCGACCCCGGACCGGCTACGCGCCGCCGCCTCCGATATCGCCGCGCCCGCCGCCTGCGCCTCGGCCTCCATCGCCCGGAACAGCTGCCCCAGTTCGGCGCCGCCCGACGCCACATCGGCCAGCCGCTCCGCCGTCTGCGCGGCGGCGACGGCCATCGCCGCCGAATCGGCCCCATCGCCCGCGGCCCGCTCCGCCGCCTGCCCCGCCAGCGCCGACAGCCGCTCGGCCATTGCCGCCATGTCGGCGATCATCGTCGCGATATCCTGGCGGAAGGCCGCGCTTTCCTGGGTGATCTGCTCGACCCGTGCGGTCCGCGCCAGCGCCACCCGCGCGTCGCGTTCGGCCGCCAGCCGCAGCAGCAGCCCGCCGTCGAGCACGCCGCCATAGAGGCCGGCGTCGGTGACGATCAGCCCGTCGCAGCCCGCACCCTGCGCCGCGAACAAATCGACCAGCGCCTCCACGCTGGCGGCGCGATCGACCGTGGCGCAGGGGCGGACATGATCGTCCAGCCGCCCGCCGAAACTGGGATTGCGCAGCAGCGCATGGCCGAAGGGATTGAACAGGATGCGGCGCATGTCGCGCTCATAGATGGCGCCGACGGGGCGATCGCGCGCATCCAGCACCGGCAGCAGGCGCAGGGCCGAATCGCGCTGGAACCAGTCCACCGCTTCGCTGAGCGGCTGGCCCAGGCGCACGACCGGCGTCCGCTCCGCCAGGGGCAGACCGGGGACGACGGACGGATCGGGCATGGCGATGGGCGCGGCTAACATGGACAGCGGCTTAGACGGTCAATGGTAAATGCGCGGTTAGAATTTCATGACACTTTTGTTACAAGTAGCTGATTTCATTTGGATTTATAGCCAAATGCGTCCTGCGCCAGTTTGACCACGGCAGGGTCCGCATCGGGGAAATCCATCGGCACCAGCTTTTCCAGCCGGTCGGCGACATAGGTCAGGGCCGCGATCCGCCCCGCCTTGCGGTGATTATTGTCGATCACCTGCCAGGGCGCGTGCTTGCTGTCGGTTTTCTTGAACATGGCGTGCATCGCGTCGAGATAGTCGGCGCGGCGGGCGCGGTTGCGATAGTCGTCCGCGCCGGTCTTCCATCGCTTCCACGGCGTATCGAGCCGCTGGGCGAGCTGTTCGTCCTGGGTTTCCTGGGTGATGTGGACGAAGAGTTTGACGAAGTTGGTGCCGGCCTGCGCCAACTGCTTTTCGAAGGCGTTGATCTCGTCATAGCCGCGCTTCCAGTCGGCCTTGCTGCAGAAACCCTCGACCCGCTCGACCAGTACGCGGCCGTACCAGCTACGGTCGAAAATGCCGATATTGTGGCTGGCGGGCAGGCGCGTCCAGAAGCGCCAGAGGAAATGATGGTCGCGCTCCTCCGCGTTCGGGGCGGAAATGGGGTGGACCTGATAATAGCGCGGGTCCCAGTCGGCGCTCATCCGCTTGATGATGCCGCCCTTGCCTGCGGCGTCCCAGCCCTCCAGCAGGATGACGCTGCGTTTGCCATGGAGGATATGGGCGACCTGAATCTTGGCGAGCCGCCGCTGCAGGGCGAGCAGGTCGGCGTCATAGTCGCCCTTGTACTTCGCGCCCTTTTCATAGTCGGCAAGGTCGATGGTCATGGCTACCCTCTCTACCGTTCGGGCTGAGCGAAGTCGAAGCCCTCCACTGAACGCAGTGAAGTGCCTTCGCTACGCTCAGGAGAGTCCTTCGACAAGCTCAGGACGAACGGACTGAAGGATCAACCCTTCGCCTGCGGCTCCACGACGCGGACATGGAGTTCGCGCAGTTGCTTGAATTCGGCCGCGCTGGGCGCGCCCATCAGCAGGTCTTCGGCGCGCTGGTTCATCGGGAACAGCGTGATTTCGCGCAGATTCTGCGCGCCGCACAGCAGCATCACGATGCGGTCGACGCCCGCCGCCATGCCGCCATGGGGCGGCGCGCCGTACTGGAAGGCGCGGTAGAGGCCGCCGAAGCGGTCTTCGACATCCTGCTGGCTGAGGCCCACCAGTTCGAACGCCTTGACCATCAGCTCGGGCGACTGGTTGCGGATCGATCCCGACGCGATCTCATAGCCGTTGCAGACCATGTCATATTGATAGGCGTTGATCGTCAGCGGATCCTGGTTGTTCAGCGCGTCGAGGCCCCCCTGCGGCATCGAGAAGGGGTTGTGCGCGAAATCGACCGACTTGGTGTCTTCGTCATATTCGTAGAAGGGGAAGTCCACGATCCAGCACAGGTCGAAGCGGTCCTTGTCGATCAGGTTCAGCGTTTCGCCGACGCGGGTGCGGGCGAGGCCGGCCAGCTTGGCGGCCTGGCCTTCCTTGCCCGCAGCGAAGAACACGCCGTCATTGGGGCCAAGGCCGAGCGCGGCGATCAGCTTGGCGGTTGCTTCCTCGCCATGATTCTTGGCGATCGGGCCGCCGGGGACGCCATCCTTGATGTTGATATAGCCCAGGCCCGAATAGCCCTCGGCCCGCGCCCAATTGTTCATTTCGTCGAAGAATTTGCGGCTGCCTGCGCCTGCGCCGGGCGCCGGGATCGCGCGGATCACGCTGCCGCTGTCGACCAGCGACGCGAAGATGCCAAAGCCCGATCCGACGAAATGCTCGGTCACGTCGGTGATGAGGATGGGGTTGCGCAGGTCGGGCTTGTCGCTGCCATATTTCAGCAGCGCTTCGGCGTGCGGGATGCGCGGGAAGCTGCCTGCGGGCGTGACCGGCTTGCCATCGGCGAACTGTTCGAACACCTGCGCGATGACCGGCTCCATCGTGTTCCAGACATCTTCCTGGGTGACAAAGCTCATTTCCAGATCGAGCTGGTAGAATTCGCCGGGCAGGCGGTCGGCACGCGGGTCTTCGTCGCGGAAGCAGGGGGCGATCTGGAAATAGCGGTCGAAGCCTGCGACCATCAGCAACTGCTTATATTGCTGGGGCGCCTGCGGCAGGGCGTAGAATTTGCCCGCATGGATGCGGCTGGGCACCAGGAAGTCGCGTGCGCCTTCGGGGCTGGAAGCGGTCAGGATCGGCGTCGAATATTCGGTGAAGCCGATGCCTTCCATGCGGCGGCGCATGTCCGAGATGATCTTCGTGCGCTTGACGATATTGGCGTGCAGCGTTTCGCGGCGCAGATCGAGGAAGCGGTAGCGCAGGCGGATATCTTCGGGATAGTCCTGCTCGCCCGCGACCGGCAGCGGCAATTCGGCGGCGGTGGAGAGGATGGTGACGCTGTCGGCCACAATCTCAATCTCACCGGTTTCCATCCGGGGGTTGATGGCTTCGGGCGCGCGCGCCACGACATGACCGTTGATCGTCACGACGGATTCGAGACGGAGGCTTTCAAGCGCGCGGAGCGGATCGCTGTCCGCCTTCGCCACCACCTGCGTGATGCCATAATGGTCGCGCAGATCGACGAACAACACGCCGCCATGATCGCGTTTGCGATGCACCCAGCCCGACACGCGGACCTCAGTGCCGACATCGGCTGTGGTCAGGGCGCCGCAGGTGTGGGTGCGATAGGCGTGCATGGCGTTTTGGTCTTTCAGCTTCGTTTTACGGAAATGACAAAGTGTTGCAGTCCCGCTATGGCCTATGCTGTCAAGCATTGACCAGTCCGCCGGACGCGGGCCAGCCCATAATAAGATCGAAGACCATATGCAAATTCATCCGCTGATTACCGACAGCAAGACGCTTTCCGATTTCTGCGCCCGCATCGCAAAGTCCCCCTACATCGCCGTCGATACCGAGTTCATGCGGGAAAACAGCTATTGGCCCGAACTCTGCCTGGTCCAGGTCGCCGACCCGAACGAGGCCGCCGCGATCGACCCCAAGGCGCCGGGGCTGGACATGACGCCGCTGCTGGACCTGCTGGTCGACAATGAGGATGTGCTGAAGGTCTTCCATGCCGGTGGGCAGGACATAGAGATCGTCCACAACCTGACCGGCAAGACGCCGCATCCGATGTTCGATACGCAGATCGCGGCGATGGCGCTGGGGCTGGGCGAGCAGATCGGCTATGGCAATCTGGTCGACGCCTGGATGGGCGTGGTGCTGGACAAGGGCGCGCGCTTTACCGATTGGGCGCGGCGGCCGCTGGACAAACGACAGATCGACTATGCGATCGGCGACGTCACATACCTCATTCAGATTTTCCCCAAGATGCTGGAAGAGTTGCGCAAGACCGGGCGCGGCGACTGGCTGGATCAGGAAATGGAGCGGATCAGCGATCCGGCCCATTATGAAAATGACCCGTCGCAAGCGTGGCAGCGGGTGCGCATCGCCAGCAAGAAGGCGGACGTGCTGGGCCGGTTGAAGGCGCTGGCCGCCTGGCGCGAGATCGAGGCGCAGGACAAGAACCTGCCGCGCGGGCGCATCGTCAAGGACGAGACGCTGGCCGACATCGCCAGCCATCCGCCGCGCAATCAGGAGGACCTGGGCAAGGTGCGCGGGCTGAGCGCGACCTGGCGCACCAACGATATCGGCGCGCGGCTGATGAGCGCGCTGGCCAGGCACCAGCCGCTGGGCAAGGACGAGATGCCCGAGCGCGATCCCAAGCGGCCGGGGCTGGGCAAGGACGGGGCGCTGGTCGCCGACCTGCTCAAGCTGCTGCTCAAGATCCGGTCGCGCGACATCAATGTGGCGGCGCGGCTGATCGCGCGGACCGACGATATCGATGCGCTGGCGGCGGGCGTGCGCGAGGGCCTGTCGATCCTCGAAGGCTGGCGCTATGAACAATATGGCCGCGACGCGGTCGATCTGGTCGAGGGCCGCATGGCCTTTGCGGTCAAGAATGGCCGGTTGAAGATGACGCGCACGGAATAGGAGAGCAGTGATGCGGAGGATGGTTGCGGGCCTGATGGTTCTGGGCCTGACCGCCTGTGCGGGCGCGAATGGGCCGGGGCCGGAAACGCCGCCGGCCGTCGCCGAAGGACCGTGCCAGAATGCGGGCCTCGACAGCTTCGTCGGGCAGAAGGCGAGCGCGCAGGTCGGCGCGGCCTTGCTGAAGGCGTCGGGCGCGAAAAGCTTGCGCTGGGGCGGACCGGGCATGGCGATGACGATGGATTTCCGGCCGGACCGGCTGACCGTGAGTTATGACGCGGCGATGGTGATTATGTCGGCGCGCTGCGGGTAATCAAACGGATCGAGAGTTTTATCTGGAAATGACCGCCACGGCCGACCTTGCCATTCGTCTGGCGCGCGCGGCGTTCAACCGGGCGCTGGCGGAGGCAGACCTTGCCTCCATCGGACCGTTGCTGGCGATGGATGTCGTCATGGTCACCGGCACCGACAGCGCAGTGATCGCGGGGCGCAAGGCGCAGTTGATGGCGTGGAAGCGGGAGTTCGCCGCCAAGCCGCGCATGATCTACACCCGCACGCCCGAAAGCATCGTTGCGTCGCCGGTGGAGCCGATCGCGATGGAGCATGGGGTCTGGCAGGGCGTCGTCGATGGCGTCATCCAGGCGTCGGGCAGCTACAGCGCCAAATGGCGCGGGGTCGGCGGACAATGGGTGATCGAGGCGGAACTCTACCTGACGTTGGCGTGAGAACGGCTCAGGCGGCGGCCGGCAGGTCGATCACGGCGCGGTTGCGGCCCTCGCGCTTGGCCCGGTAGAGCGCCGCGTCGGCGGCCTGCACCAGCGTCGATCCGTCGATCGCCATCTTGTCGTCCCAACTGGCGATGCCGAAGGACATGCTGGTCGATCCCAGCGCCCGCCCCCCTTGGCGGAGCACGATTTCCATGATCCCCTTGCGCACCATTTCGACCCGCGCAGCCAGCGCCTGCGCCGTGGCGCCCGGCGCGATGACGGCAAATTCCTCTCCGCCATAACGGCAGACGATGTCGCCATCACGGAAACGGCTGCGCATTTCGGTCGCGACCGACTGCAGCACCGTATCGCCCGCATCATGGCCGAATTCGTCGTTGAACCGCTTGAAATGGTCGATGTCGCACATGACCACGCTGAGCGGTGCGCCCGAACGGCGCGCCCGCGCGATCTCGATCGCCAGCGATTCCTGCATGTAGCGGCGATTGAACAGGCCGGTCAGCGGATCGCGGATCGTCTGTTCGCGCAAGCCCCGCTGGAGGCGATGGTTGACGAGGGCGGAGCTGATATTTTCCGCCATCACGGTCAGGCGGAAGCGGCTTTCCTCCTGCACCACGCCCTGAAGATAAAGGGTGCCGATCACTTCGCCCCCAGCCAACAGCGGTTCGCAATGATAGAGCAGGTCGGCGTCGACATGGGAGCAGACGATGTCGCCCCCCGGCTGCGCGACGAAATGACTCTGTCCCCGGCGCAGCGCCCAGCACTGGTCGGGGGCGAACCCCTCTTCACGCGGCTGGAATCCGTTCCATCCCGTGATCGGAACCAGCAGGTTGCGGCTGTTATTATGGGCATAGAGCGCGCCCGGAACCCCCGGCAGCACGCGCGGCACGAAAACGCGGATGACCTGCGCCAGCTCCTCGTCGGTGCGCGCCGCCTGCATCCGGTGGGCCATGCCGCCGAGCAGTTCGATCGCCTCGCCCCGCTCCTGCAGCGTATCGCTGTTGCGCAGCAATTGTGCATGGGCGGCCTGCAAGTCCTGCGCGCTGCGGCCCTGATCGGCGATGGCGGCCTGCAACTGATCGGCCATGGCGTTGTAGCCATGGGCGAGCTGCGCAAATTCCCGCGATCCCATCGTCGCGGTGACGCGCCTGTCGCGATCCCCGCGACCCAGCGCCGTCATCGCCTGATGGATGAGGCCCAGCGGCTGGCGGATGCCCCAGATCAGGAGCAGCGATATCGACAGGATCGCGAGCGCCAGCAACGGACCGCCGACCAGCGCTAATTGCCTGACCCAGGCCAGGCGGCTGTCCGCCGCCGCGATCCGCGTGATACGCAAGGCGCGCTCTTCGCTGAGAAAACTGTCCGCGCGCAGCGACAACATGGTCATGAGGTCGCGCCCGGTGCCCGCAGCGATGGAACCGCGAGCCGCATCGAATTGCCCGCGCCGTGCCTGTTCCAGTGTATCGCGCAACAGGGTGACACGCCGTTCCGCCAGCGCCTGCACGTCCCGAGCCCGTATATTCTGCGCCCGATTATCGGCGGTCAATCGCACCAGCCGGGCCATCGACTGGCGCGCATCGGCGATCCGGGCGTCGGTCGGGTCGGCAAAGCTGGCGTTGCGGGTCAGGACGAAGCCGCGCTGCGCCGATTCCGCCTCGCGCAGCGCCACCAGCGCATCGTCCATCGTCTCGATCACTTCGGCCGAATGGGTGACCCAGCGAAAACTGTCGCGGGTCTGGATCGACGCATCCACCAGCATCCAGATGAGCGCCAGCAAGGCGATGAGGACCAGCGCGCCAAAGGCGGCAATCCGGGCGGTAATAGATGTGAACATGCGCGACCTGCCTGTAAGCCGCGATGCTTGCGCCCAAATGGTTACCAAAATCTATATTGCGCGACCAAGCGCGCGCTTAGCGCTTCCAGCGGGCCCAGATCGCGGTCGGCAGGGCGATGCCGCGCGCTTCCTCGCGCACCGCCAGCTCGCCCGCTTCCACGGTGCCGGGCAGGTCGGCAAAGGCCTGGCGCAGCAATTCGCCGATCGCCAGCGCCGACATGCGCACGGCATAGACGGTGAGGAACAGGAAGCGGCTGTCGGCATCCAGCAGCGCACGGCAATTGGCGATCAGGCCGGGCAGGTCTTCCTCCAGCCGCCACACTTCGCCGTCGGGACCGCGGCCATATTTGGGCGGATCGAGCAATATGCCGTCATAGCGGCGGTTGCGGCGCACCTCGCGGGCGACGAACTTGGCGGCGTCCTCGACGATCCAGCGGACCGGCTTCTCCTCCATGCCGGAAAGCGCCGCGTTGGCGCGGGCCTGGGCCACCGATTTCTTGGACGCATCGACATGGACCATGCGCGCGCCGCCGGCCGACAGGGCCAGCGTGCCGACGCCGGTATAGCCGAACAGGTTCATGACCTCGGCATCGGGTTTATCCGCATAGGTGGCGCGCAGATCGTCCCAGATCGGCGCCATGTCGGGGAAGAAGCCGAGATGGCGGAAGGGAGTGCAGCTCGACTGGAAGGTGACTTCGCGCCAGTGGAGCGGCCAGCCTTCGGCCGGGACCGGCTTTTCATAATACCAGCGGCCGCCGCCATCCTCGTCCGATCCGGGAATGAACTCGCCGTCGGCGCGCCAGTCGGTCGTTGCGGGCTTCCACATCGCCTGCGGTTCGGGGCGGATGAAGCGGAAGCGGCCATAGCGTTCCAGCTTCCGCCCGTCGCCGCTGTCGAGCAGGCCGTAATCGGACCATGGCTCGCCGATAAGGGTCTTGAGTTCCAACTTAGCCGCGCGGGGTCGCGCGTTCGGCGACATAGGCGGTGACCGCCTCGAACGTGCCGGGCAGCTTGGCGTAGCTTTCCTCGCGCGCGAACAGGTCGCCGACGCGCGCGGGGAGCGGCGGGCGGGTGCCGGTCGCGCGTTCGACGGCGTCGCGGAACTTGGCGGGGTGGGCGGTCGCCAGCGTGACAACCGGGATGTGCGCATCGATGCCCGCTTCGCGCGCGGCGGCGAGGCCGATCGCGCTGTGCGGGTCGAGGATCTGGCCTGCGCCGTCATAGGCCCAGCGCATCGCCATCGTCATGCCGTCGGCATCGACGCGGGCGGAACTGAACAGATGCGCCGCGCCTTCGCGCTGGGCGTTGGTCAGGCGCATCGCCTTGCTGGTTTCGAAGCCGCGCATCTGCTCCGCCAGCGCCAGGCCGTCGCGGCCGCCGGCGTCGAACAGCAGGCGTTCGAAATTGGAGCTGACCTGGATGTCCATGCTGGGGGTGGCGGTCGGCACGACCTGGCCCTGGCTGTAATCGCCTTCGGACAAGGCCCGGTGCAAGATGTCGTTGACGTTGGTCGCGACGATCAGCTTCGCGACCGGCAGGCCCATCTTCGCCGCGACATAGCCCGCGAACACGTCACCGAAATTGCCGGTGGGGACGGAGAAGGCGACCTCCCGCTCCGGCGCGCCCAGGCGCACGGCGGCGTAGAAATAATAGACGACCTGCGCCATCAGCCGCGCCCAGTTGATCGAATTCACGGCGGACAGATTGAAGCGGCTCTTGAAATCCGCGTCGTTGAACATCGCCTTCACCAGCGCCTGCGCATCGTCGAAGCTGCCTTCGATCGCGATGTTATAGACGTTGGGGGCCAGCACGGTGGTCATCTGGCGGCGCTGGACGTCCGACACCCGGCCTTCGGGATGGAGCATGAAGATGTCGATCTTCTCGCGTCCCGCGACCGCGTCGATCGCGGCCGACCCGGTATCGCCCGAGGTCGCGCCGACGATGGTCAGGTGATCGTCGCGGCGCGACAGGAACCGTTCGAACAGCTGGCCGAGCAACTGGAGCGCGACGTCCTTGAAGGCGAGCGTGGGGCCATGGAAGAGTTCGAGCAGCCAGTTTTGATGATCGAGCTGCACCAGCGGGGTCACGGCCTGATGGCTGAAACGGCCATAGGCGGCGGTGCACAGCTCGCGCAGTTCGTCTTCGTGGAGCGATCCCGCGACGAAGGGCGCCATGACCCGGACGGCGGTTTCGACATAGGACAGGCCGGCCAGATCCCGAATCTGGTCGGCGCTGAACGCCGGCCAGCTGGTGGGCAGATAGAGGCCGCCGTCGGACGCGAGTCCGGCCAGCGTCACATCCTCGAAACCGAGCGCGGGCGCGCTCCCCCTGGTGCTCTGATATTGCATAATGGGAAAGCGCGGTAGCGACCCGCGCGCGCGGGAGCAAGCGATTAGGCGGATGGCGGCGGCTTTGGCGGTGCATTGCGGCGGCGCAGCGCCAATATGTAGATGATCACCGCCACGGCGGCGAAGAAGAACCATTGCACCGCATAGGCAAGATGGTTGTTGGGCACGTCGGCGGCGCTGGGCGGTGCCGCGGGCTTGAGGCCGGCGGGCGCCTGCCGCGCGATCAGCATCGGGCGCAGCGGCGTCGCCTTGCCGCCGATCCGCGATAGCAGGGCGCGGTGGTCCGGCTCCTCCGAAATCCAGCCTGATACCTGCCCGCCGGTCCAGTTCGGCTTGTCGTCGGGCTTTTGCCCCACGCCGATCGCGACCAGCGCGCCCGGCCCCTCCGCCCCGGTCGCACATTGCGCGATATGACGATAGCCGGTCGATCCGTCGGCGGCGCGGCCCGCCTCGATCCGCCAGCCGACCACGCGCAGGCAATGGACCGACGAGGGACGGAAGAGCAGGTCGGGCGCGACCGGCGGAAGCATCGGGAAGGCGACGGCAGGCCGGCCGGGATTGGCGGCGGCGAGCGCCAGCGCCTGCTCCTTTTCGCCGCGACGCTGGAGTTGCCAGACGCCAAGGGCGATCATCGTCAGCACCGCGAGCGCGACGATGATCGTGGCGATCAGCGGGGTTCGGGCGGGTGCGGGCTGATCGGTCATGAATGTCCTTGTAGCGGCCGACGGGGCAAAAGAAAACGGCCGGAGCATCGCCCCGGCCGTCTTGTCATCAGTGACTGACGGTCGATCAGCCGCCGTGGACCGGCGCGCCCCAGCCGCCCCAGACATAGATGGCGACGAAGAGGAACAGCCACACCACATCGACGAAATGCCAGTACCAGGCGGCGGCTTCGAAGCCGAAATGCTGGCGCGGGGTGAAGTGGCCCTTATAGACGCGCACCAGATTGACGATCAGGAAGATCGTGCCGACGATGACGTGGAAGCCGTGGAAGCCGGTCGCCATGTAGAAGCCTGAGCTGTAAGGCGACCCGCCGAACGCGAACGGCGCATGGACATATTCATAGGCCTGGATCGACGAGAAGAGCAGGCCGAGCAGAATAGTGCACCACAGACCCTTTTTCAGGCCGTCACGGTCGCCGTGGATCAGCGCATGGTGCGCCCAGGTGACGGTGGTGCCCGAGCAGAGCAGGATCAGCGTGTTGAGCAGCGGCAGCTCGAACGCATTCATGACCTCGATGCCCTTCGACGGGAACATCCCTTCGATCGGCGCGAGCGCGCTGGGGAAGAGTGAGAAGTCGAAAAAGGCCCAGAACCAGCCGACGAAGAACATCACTTCCGAGGCGATGAACAGGATCATGCCGTAGCGCAGGTGCAGTTGCACCACCGGCGTATGGTCGCCGGCATGGGCTTCGGCGATGACATTGGCCCACCAGCTGTAGAAGGTGAACAGCACGCCGGCGACGCCCAGCAGGAACACCCAGCCGCCCCCGGCCGGTAGCGCGTCGGGATGCATCCACATGATCGCGCCAAATGCCATGACCAGCGCCGACATGGAGCCGAAGAGCGGCCAGATGCTGGGCGGAAGGATATGATAATCGTGGTTCTTGGCGCCTGCCATCGTCTCTTCCCTGTTCGCGGTTCGCGTTATCTGATGCTTGCCTTAGCTTGGCTTCCCGCCCTGCTCAACAGGGTAGAAGGTATAGCTCAAGGTAATTTGTTGGGTGTCCTTGTTGTCGGGATCCTGCAATATCTTCGGATCGACAAAATACAGCACTGGCATACGGACTTCCTCGCCGGGCTGGAGCGTCTGCTGGGTGAAGCAGAAACACTGGATCTTGGTGAAATAGGCGCCCGCCTGCGTCGGCGTGACGTTGAAGCTGGCGGTGCCGGTTACGGGTTTGTCCGACATGTTCCTGGCGATGAAGATCGCCATGTCCTTGCGCCCGATGGTGACGGTATCCGTCCGATGTTCGGGGTAGAATTGCCACGGCATGCCGGGCTGGACGTTCGAATCGAACCGAATCGACATGGTATGGCCGACCGCCGCCTGCACCTGGACATCGGCGGCGGCCCGCTTGGTCGTGCCGCCAAAACCGGTCTGTTCGCAGAAGATGCGGTAAAGTGGCACGGATGCGAAACCCAGCCCCAGCATCGCCAGGCCGACCGTCGCCATGGCAACCAGCGTGCGCCGGTTGCGACGGTCGCGATCGAACGGGGACGGCGGGAGAGTAGCCATTAGTTGCCGCCCATCTTGGCGATGGTGATGCCGTAGAAGAGCAGGACGAGCGCGCCCAGCAGCAGGCCCATCACCAGCGCGCGGGACTTCTGCCGCGCGCGGACCTTTGCCAGTTCCTCGGGCGTCATGCGAGCAACCAGCGGTCGACGACCACCGCCCCGAACAGCAGGAAGAGATAGAGGATCGAATATTTGAACAGCCGCCGTTCGGGCTGCATCCGCGCCGGATCGCTTTCGCGGCGGCGATAGACCTGGAAGGCGAAGACGGCGAACAGCGCGGTGCCGAGCAGCGCCGCCGTTCCGTAGACGATGCCGGTCAGTTGCAGCAGCACCGGCGCCATCGCGGCGGCCGCCATGATCGCGGTATAGGCCCAGATCTGGCGGCGGGTGACGACTTCGCCCGACACGACGGGCAGCATCGGGATGCCGGCGGCGGCGTAATCGGTCTTCACGAACAGGGCGAGCGCCCAGAAATGGGGCGGCGTCCAGAAGAAGATCAGCATGAACAGGGCGACGGGCAGCGCGCTGATGTCGCCGGTGACGGCGGCCCAGCCGATGACGGGCGGGAAAGCGCCGGCCGCGCCGCCGATGACGATATTCTGCGCCGTCCGGGGCTTGAGCCAGATGGTGTAGACGAACACGTAGAAGAGAATCGAGACGGCCAGCACGACGGCGGCGAGCCAGTTGGTCGCCATGCCGATCAGGATGACCGAGAAGAAGGAGAGGCCGACGCCGAAATGCAGCGCCGATTGCCGGTCCATCCGGCCCGCGGGCAGCGGCCGGTTGGCGGTGCGCTTCATCTTGGCGTCGATATCGGCCTCATACCACTGGTTGAGCGCCGCGGCGGCGCCCGCGCCGATGGCGATGCACAATATGGCGGTGAAGGCGAGGATCGGGTGGATATGCCCCGGCGCCGCCAGCAGACCGCACAGGCCCGTGAACACGACCAGGGTCATGACTCTGGGCTTGGTCAGCGCTACGAAATCCCGCCAATGGGCAGGCAGCGTGGGGGCTTCTGCCCCGGTCACGAACGGCGAACTGGCCATAATCTCCCTCATGGGTTCAGCCCGGCGCTGTTACACGGCCGGGCTGATCTGGGCAACGGCCTCACCAGCGGATACCCGGCCGGCCCTGCCCGTGGGGCGCCCGGCCAACCGGGACGCCCCTATTCTTCTGCGATCAGTCGACTGCCCGATCAATGATGGGCATTGTCGTCGATGACCGGCAGGGTTTCGAACTGGTGATAGGGCGGCGGGCTGGACAGCGTCCATTCCAGCGTCGTCGCGCCTTCGCCCCAGGGATTGCCGACCGCCTTCTTGCCGGCCGCGAGCGACCAGATCAGATTGACGAAGAAGATCAGCATGCCGGCGGCCATGATCTCATAGCCGTGGCTGGCCAGCGTGTTCCATTTTTCGAACGCGGCCGGATAGTCGGGGTAGCGACGCGGCATGCCCGACAGGCCCAGGAAGTGCATCGGGAAGAACAGCAGGTTCACGCCGATGAAGAACACCCAGAAGTGCAACTGGCCGAGGAACTCGTTGTACATCTTGCCCGACATTTTCGGGAACCAGTAGTAGAAGCCGGCGAACAGGCCGAATACCGCGCCCAGCGAGAGGACGTAGTGGAAGTGCGCGACGACATAATAGGTGTCGTGCAGCACGTCGTCGACGCCGCCATTGGCCAGCACGACGCCGGTGACGCCGCCCACGGTGAAGAGGAAGATGAAGCCCAGCGCCCAGACCATGGGGGTCTTGAAGCTGATCGAACCGCCCCAGATGGTCGCGATCCAGGAGAAGATCTTGATGCCCGTGGGAACGGCGATGACCATCGTCGCGGCGGTGAAATACATCTTCACATTCACCGACATGCCGGTGGTGAACATATGGTGCGCCCAGACGACGAAGCCGACCACGCCGATCGCGACCATGGCGTAGGCCATGCCGAGATAGCCGAAGACGGGCTTGCGGCTGAAGGTGGAAATGATCTGGCTGACGATGCCGAAGCCCGGCAGGATCATGATATAGACTTCGGGGTGGCCGAAGAACCAGAAGAGATGCTGGTAGAGTTCGGGATCGCCGCCGCCGGCCGCGTCGTAAAAGGTGGTGCCGAAGTTACGATCGGTCAGCAGCATGGTGATCGCGGCGGCCAGGACGGGCAGCGCGAGCAGCAGCAGGAAGGCGGTGACCAGCACCGACCAGACGAACAGCGGCATCTTGTGCAGGGTCATGCCCGGCGCGCGCATGTTGAGGATGGTGGTGATGAAGTTGATCGCGCCCAGGATCGAGCTGGCGCCCGCGATGTGCAGCGACAGGATCGCCATGTCGACAGCCGGGCCTGCCGAGCCGCTGGTCGAGAGCGGGGCATAGACCGTCCAGCCGGTGCCCGCGCCGTTGCCGGTGCCGCCGGGGACGAAGGTCGAGCCGAGCAGCAGGGCGAAGGCGGGGATGAGCAGCCAGAAGCTGACATTGTTCATCCGCGGGAAGGCCATGTCCGGCGCGCCGATCATGATCGGCACGAACCAGTTGCCAAAGCCGCCGATCATCGCGGGCATCACCATGAAGAAGACCATGATGAGGCCGTGGGCGGTGATCAGCACGTTCCAGAGGTGATAGGCCTGGTCCAGCGTCGCTTCCGGGCCGTCCATCATCATGGCCCATGTGTGCAGATACTGGATGCCGGGATGCGCGAGTTCGGCGCGCATCAGGCCGGAAATGCCGCCACCGATGATGCCCGCGACGATCGCGAAGATCAGGTAGAGGGTGCCGATGTCCTTATGGTTGGTGGACATGAACCAGCGCTGGAAGAAGGCTGGCTTATGATCGGCATCGTGATGATCGTGATCGTGGGCGTGGTCGCCGTGATGATCTGCGGTGATGGTTGTCATGGCTTCCTACCCTGATCAGATTTTCTTGTCGGCGGCGGGGGCTGCGGGCGCGGCGTCAGCCGTCTTCTCCGCTGCCGCTGCGCCGGCGGGCTTGCCGCCCTGCGACAGCACCCACTGGTCGAACTGGGCCGGCGGCAGCGCTTCGATCGCGATCGGCATGAAGCCGTGGCGCGCGCCGCACAGTTCCGAACATTGGCCGTAATAGACGCCCGGCTTGTCGATGGTGAAGCTCTTCTCGTTCAGGCGGCCCGGAACGGCGTCCATCTTCACCCACAGCGAGGGCACAGCGAAGGCGTGGATCACGTCGGCGCCGGTGATGATCAGCTTGATCGGACGGCCGGCGGGCAGGACCAGACGATTGTCGGGCGCGAGCAGATAGGGCTCGCCATTGGCCTTCGCCTTGTCTTCCGGCAGCATGTTGGAGACGAACTCGGGAATGCCGTTGTCGGGATATTCATAGCCCCAATACCATTGGTAGCCGGTCACCTTGACGACGACGGCGTCCTTGGGCGCGGGCTTATACTGGTCGGCGAGCAAACCGATCGAGGGGACCGCGACGACCAGCAGGATCACGACCGGCAGCACGGTCCAGATCACTTCGATCATGGTGTTGTGTGCGGTCTTCGACGGGATCGGGTTGGCGCTGCGACGGAATTTCCACATCGCATAGAGCATCAGGATCAGCACGAAGATGGAGATCGCGAAAATCAGCGGGATCAGCATCTTGTCATGCAACCAGCGCGCGGTGTGGCCGGTCGAGGTAAACTGTTCCTGCAGGGTGAATTCGCCCGGTCTGGGCATACCGATGCCTTCGGTCGGCTTCATCCGCGGCGGCGCAGCCACCGTGGCGGCGGGCGCAGCCTCGGCGGCGTTGGCCGATTCGGCCGGCGCGGCGGCATTGGCCGCAGCCGGTGCGGCAGCGACGGCATTGTCCTGCGCCAGCGCATGTCCGTTCAGCCCGAGTGCTGGCGCGAAGGCCAACAACCCGGCGAGAACGAGCGATTTCACCTTTTTCATAGCGTCTTCTTACCCCGTAACCCCTTGGCGCCGCTGCAACGAAGACACGCATGAAGCGCATGATCCTCGTCCGGTCGGTTCTGCCGCGGCTTATAGGCATGGTTTTCCCGTGCCTCAAGCACGCAGGAGCAGATTTTCTTCGCTGTTGCAACGCTCCCCTTGGCCGCCTATTTCGCTGGTCCGCGCACAGGGGCGCGATCATGGCGCGCCACAGGTGCGTCGTGCTGATGGATTGGCGGGCCGCGCAGACACGCGCCGGGCCGCGCGACAGGACATATGACGGCATGACAGACGAGGAAGTATTGGCGGAATTCCGGGCGGCGGGGGCGCTGCTCGAAGGACATTTCATCCTGTCGTCCGGGCGACGCAGCGCCAATTATCTGCAATGCGCGCGCGTGCTGATGAACGCTGAACGGGCCGGCAAGCTGGCCCGCGCTACGGTGCAGAAATTACCGCGCGAAGTACGGCAGGAGATCGATCTGGTGGTGTCGCCGGCGATGGGCGGCCTGATCATCGGCCATGAAGTCGGCCGCGCGCTGGACAAGGATGCGGTGTTCCTGGAGCGGCCGGAGGGCGTGTTCGAGCTGCGCCGCGGCTTTGCGATCACGCCGGGACAGAAGGTGCTGATGGTCGAGGACGTCGTGACCACCGGCCTGTCGTCGCGCCAGGCGATCGAAGCGGTCGAGGCGGAGGGCGGCATCGTCGTTGCCGAAGTCGCGCTGGTCGACCGGTCGGCGGGCGAAGTGGACCTGGGCGTCCCCTTCTACCCGCTCGTGTCGATCAACTTCCCGGTCTATGAAGCCGATGCGATCCCGCCCGAACTGGCGGCGATCCCGGCGATCAAGCCCGGCAGCCGGAAGTAACGCGATGAACCAGCCCCTGCGCCTTGGCGTCAATATCGACCATGTGGCGACCATCCGCAACGCGCGCGGGGGCGCGCATCCCGATCCGGTCAAGGCCGCGCTGCTGGCGGCAAAGGCCGGAGCGGACGGCATCACCGCGCATCTGCGCGAGGATCGGCGGCATATTCGCGACGAGGATATCGCCACGCTGATGGCGGCGCTGACCGTGCCGCTCAATCTGGAGATGGCCGCGACGCAGGAGATGCTGAACATCGCCCTGCGCTACCGGCCGCACGCCGCCTGCATCGTGCCGGAAAAGCGCGAGGAGCGCACGACCGAGGGCGGGCTGGACGCGGCCGGGCAGTTCGAGACGTTGAGGCCCATCGTCGCGGCGTTGAGCGCGGCGGGGATTCGCGTCAGCCTGTTCATCGAGGCGGACGCGGCCCAGATCGACGCGGCGATCCGGCTGGGCGCGCCGGTGGTGGAGTTCCACACCGGCGCCTATGCCCATCTGACCGGCGAAGCGCGCGCGGCCGAACTGCGCCGGATCGCCGACGCCGCGGCGCTGGCGGCCAAGAACGGGATCGAACCCCATGCCGGCCATGGCCTGACCTTCGACAATGTCGCGCCGATCGCCGCCATCCCGCAGGTCGCCGAACTCAATATCGGCCATTTCCTGATCGGCGAGGCGATCTTCGGTGGGCTGGAAGGCAGCATCAGAGAGATGCGGCGCCAGATGGACCTGGCGCGGTGAAAGTGAGGGGCGCGTGATCATCGGCCTCGGCTCCGACCTCTGCAATATCGAGCGTATCCAGAACTCGCTCGACCGGTTCGGACAGCGCTTCGAACAGCGCGTCTTCACCGAGGTCGAGCAGGCCAAGGGCAATCGCCGCCCCTTCACCAAGGCAGGCACGCTGGCCAAGCGCTTCGCCGCCAAAGAAGCCTTTTCCAAGGCGGTCGGCACCGGCTTCAAGGCGGGCGTGTTCATGAAGGATATCGGCGTGGTCAACGCCCCGTCCGGCGCGCCGACGCTCAGGCTGACCGGCGGTGCGCTGGCGCGGCTGGAATCGATGGTTCCGGCGGGGCATAAGCCTGTCATTCACCTGACGCTCACCGACGATCATCCATGGGCGCAGGCCTTCGTCATCATCGAAGCCCTGCCCCAGTGAGCAACCTTCCCCCTAGCGAAAGCCCGCCCGTGACGGCCATCGACCTGCCCGAAGAGACAATCGCGGATGCGCAACCCGAGGGCGGCGACGCCCGATCCCCGGTCAACTGGTTTCACGAACTCAAAAGCATCGTCCTGCTGATCCTCGCAGTGCTGGCGTGCCACAGTTTCGTCGCCAAGCCCTTCTACATTCCCAGCGAATCGATGATGCCGGTGCTGCTGACCGGCGACCGGCTGGTGGTGAGCAAATTTCCCTATGGCTGGTCCTATGTCTCGCCCAGTTTCCACCCCCTGCCCTTCCTGAAGGGCCGGGTGCTGGGCCGCCTGCCCGACCGCGGCGACATCGTCATCGTCAGCCCGCAGAACCGGCGCGAGGATTATATCAAGCGGGTGATCGGCCTGCCCGGCGACATCATCGAGGTGCGTGGCGGCCAGGTGATCCTGAACGGGGTGGCGGTGAAGCAGAAGATGCTCAAGCCCCTGCGCCTGGCCGTCGATGGCAACGCCCCCTGCCCGCCGCTGCAATTTCCCGGCGCATTGGTGACGGGCAAGGACGGCAAGGACTATTGCGAACTGCCGGTGCGGCAGGAGATCCTGCCCAACGGCAAGACCTATGTGACGATCGACATGGGGCCGAGCGCGCTCGACTGGTATGGCCCGGTGCGGGTGCCGGCCGACCATGTCTTCCTGATGGGCGACAATCGCGACAACAGCGCCGACAGCCGTGCGCCGCTGGAGGAAAACGGGCTGGGCGGGCCAGTGCCGTGGGAGGCGATCGGCGGGCGGGCGGAGTTCATCACCTTCAGCCTGGACGGCGACGCGACCTGGAACCCGCTGACCTGGGTCCATGCGCTGCGCAGCGGCCGGGCCGGGAACAGCCTGCGACCGCAGAGCGTTGCACCCCCGCAATGATTTGAAAGGGGCAACGGGTTTTGAGCGACGCGCACGAGCATCATGTCGAATTGCCCGGTCCCAGCGAAGTTCGCAGCCCGCTCGTACAGCAGGAACTGAAGCGCGCCGGCGTCTGGTTTGCGCTGGCGGTCGCCATCGGCCTGGTGGCCTTGCTGGCGCAGCCGCTGCTGCTGGTCATGGGCGCGCTGGTGCTGGCGACGATGATGGACGGCGGCACCCGACTGATCGGCCGCGTCCTGCCGATCCCGCGCGGATGGCGGCTGACGATCGTGCTGCTGGGCGCGGTCGCCTTCATGGTCTATACTTTCTACCTCACCGGATCGAGCCTGGCCGCGCAGGCGCAGGCGATGCGCACCATCGTAGAGACGCAGGTGGCGCGAATCGGCGGCTGGATGCAGCAATTGGGCATCACCACCACCCCCGAAGACCTCAAGAGCCTCGCCAGTCAGGCGATGAGCAGCATGGGACGCGTCACCGCGGCGGTCGGGACGGCCGTGGGCGCGATCACCAGCGGCGTCATGATGCTGGTGCTGGCGATCTTCATCGCGGTCGAACCCAAATTATACGAACGCGGCGTCGCCTGGATGCTGCCGATCGAGAAGCGCGCCCATTTCTATACGGTTGCCGACAAGATGGGCTGGACCCTGCGCCGCCTGATGTTCGGGCGATTGATCGGCATGACGGTGGAAGGCGTGGGCGTGTGGCTGTTCCTGTGGGCCGGCGGCGTGCCGATGGCGGGGTTGCTGGGCATATTGACCGGCCTGTTCGCCTTCCTGCCCAATATCGGATCGATCATATCGGGCATCCTCATCATCCTCGTGGGCTTTTCCGGCGGGACGCATACCGGCCTCTATGCCTTCGGCGTCTATATGGCGGTGCAGATCGTCGACGGCTATCTGATCGTGCCGATGGTGGCCAAACGCGCCACCGATCTGGCCCCTGCGCTGGTGCTGGCCGCGCAGATATTGTTCGGTGCGCTGTTCGGCATCATGGGGCTGTTCCTGGCCGATCCGATCGTGGCGATGATCAAAGTCTATCTGGAGGAACGCTCCAAGGCGCTGAAACCGCAGAATCCGACGCCGCCCCTCCCTTCGCCCGACGCCTAGCCGCGATCGGCGGGGCCACGCGCCTGTCCGCTCCCTTGCCTCGCTCGCGCGCCCGTCGAACCGGATCGGGAACAGCAGGGCCTGTCCAGCGCTTGGGATTATGATAGGCTGGACAATATTGGAGAGGACATCGCCATGGCTATCCCGTTGGACAAACAGAAGAAGCTGCATTTCGACCTGAGCAATGTCGGCCTGCGCGCCCATGCGACCGCAGTCGGCCTGTTGCAACTATGCCTGGAATTGCGCCGCGCAGGCGTGCTGGACGAAAGCGCGGTCGATCGCATCAAGGGCGCGATCGCCTGCGATATCGAAGTGTCGGCGCCGCGATCGGTGGCTACGGCCGAATATCGGCGTGACATCAAGGCGCGGCTCGACAAGCTGTTCGCCGGCGAAGAGAAGATCGGCAGCGCGGATGCGCTGGCCTTTGGCCTCAGCGCCGAAGATGACGGCGTCTGCCAGGGCCACGCCTGATTCGGGCAAAGAAAAAGGGGCCGCGGTAACCGGCCCCTTTTCGCGATTCGTCCTGGCTTGACCGCCTAGAGCGATTTACGATCCGATTGCATCGGATCAGCCGCTCCAGCTTTTGTTTTTACGCGATTTCCGAGTCATCAGATGATTCCATCTGATTAGAAATCGCTCTAGTTGCCCTGCTGCGGCCCGGCGCCCTGCGGCATCGCGCCCTGTTGCTGCTGCATCTGCTGTTGCAACTGCATCAGTTCGGCCTTCGACTTGAAGTCGTGCAGCTCGACGTCGAACACCAGCACGGAGCCGGCCGGGATCGGGCCGGCGACCTGGTCGCCATAGCCCAGCTGCGGCGGAATCCAGAGGCGGTACTTGCCGCCCTTCTTCATCTTCTGCAGCCCTTCGGAGAAGCCCGGCACGACGCCGTCGATCGGCATCGGCGCCTGCGGATTCTCGTCGAACACCGTGCCGTCGAGCAATGTGCCCTTATAGCCGACCAGCGCCACGTCGGCGGGGGTCGGGCTGGCGCCCGTGCCCTCCGACAGGATCTTATATTGCAGGCCGGACTCGGTGGTCACCACGCCACTGGCATGGCTGTTCTGCGTCAGGAACGCCGACGGCGACGGATCGACGCCCTGTTGCCCCGCCCAGGCGAGACCGCCGGCCGCCAGCGCAACGGCGGCGACGCCGATCCAGAGACGCGTCAGCGACCCCTTGGCGATAGGACGAAGGGGTACGGCCGTCGTGGACATGGCGTATGCTCTCGCAAATTAGGGCAGGGTGTTCGGCAGGATACGGGGCGGCGATGGCGCACAGGCCGGGGACCGCCCCGATAGCGCTTACTTCGCGCCGTCGCGCTCGGCGCGCTTGCGCTCCATCTTGCGCGCACGACGGACAGCCGCCGCCTTTTCGCGGGCGCGCTTTTCCGAGGGCTTCTCGTAGTGACGACGCAGCTTCATTTCGCGATACACGCCTTCACGCTGCAGCTTCTTCTTGAGCGCGCGAAGAGCCTGGTCGACATTGTTGTCGCGAACGATGATCTGCATAAGTCCGTCAATCTCCAATCGAAAACGAGCGGTTCGCCGGGATTTTTACATCCTTCCCGACGGGCCGACCGAATAGCAAAGCCAGTGAGTCGTCGCAGGTCACCCTACGCCATGTGGGCGGCGCCCTATCAGCAGGCCCGCGCAAATTCAACCCTAAAGCCTTCATACTCGACAAGCCGAGCATGCGGGCGGATAGTGGCGACATAAAGATAGTGGAGGATCGCCATGGCCACAGCCGCCCAACACCCCGACATGTCCGCCGCCGAATGGGAGGCGCGCCAGCAGCTCGCCGCCTGCTATCGCATCTTCGACCAGATGGGCTGGTCGGAGCTGATCTACAACCATATCACCCTGCGCGTACCGGGAGAAACCGGCGCTTTTCTCATCAATCCCTTCGGCCTGGGCTATGACGAAGTGACCGCGTCCAACCTGGTCAAGATCGACATAGACGGCCAGGTGCTGGACGGCAGCCACTATCCCGTCAACCGGGCGGGCTTCACCCAGCATAGCGTGTTCCACCGGCACCTGCCCGACGCCCATTGCGTCATCCACACCCACACCACTGCGGGCATGGCGGTGAGCGCCTGCGCCGAGGGGCTGAAGCCGATCAGCTTCTACGCCGCGGCCTTCATCGGGCGAATCGCCTATCATGATTTTGAGGGCGTCACGATTCGCGCCGAGGAGGGCGAGCGGCTGATCGCCAATCTGGGCGACCGGCGCGTCATGCTGCTGCGCAATCATGGCACGCTGGTGATGGCGGGGAGCCTGCCCGAAGCCTTCCTGACCCACTGGCTGCTGCAACGCGCCTGCGAAATCCAGGTCGCGGCCGGCGCGGCGGGGACGCCGATCGACATTCCGGCAGACGTGATCGCGGTGCATCAGCGCGACCTGAGCGCCGTGCAGCTACCGGTCGGGCCGGGCGTGCCGGATTTCCAGACGATGGTGCGGCGCATCGACCGGATCGATCGGGGGTGGCGGGAATAGCGATTCGCCGCGCTCAGGGGCGCGGACAGCTCTCGCCTTCTGCCACCATGCGGCGCACCTCCTGCGCGGCGACCTGGGCCAGCCAGGCGCGGCGCTCCGCCTTGTCGGCGTTCTGCTCCGCCAGCTTGCGCGCGGCCTGCGCCTCGTTGCGCTGCTGCACCGCCATCCGGGCGTAGGTGAAGGCGGCGATCGACAGGCCGCTCAGCACTAGGATCAGCAGCAGGGCGGCGGCGGACAGGGCCGCGGCGATTCGCCGGGTGCGGCGCTGGTCGCGACGGTAGAGCGCGGCATAGGGCGCGCCGAGCAGGCCCGCGATCAGCTTGAGCTTGACGATGTTGCGCTCATTCTTCTGCAGGTCGGGCGCCAGCGGTTCGAGCGGCTGGCTGCGGTCCAGTTCGCCCGCCTCGTCCAGCGCGAACAGCAGGGGCGCGGGGAAACAGTCGGTGTCGGGATCGCCCGGCACGCCCGCGGCGATCAGCGCGAAGACCGGCGCGTCGGGATTGAACCGCTTGAACGAGCGGATTTCCTTGTCGACCCAGACCGACCGCGCCGCGGTGGGCGAGCAGATGACGATCAGCGCATCGGACCGGGCGAGCGCACCCTGCAATTTGGGGCCGAGTTCGGCGGCCCCGGCCAGTTCGTCCTCGTCGCGGAAGATCGGGCGCAGCCGGGCGGGGATCGGGCCGCGATCGCCCGCCGTCCCGACCAGAGCGCGGGGTACGCGGTAGTTTTCGATGGCGCGGTGGAGCCAGCGCGCGACCTTCATGTCGGCATGGCTGTAGCTGATGAACGCGGCGTAACGCCCGTCGCCGCCGACCGCGCCGACCAGCGCCGACAAATGTTTGTGGGCATAGCCCGCCAGTTCCGCCCCGCCCGCAAGCACTGGCTTTCCCACCGCTGCGGCAGTATCCACAGGGGACGAGAAGATCTTACCGAGGGGATTGGACATGATGCGGAAATTCCTGATCGCGGGCGCCGGAATGGTGGGAGCGATGATGGCGCTGAACGGTCCGGTCATGGCGCAGGAGAATGTCGCCGCTACCGCTCCGCCGGTGGCCTCTCCGCCGGTCGCTTCCCTGCCGGTCGCACCTCCCGCCGCGCCCGCCGATCCCTTCGCCCAGGCGATCGCCGCGCGGCAAGTGGCCGACTTCGCCCGGCGCGAGCGCGATCCCCATGCGATGCTGACCGCCGCGCGGATGCTGCAACAGGTGCCGATGACCGATGGCGCGACCCCGGCGCAGGGCGACGCAGCCTTTTCCCCCGACGCGCTGTTCGCCGAGGCCAAGGCGCTGGCGCGCGACGACCAGGCGCTGTTGCTGCAAATCCGGCTGGCGCAGTCGGCGTCGGGCCGCGGCGTGGTCGCCTCCGCCTTCGGCAAGGGGCTGGTGCGGCGCGTACTCGACGTCAATCCGCGCAACGCCTATCGCTTCAGCGTCACCGCCAAGGGTGGCGAGCCGCTGCGCATCGGCGCGATCGGCGATATCGGCACCAACATGTATATCCGCCTGCTCGATGCGTCGGGCAAGCAGCTCTGTCTGGACGACAATGCCGATTATGCCCCGGTGTGCGCGGTCACGCCGCGCGCGTCGGGCCAGTATCGGGTCGATATCGGCAATAAAAGCGCCGCCAGAAGCCGGACCGTAATCCTGAGCAACTGAGGCGCACGGCGGCATATCAGTTGCCGGTATAGAGTTCGCCGATCGACAGGCTCGCCTGCCCCCCGGCCCTGGCGAGCAGGTCGCGGATCGGGCCGACCAGCCGGGCGGCGGCGCGCTGGTTCTCGACCGTGCGCAGCAGCAGGCGGAAATCGTCGGGCGGCTGCGGCGTCACCAGCGCGACGACATGATCGGCGCCGAAGGGCGGTATGACCTGGCTGTCGAGGACGGGCAGCGACTGGCCGGCGGCCAGTTCGCCCTTGCCGTCGGACGCGGCGACCGGAAAGAGCCGCTGTACCGTGCCGTCGGACGCGATGTTGAACACGGTCGCATAGCGCTGGCCGGGCGGGGGTGCGCCATCCGCCGCCTGAACCGGGGCCAGCGCCAGCGTGACCGGCGCGCCGGACGGATAGCGCGCCCCATTGTCGAGCGGGCCGACCATCAGTCGCGCGCTGCGTTCCGACAGAAGCGGGCGCAGCGCCTCCAGCGCCGCCCATTTGTCGATGACGCCGCGCACCTGCGCCGCGCTCTTTACATTCTGGGCGACGATGTCGCCGGTGCGGCGCAGCATCGCCTGCGCCCGCGCGTCCCAGACGAAATCCGCGCCCTGCCCGTCGGTCAGGATGCGCCAGGGATAGTCGCCGCTGACGCTGGCGCGCGCCTTCAGGTCCGCGACATAGAGGCCGGGCAGCGGCGGCGGGGCCGGCGGCGCGGGTGGCGGCGGGACCGTGGCGAACAGCCCCTGCCCTTCCCGCCCCGGCGGGATGACGGTATTGCTTTCCTGTCGCTGGCCGCTCAGCATCCGCACCTGGACGTTGAGATAGGCGCCCAGTTCGCCGATCGACAATGTGCCGTCGCCATCCTGGTCGGCGGCCATCCCCTTCCCGTCGGCGCGCGGCGTGGTCACGCCCTGTTCGAACGACCAGGTCAGGAAACCGCGGGTGGGCGCCCCCTCCACCGGCAGCGCATTTTCCCAGGCGATCTGATCGTCGCGCGCCGCGCTGATATAATAGAGGTTGGGCAGGTCGTCGCGGGTGGCGCTGACCGGGGCGGCGTCGCCGGACGCCAGCACGCTGGCGAAGCGCGGGGCCGGGCGCGACCCCAGTTCGACATTGCGCGCGCCCAGCGTCAGCCGCGGGGTCATGCCCATGGCGCGCGGATCGACCGACCGATGCAGCGTGCCGGAATGGCAGGTATCGGCCATCATCAGCACCTGCACCCCCTTCGGCACGTAAAGGGACAGCCAGGTGTAGAAATCCTTGTCGACGATGAAGCGCTCGGCATCCTTCACGTCGGGATCGAAGCCGGGCAGTGGCAGGAACTGGTCGGTATCGCCGTCGCGCGTGCCCTTGACCGCGGCTTCGGCCAGCGCGCCATGGCCGGTATAATAGAGGAATATCCAGTCGCCCGGCTTGGACCGCAGGCCCAGCGCATGGAGCGCGGTTTCGACCGTGGTGCGGCTGACGCCGTCATTGCGCAGAACGGTGACGTCGCTCGCGCCCTGACCGCGAATCAACGCCTCCATCGCCGCCAGATCATTTTCCGGCCCCACCAGATCCATGATCAACTTGGACTGGAACTGCCACGCCCCCACCAGCAAGGCGCGCGTTTCCGCATGAGCATAACCTGGGTTAGTCATTATTGTGACAAAGCCGGTCAATACTGTTGCCCAGAGTCCACGTCGCCCCTTCGACATTAGGATTCCCCCGCGCTTTTTTGTTGCCTCGACAGATATATATCCATAGTCTCAGAAAGGTAATCGGGGCAATAACTATATCTTGACTCGGAGCGGACAAATGGCCGTGTTGCGTTGCACTATAGTCGTTGCTTCTTTCGTGTTTTTTGCTGGCGGTGCGACTAACGCCCTGGCGCAGGCTGATAACGCCCCGCCGTCCGAACAGGCCCCTGCAGAGGGCGCAACGGGTCGCGGCGTGCGGATATTGCCGCCGGAGCCACCCGCCCCCAAGCCTGTTGCACAGGAGCCACAGGCGCAGCAGCCCGTCCACGCCGTCAATCCCGGTCCCGCCGTCGATCCCGGCCGGCAGGCGCCGGTCGCCGCCGCGCCAGTCGCGGCTGCACCGGTCGCGCCCGTGCTCAAGAGTTGCGATCGTCCGGTAGCCAAGCCGACGCTGCGCTTTACCGATCCCGCCCGCTTCGACCAGGCGCTCAAGGCCAAGCTGCGCCGCGGCCGTGCCGTAGTGGTCGATCTGGACACACCCTATCCGGCGGACAATGAAGCGCCGTTGCCGCTCGGCGCCTGGCTGAACGAGGTCAAGCAGAGCGGCGGCGCCGTCAGCGTCGCCCCCTATTGCCAGAAGGGCCGCGGCTTTGGCGGCTTCTTCGCCAAGCTGTTCGGCGGCGGCCCGGCCGAACCCTATAAGGCGGCGCGCCGTTATGACGCGGTGCTGCATGTCGATGCGGTCGACCAGGTCGTGACCCAAGTCGAATTCGCGCCGCGCAAGGCGGGGCAATGATCCACAGCCTGTCGGGGGGCCGGCGCGGCCTGATCCGCGCGCTGGCCGCCGCCTTGGCGCTGGCCCTGCTTGCGCTGGCAGGGCCAGCGCAGGCGGCGGACGAACCGCGGCTGGCGCTGGTGATCGTCAACGGCGCCTACCAGGCTTTCGACAAGCTCGGCTCCACCTATAGCGATGGCGACAAGGTCGCGACCGCGCTCAATGCCACCGGCTTTATCGACGCCAGCGGGACAGGTCCGGTGCAGGTGCGCCGCGACCTGTCCCGCGCGGCGATGCTGGAGGCGGTCGCCGATTTCCGCGCGAGGCTGGCTGCGGCCGGGCCGAAGGCGTTCGGCACCCTCTATTTTTCCGGCCATGGCGCGGCGCTGGGCAGCTATGGCGACGTCATGCTGCTGCCGGTCGATGCCGGCCGCGACCTGACGCCCGAAAGTGCGACGCTGACCCGCGCGGCGCTGACCCATAATCTGCTGGGATCGGGTGCGAAGACGGTGCTGATCGTGCTGGACATGTGCCGCAACGTCCTGCCCGCGCCGCCGCCGTCGCTGACCCAGATGATCGCGGCCGAAACCGGGACCGAGGCGAGCGCGGTCGGCGAACTGGCGGGCAGCAAGGGGCTACGCCGCATGGTCCGCGCGCCCGCCGCCGCGGTCCGGCCGGATCAGGGCTATCTGGTCGCCTTTTCCACCAGCGCCGACCAGGTCGCTTTCGACGACGGCATCTTCTCCAAGGTGCTGGCCGAGGAAATCCGCCGGCCGCAGCAGAATATCGCCGATGCGCTCAAGCGCGTGTCGGATCGCGTGGCGCTGTCGTCGGGCAAGAATTTCCAGAAGCCGACCTTCGACTATGGCCTGCAGGGTGCGCCGCCCTGCTTCATTTCCTGCGACCGGGCGGCGAGCGATCGCTTCTACGACTGCGCCAACTGCCCCTGGATGCGGGCGATTCCGGCCGGGCTGACGCCTTTCGGATCGCCATTGTCGGAACCGGGACGCGGCGGGAACGAGACCGTGCAGGCCGATGTGAAGATCGACCGGCCCTTTGCGATCGGCGTCTATGAAGTCACGATCGCCGAATGGAATGCCTGCGTGCGCGACAATGCCTGCACGAAGCTGGGCAACTGGGCGAAGGAAAATCCCAATCCGCTGATCCCGGCGACCGACATCAGCTATGAGGACGCACAGGCCTTCGTCGCCTGGCTGACGGTCCAGTCGGGCCGCGCCTATCGCCTGCCGAGCGAGCAGGAATGGGAATATGCCAGCCGCGGCGGTGCGCCCACGGCCTTTCCCTGGGGTGACGACATCAGCCCGTCCATGGCCAATTACGACCATACCGCCCGCTATCACGGATCGGAGACGGCCCCCTATCGCGGCTATCCCGAAGCGGTGAACAGCTATCCCGCCAACAGTTTCGGCCTCAACCAGATGCAGGGCAATGTGTGGGAATGGACGTCGGGCTGTACCGACACGTCGTGCAGGGCGCGCATCATCCGCGGCGGATCGTTCGAAAGCGCCCCCGACGCGCTGCGGTCGGCCAATCGCTTCACCGTCCCGCCCGGCAAGCGCCGGCAGGACGCCGGCTTGCGCGTCGTGCGCGACCTGGAACCGGACGAGATCGGGGGATCGTCCTGACGCGGAATATCTGAGGGTTTGCGCCGGAAATGGGAAGCCGGCGCATCAAGAGGGGTAATATCGATGAAGAAGTTTCTGATCGCGGCCGCGGTTGCGGCGCTGGTGCCGGGTACGGCTTTTGCTTCGCCTTATTATGCGAGCATCGGCAGCCCGAACAGCCTGCAGCATACGGCGGTGACGACCGCGCTCAATCTCAACGATCTCGACTATGACGATGATCCCGACACGCCCGGTTTCGACATGGAGGGGGACGCCGACACGATCGGCGGCGCCTTCACCTATTGGGGCGGCGCAGGGGCCGAGGGCCAGCGCTACGAACTGCGCTACCAGAAGGCGTTCCGCCCTTCGGAGGGCAGCCGCGCCCGCGTGCTGATCGATCCGATCCTCAACGTCCTGCACGTCAATGACGGCCAGACCACGATTCTGGGCACGTTGTCGACGGGCGTCGAAATACCGGTGCAGCCCAACTGGCTCATCACCCCGCGCGTCGCCTATGGCGTGAGCGACAATGACGGCTATTTCGGCGCCAGCAACGAAGTGCTGACCCTGTCCGCCACCAGCCGCTACAAGATCGCGCAGGTCGGCCGCGGCGACCTGACCATCGGCAATATGGTCGGATGGTCCACCACCACCGATATCGGCATCGGCAAGAAGCTGCCCTTCTATTTCAAGGAGGATGTCTGGGCGTTCCGCAACGGCATCGCCTATCAATTGCCGTTCAAGGGACGGATGTTCGGCGGGCGGCAGGGATCGATGCGCGCCAGCTATACATGGACCAAGCTGACCGGCGATCCGCAGGCTTATGAAAATGTGCATGAAGCGGCGCTGAGCGTGGGCATCCGCACCCGCGAGGTTGAGCAGAAGAGCCGGGCCGAGCAGTTGCGCATCGGCCTGATCTACACCCATGGCACCAGCAGCTTCTCGCATGATTTCGATTATGACGCGGTGACGCTGACCGTGGGCTACCGCTTCTAAAAACAGCTATTCGGGAGGAACGGGTGATGACACGCCGTCTCGTCACATGGGGAAGCGTCGCGCTGCTGGCGCTGTCTGGTGCGGGCCTTTCAGCGCAGCAGAGCGACGACGCGCTGTTCATGACCGGGGCGGAGCCCGTTTCTCCCGAAGATTATGCCAAGCTGCCCAAACAGGGGCGGTTCCGCGCCTATCTGCCCAAGCAGGTGGACCTGTCCAACGCCTATCCGCCGCCCGGATCGCAGGGTCCGCAGCCCAATTGCGTCGCCTGGGCGACCACCTATGCCGCGCGCACCTTCCTCAACTTTCGCGACAAGAATGTGCAACCCGACGAACCGGCCGACCAGATGAGTCCGGCCTATGTCTATAACCGGCTGCGCCCGGCGGGGTCGCCCTGCACCGGTACCATCAGCATCGTCCAGGCGCTGACCCTGCTCAAGAATGAGGGCACGGTCAGCCTGGCCGAATTTCCCGACGACATGACCAAATGCGCCATTCCTGCGGCTGAGGGGCTGAAGGAGAAGGCGGGCAATTTCCGCCTGCTCGACTGGCGCGCGGTGGACCGTGAGGTCAAGGACGACTGGCGCACGCCGATCGTGCTGGACGACGTCAAGGGCGCCCTGGCGCGCGGCGCACCGGTGATATTCGCCATGCCGGCCCCCGCAGATTTCAAGGCGTTTCGCGGCGACGGCGTCTATCGGCGCGCGGAAAAGCCCGAAAAGGCCAATTATCACGCCATGGCGATCGTAGGCTATGACGAGGATCGGCAGGCCCTGCGCATCATGAATAGCTGGGGGCCGATCTGGGGCGACAAAGGCTATGCCTGGATCGATTATGCCACCTTCAAGCTGCTGACCGGGGAAGCCTATTCGCTCGAAGCGCCGGTCGCCCCGGCCGCACCCGGCACGCCGCCCCCACCGCCGCGCAGCGACGCCCAGATCTTCGCCGACCAGATGGCAGCCATGCCCTGCGGCGCGGTGTCGGTACAGGGCAAGAGCGTGACCGGCTTTTCCGGCGACCTCAACGCCATCGCCGCGCTGCGCGAAGCCTCCGCCAAGGCCGACCCGACCCGCAGCTTCGCGGTGCGCCACCTGCCCTGGCCGCAATGCGAGGCGGCGCTGACGCTAGCCGCGCCGCTGTCCCGCGAGGGAACCAGCATCGTCGCCCTGACCGCCGACGGCAAGGATCGCAGCGGCGACCCGGTGGTGATGCAGGAGAATGAGATTTTCGGCGTCAGCGCGACGACGAGCGCGGCGCGGCCCTATCTCAGCATCATCTACCTGCAGGCCGACGGCAGCGCGGTCGAACTGCATCGCGGCCATCCCGAACCCGACCGCAAGGGCGTGCGCCGCGTCACCATCGGCCTGTCGCAGGCGGCGCAACGCTATCAGGTCGCGCCGCCCTTCGGCCCCGAACTGATCGTCGCGCTGGCATCGGCCAAGCCTCTGTTCGGCGATGACGAGGTGGTGAACGGCACCGAGCGGCAGTTCCTGACCAGGCTGCGCGCCAAGCTGGCCGGGCGTCAGGGCGATAGCCAGAATAACAGTCAGGGTGCGGGCGTCTCCGCCGCCTTCGTCCGGCTCCAGACCAGCAACTGACCCCGGCCATGGGGGGCCAGCCGAACAAGGGGACGCCCAAAGCCCGCGGCGGCCTGCGACTGCCGCCGGTGGCGCCGGTCGTGCGCTTCGGCGCGATGGCCCTCGCTTTCCTGCTGGGCACCTGGGGTTTCGCCCAGGCTTTTGCGGAGGCCCGCATCGCATCGACCGTGATGCAGGACGCGATGCGGGCGATGCGGCTGATCGTCGGCAGCTTCCCGCAGGTGCTTGAGGGGCGCGACCTGCCGCTCTCGCTCGATATCGCGCGCTGGGCGCTGCCGCTGCTGACCTTCTGGTCGACCGCGGCGCTGGCATGGGAGCAGGTGCGCAATCCGCTGCGGCTGGCGCTGATCCGGGCGCGGGGCGAACATCTGGTGATTGCGGGCGACGAAAGCGGGGGCCTGGCCGCGCAGGCGGCGCGCGGCGCGCTGGCGGACGGGCGGCGGGTGCTGCTGTGGCCGCAGGACCGGCGCACGACCTGGATCGGCGACGCGCTGGAGGCGGGCGCGGCGGAGGTGGAACAGGGCGTGGCACAGGAGAGCGCGACCGGACTGGCGCTGGACAAGGCGCGTGCGGTGCTGCTGCTGTCGCGCGAGGCGCGCGGCAATATCGCGCTGGCGTCCGCCGTGCTGGCGCAGGCGGCGGCGGTGCGGCCGGCGGGCGATCCGGTCGATATCATCCTGCGCGTCGATGATCTCGACCTGCGACGCAGCGTCGAGCAACGCTTCGAGCATGGCGACCGGCGGACCGCGCGCGTGCGGCTGGCGGCATTGCCCGACATCGCGGCGCGGCATCTGGCGCTGGCCCGGCCGATCGACGGATTCACGCGCGAAGGACAGGCGGGGCGCGGGGTGCTGGTGGTCGGCTTCACGCCGCTGATCGAACGCTATGTGCTGCGGACGCTGGCGGGGGGCCATTATCGCGACGGCGGCAAGCCCGTTTTCGCTATCCACATAGCGGAGGCGGCGCAGAGCGAGGCGGCGTTTCGCGCGCGCAATCCGGGCGCGGACGGGCTATCGCCGCTGCGCTTCGTCGAGGCGCGGCCCGACCCGGCCGGGATCGGCATGCTGATCGACGCCCATGTCGCGGCGTCCGGCGAGCCGGTGGCGATCCTGATCGACCTGGACGATGACGACCGGGCGCTGGCCGTCGCGCTGGCGGTCGATGCGCGCTATCGCGCCGCCGCCCTGCCCGCCCCGCCGATCCATGTGCGGATGGCAGGCGCGCACGATCATCGCATCGGCGCGGGCATCTTCCCCTTCGGCGGCCTGTCCGACCTCGCCGACCCCGACATGCTGTTGCAGGACCGGCACGACGCGCTCGCCCGGTCGATCCATGATTTCTATCTGGAGGGCCGCTTTGCCGAGGGCGAGCGGATCGGCGTGCGCGCGTCGATGCAGGAATGGGAAGACCTGCCCGAAAGCTTCCGCGACGACAACCGGCTGGTCGCCGACTGCTATCAACTCAAACTGCGCGACATCGGCGCGCGGCTGGTCGAGGGAGCCGGACCGTCGCTCAGCCTTTCCCCCGACGAACTGGAGGAATTGTCGCGCGCCGAACATGACCGCTGGATGGCGGCCAAGCTGGTGCAGGGGTGGACCCATGGCGCGGTGCGCGACGACGCGCGGCGGCTGCATCCCGACATCATCCCTTATGATGACCTTAGCGAAGCGATCAAGGATCTGGACCGGGAGCAGGTGCGGATCATGGCGCGGCTGCTGGCGGCTTCGGGGCAGCGGGCGCTGCGGACGCTGACGGTCGCCCTGTTGCCGGGCGGCGAGGATGCGGCGCCCGATCCAGCCGCCTTGGTGGCGGCGCTGGCGGCCCAGTATCCCGACCGCGCGCCGCTCTTCGTCGGCGATCCGGCCGATCGCTGGTCGCTCCATTTGCTCGCCGCGCTACAGGCGCAGGGCCAGTTGGCGCAACTGGCCCTGGAGAGCCATGTGCAGGCGATCCTCGATCCGCTGCCGTCGGGGGAAGCGACCGCGGCGGCGGCGCTGGTGCAGGGCGCGGATGCGATCCATGCCGGCGACATGACGGCGCTGGCGGCGCGTGCCGACCTGCTGCTGGCGGCGGTGCCGGTCGATGATCGGCGCGCCATTCGCATCGGACCGGACGGCGCGATCGGCCGCGCGCCATGGACGCGCTGAAGGGCGGCCCCAAGCTGCTGGCCGCGATCGGCGCGGGGGCGTGGCTGACCGTGCGCGCGGGGCTGGGCATGGGGCGGCGCATCATCGCGGGCGACGCACTGGCGCAGCGGCAACTGGCGGACGGCCTGCCCCTGCATGTGTGGCGGCCGCTGCGCACATTGCTGCCGCTGGCCGCGCTGGCCGGGATCATCGCCGGGATCGGCGCGGGGCGGCTGCTGGCGCTCTATAATGCGCAGATCCCGGTGCTGGGCGCGCTGGCGGAGATTTTGCTGCGCGACATCGTGCCGCTGCTGATCGGCCTGTTCGCCTGCGGCAGCGTGTCGGTGGCGCTGTCGTCGCGGCTCGGCGCGATGGCGCTCAACCGGGAGATCGACGCGCTGGAGGCGCTGGGGCGCGATCCGGTCGCCCATGCGCTGGGACCGGCGTTGGCCGCGGTGCTGCTGTCCGCGCCGATCCATATGCTGCTGGGGGGGATCGCCGCGGTGATCGGCTGCGGCGTGCCGCTGGCGCTGATCGCCAATGTCGGCTGGCCGCTCTGGTCCGGCTTCGCCTTTTCCCACGAGGCCGCCGCCGCGATGCTGACCGGCATCGCCAAGCTATTGCTCTATGCCCTGATCGCCTTTGGCGTGGGCAGCGCGGTGGGGGCAAAGCCGGTGCGGTCACCGGCCGATATCGGCCGCCGTGCGACCACGGCCTTTACTGCCGGGCTGCTGGGCATCTTCAGCGCGGCGGCGCTGTGGACGGCTTTGCTGTGAGCGCGCTGCTGGCGTTCGAGCGGGTGAGCCTGGTGCTGGGCGGGACGCGGCTTCTGGATCAGGTGGACCTTGCCATCGAAGCCGGCGATCGGGTCGCGATCCTGGCGGACAGCGGTGCGGGCAAGAGCTGGCTGTTGCGGCTGGCGATCGGGCTGGTCACGCCCGGCAGCGGCACGGTACGCCTGATGGGCGTGGCGCTGGACGACGCGCCGCCGGATGTGCGCCGGTTGCTGCGCGCGCGGTGCGGCGTGGCGATGCAGGGCGGATCGCTGCTCGGCGACCTCAGCGTCGAGGAGAATATGCGGCTGGCGATCGGCACCGGCGACTGGTCCAAGGCGCGGCGCGGGGGGCGGCGGATCGACCGGCTGCTGCTGGAATATGGGCTGGAGCAGGCGGCGACGACCCGCGCCGACGCGCTGTCGATCGGCGAGCGGCGGCGTGCGGAACTGGCCCGCGCCTTCGTCCGCGATCCCGAATTGCTGGTGCTGGACGAACCGTTCGAGGGGGCCTTCGCGCGGGGCGACATGCTGGAGGCGCAGGTGCGTCGGCGGATCGTGCCGCAGGGCCGGGCGCTGCTGCTGCTGACGCAGGACCGGGCGCTGGCCGGGCGGCTGTGCGAGCGGGTCTATCGGCTGGAGCGCGGGCGCCTCATTCAGCAGGACGCGGCGGTCACGGTGCCCGCAGCCACATCCTGAACGAAGGCGGCGACCGCCTGTTCGATCGCGCCCTGGAAGGCGGCGGCGCGGACGGTGCCGGCGGCCGATGCGATCGGCCGGGTCGCGCAATAGCGGCCGGCCCAGATCGCTTTGCCTTGGGCGACCTGCGTCACGTCGAAGGCGACGACCGCCTGTGCGTTACCCGCTGCGCTCAGTTCCTCGAACCGGTCGAGCGTCGCCACCACGCGCCGGTCGGCGGCGAGCGGCAAGGCGGGGCCGGTGACGGTGGCGAAGCGGGTGCGCAGCCCGGCGACCAGTGCGCGGGCCAGACTGTCGGCGGGCGGCTCTTCCCAGAAATAGGTGGCGGCCTGATGGATCTCGCCGGGCGCGGCGGCATCGACATAGGCGTAGCGCATCCCGCCCGACAGGCCGCGCGCCTGCACCGCCGCAACCGTGAAGCTGGGGGCGGCGACCGGCCGGCCGGGCGCGAATTGGGGCGAGAGGCGCATGGTGACGGGCGCATCGCCCGCCTTGAGCGCGGCGCAGGCGGGGAGCGCACAGAGCAGCAGCAGCAGGACGATCGGCCTCATTTCTCTCCTCCCGGCGGCGGCGGATCGACGTAGCGCTGGCCGCGGATCGCATAGGTCGGATCGCCCGCCAGCCGCTCGCTCAAGGCCCCCAGACTGCTGCTGGTGCGCTCCAGATTGGCGCTGGTCGCCACCAGCGAGGCGGACGCGCCCTCCAATATGCCGCGTACTTCCCCGGCGCTGCTCTTGCCCTCCGCCAGCAGCCCGGCGATGCTGGCCTGATTTTGCGCCACCAGAGACCGGGTTTCGCGCAATATGCCGTTGAGCGCCGCGACGTCGATTTCGGACGCCCGGCCGGTCGCCTGCCGCACATGCGACAGGGTCAGGGCGATGTCGCCCCGGCCCGGCGTGAAGCTGCGGTCAAGCTGGGTGCTGAGGCTATTGAGCGCGGCGAGGGTTTGCGTGGCGTTGCGGGCGACCTGCGCCATGTCGACGGCGCCGCCCGATCCGTCACCCTGCAACAGGCCCGACAATTTCTGCGCCATGGCGTTGGCGGTGCGGGCGACATTGGCCGCCTCCCCGATCGCGAGCGCCGCGGTTTCGAACAGGTCGGCGGGGCGACGACAGCCGGGCAGCGCACCGGCGGCGTCCCGGCCCGGCACCGGATCGCAGCCATAGGCGCGGCGCGCGGCGGGGCATTGGGCGCTGCCGGTTTCCAGCGCCACCAGTTCGATGCGCGGGGCGGTGAGCGGATTGGCCGAGGCGACGGTGGCGAAGGAGCAGGCAGACGGCTGCCATTTGCGATCGATGCCCATGGCGACGGCGAAGGTGCGGCTTTGCCGGTTGAGGTCGATCGACCGCACCGCCCCGATCGGCGCGCCGCGGAAATAGACCTGGACGCCGGGCGACACCCCTTCGACATCGTCCAGCGTCGTGGCGATCACCCGCTGGCGGAAGAAGGGATCGGGCACGAGCGCGAGGATCGCGACCACGCCCAAGGCGAGCAGCGCGGCCCCCAATCCCCATCTGATCTGCGTCGTCGAGTCCGGCGTCATGCCCCACTCCCCCTGTAGCAGAACAGACCTGCGCGAGCCGCTTGTCAAGCAGCGATCAGGCGTCTCCGAAGCCGCCGCCGCCGGGCGTTTCGATGACGAAGGCATCGCCCGCGCGCAGCGACGCCGTGGCGGTCGGGCCGAGCGGCTCGACGCTGCCGTCGGCGCGCTCCACCCGGTTGCGGCCAACGTCCCCCGACGCGCCACCGTCCAGGCCGAAAGGCGGCACGATCCGGCGGTTCGACAAGATGCCGGCGGTCATATCCTCCAGGAAGCGGACGCGGCGCAGCGCGCCATTGCCGCCATGGTGACGCCCCGCCCCGCCCGATCCGGCGCGGATCGAAAATGCCTCCAGCAACACCGGGAATCGGGTTTCGAGAATTTCGGGATCGGTCAGGCGGCTGTTGGTCATATGCGTCTGCACCACGTCCGCTCCGTCGAAATCGGGACCAGCGCCCGATCCGCCGGCGATCGTCTCATAATATTGGTGGCGATCATTGCCGAAGGTGAAATTATTCATCGTCCCCTGCGCGCCCGCCATGACGCCGAGCGCGCCGAACAACGCGTCCGTCACGACCTGGCTGGTTTCGACATTGCCCGCGACCACGGCGGCGGGATAGCGGGGGCGCAGCATCGATCCTTCGGGAACGATGATCGTGATCGGCTTCAGGCACCCGTCATTCATCGGGACCGCCTCATCGATCAGGGTGCGCACGACATAGAGGACGGCGGCGCGCACGACGGAGACAGGAGCGTTGAAATTGCCCGGCAATTGGGCCGAAGAACCGGCGAAATCGATGGTCGCGGCGCGGGCGGCGCGATCGACATGGACAGCGACATGGACAGTTGCGCCATTATCCATGGCATAGGTGAAATGGCCGTCGGACAGGCGATCGATCAGGCGGCGGACGGCGGCTTCGGCCTGGTCCTGCACATGGCCCATATAGGCGGATATTGTTTCGATACCGTAACTATCGCTGATGCGGCGCAGTTCGCTCGCGCCCTTGGCGCAGGCGGCGATCTGGGCGGACAAGTCGGCGATATTCTGGTCGATGTTGCGGGCGGGCCATGGTCCCGACGCCAGCAGGTTGCGGATGGCAGCTTCCTGAAACACGCCCCGATCGACCAGCAGGATATTGTCGAGAACGATGCCCTCTTCCTCGACGGAGGTGCTGCCGGGCGGCATCGATCCGGGGGTGATGCCGCCGATATCGGCATGATGGCCGCGCGCGGCGACATAAAAGGACGGGGTGACGAGATCGCCCACGAACACCGGCATCACCACGGTGACGTCGGGCAAATGCGTGCCGCCGTCATAAGGCGCGTTGAGCGCGTAGACGTCGCCCGGCCGCATCCCGCGCCCGTCGATCGGCGCACCGTCCGCGCCAACCCCGCGCCGCCGCATGATCGTGCGGATGCTGTCGCCCATGCTGCCCAGATGCACCGGCATATGCGGCGCGTTGGCGACCAGATGGCCCGCCGCGTCGAACAGCGCGCAGGAAAAATCGAGCCGCTCGCGGATATTGACCGAGGAGGCGCTATGCTGGAGCGCGGCGCCCATTTCCTCGGCGATCGCCATGAACAGGCCGCCCATCACCTCCAGCCGGACCGGATCGACGGCGGCGGCGTCGCCGCTTTCGGGCCGGGCGCGTGGGATGTGGCGCGTGAGGATCAAATTGCCATGGCCATCGAGCCGCGCGCGCCAGCCCGGTTCGACCGCGGTGGTGGAGACGGGATCGATGATGAGCGCCGGGCCGTCGATGACGCTATCGGCGGACAGGCCGGCGCGGTCATGGACGGGCGCGGTGTCGCCGGCATAATCGACATGGGCCAGCGGCGGGGCGGCCTGCGCCGCGATCGCCGCGATGCCGTCCATGGCTTCGTGCGCCGATGCGATCGCCTCCACCCGCGCCATATCAACCAATATGCCCCCCTTGCCCGCAAAGCCGAAGCGCGCCTGATGCTGGGCCAGGAAATCGGCGCGCATGGCGTCCACATCCCCCAGCGGCACGTCGAACAGGCTGTCGGTGCCGTCATAGCGCAGCCGCAGCAGCGTTTCGGTCCGGTCGGCCTGCGGCAGGTCGGCGCGGGCGTCGGCGGCCAGCGCCGCCAGCGCGGCGGCCAGCCCATCGTCCCCCAGTCCATTTTCCCTTAGGGGCAGCGCGATCGTCTTCTCCCGCACCGCCCGCCGATCGGCCAAGCCCATGCCATAAGCGGACAACACGCCGCCCAGCGGATGGATCATCACCCGGTCCATCCCCAGCGCGTCGGCGACCAGGCAGGCATGTTGCCCACCCGCGCCGCCAAAGCTGGCCAGCGTATAGCGGGCGACGTCATGGCCGCGCGCGACCGATATGCGCTTGATCGCATTGGCCATGCTGGCGACGGCGACGGCGACGAAGCCCTGCGCGGCGTCGCGCGGCGTCATGGCGCGGCCGGTCTCCGCCTCCACCTGCGCGCAGAGGGTGGCGAAGCGCGCCTCCACCGCTTGGCGGTCCAGCGGCTGGTCGCCGTTCGGGCCGAACAGGCTGGGGAAAAAGGCTGGCTGGATCTTGCTCAGCAGGACGTTGCAGTCGGTGATGGTGAGCGGCCCGCCCCGCCGATAGCAGGCAGGCCCCGGCACCGCGCCCGCGCTTTCCGGGCCGACGCGAAAGCGCCCGTCCAGGAACGAACAGACGGAGCCGCCGCCCGCCGCGATGGTATGAATGCGCATCATCGGCGCGCGCAGGCGCACCCCCGCCACCCGCGCCTCATTGTCACGCTCATAGACGCCGGCATAGTGCGACACATCGGTCGAGGTGCCACCCATGTCGAAGCCGATGACCTCGGTGAAGCCCGCCTGCTGCGCCGTTCGCGCCAAACCGACGATGCCGCCGGCCGGGCCGGACAGCACGGCATCCTTGCCCCGGAACAGCGCGCCGTCAGTCAGGCCGCCACTCGACTGCATGAAGAACATGTCGGCCTGATCGCCCAGCGCATCGCGCAAGCCATCGACATAGGCGCGCAGCACCGGCGAGAGATAGGCGTCGGCCAGCGTCGTATCGCCGCGCCCGACCAGCTTGATGAGCGGGGCGACGTCATGGCTGGTGCTGATCTGGGTGAAGCCGATATCGGCCGCGATCCGCGCCAGCGCCCGTTCATGATCCGGGTAGAGATAGCCGTGCATCAGCACGATCGCGACGGCGCGCAACCCCTTGTCATAGGCGCCCTGCAGCGCGGCGCGGGCGGCCGCTTCATCGAGGGGCGTGCGGATCGTGCCGTCGGCCCTCAGCCGCTCGTCGATCTCGATGACATCGGCGTGGAGCGGATCGGGCAGGCGGATGCGGCGCGCGAACAGGTCCGGCCGTTCCTGCGTGCCGATGCGGATCGCGTCGCGAAACCCCCGCGTAATCGCCAGCAGCACCGGCTCGCCCTTGCGCTCCAGCAGGGCGTTGGTGGCGATGGTGGTGCCGATGCGCAGCGCACAGGGCGGAATGTCCCCGTCCGCACCTGCGCCCGTCAGCCGCCGCACCGCCTCCACCGCCGCATCGGCATAGCGTTCCGGGTCGCTGGACAGCAATTTGACGGTGTGCAGCCGCCCGTCGGGCGCGCGCGCCACCACATCGGTGAAGGTGCCGCCGCGGTCGATCCAGAAATGCCAGGTCATGGGCGCAGGTGATGGCGGCGCGGAGGTGGAATGGCAAGAGAGGGGTGGAAAGCAGCAGGGATCATTGGCCATCATCCACTACCGTCATTCAGCAAAGGCCGGGATGACGGAGAAATGCGGACACGCCGCTCCCTTCCCGTTTACGCCCCCTTACCGTCCGCCCAGAATTGCGCCAGTTGCCGCACCGACGCCTGGGCCGCTGCGTAATCCGGTTCTTCGTTTGCGTCATTATAGCCGAACCATTCGTCGGCCCCGACTTCCTGCACGACGATGCCGTCGCGCCGGGCCAGCATGGACAGCGAGCCATAATAGATTCCGTAGGTCGCGCCCGCCTGCGGGATCAGCCAGGCGATCTGGCCGCGGACCGGCACGATGCTTTCGTCCCGCCACAGCGCGCGGGCGCCATAGCCGGTGCAATTGATGATCGATTTCTGGCGCAGCTTCGTCACGTCATTGGGATCGTGCAGTTCCATCGGTACGACCTTGCCCCCGGCCAGCCGGAAATCGGCCATGAGTTGATGGGCAAGGTCGGCGACGTTGAAGGTCAGGCCGCTGCCGCGTCGGGCATAGGTCGGGCGGAAGGGGTGGGTGCCGGGCGCCAGTTCGACCGAGCGCGGGGTGATGTCGGCCAGCCGCTGTTCGAGACGGAGAAATTCGTCGGGATGCTCGCCTGACGGCGCGTGTCGCACCCGTTCGGTGAAGGGCGTGTCCGACAGCATGTAGCGGTCGGTCCATTCGACCGGGTCGCCGGGCAGGCCCAGATAGCTCTGGTGCATGGTGAAGGACGCACGCGCCATCGCTTCCCACCGGTCGGCGAACCCCGGATCGACGGCTTTTTGCATCGCGATCCGGCTGTCGGGCGTCCAGCCCCCCGTCGCGCGGGCGGAGCGGACATAGGGGAATTGCTCTTTGGCATAGATGGTGACATCGGCCCCGGCGCGCTGGGCGGTGAGCGCGGCGGTCAGGCCCAGCGCGCCCGCGCCGATCACCGCGACGTCGCGCACCCCGTCCGCCAGCGCCATGCCGACCGCGACCTGCGCCGATCCCCAGGACAGCGACCAGCCGCTGCCGCCATGGCCGTAATTATGGACCACCCGCTTGGTGCCGACCCGTTCCACCTCGATCCGCGGCCCGGCGGCGCGGAAGGGGCGCAGGCAGACGGTGACGCGAAACAGGCGATCGGGGGTCGCACGGATCGGCGGCGGCATAGCGTCGCACAGATTCGCCGTGCGGCCCGCCGTCGCCAGCGACAGCGCCGCCATGCCGCCCATGCCCCGGCCCAGAAATGCGCGCCTGTCCATTGCCTCGTCTCCCCGTTCACTTCGCCATGTCGTATAACGAAGGGCATGGGCCGAACCGCAAGCGATCGCGGCCCGAGCGGCGCGGCGATCAGTTACCCTCGGCGTCCACCGTGAACACCATCGGCTTGCCGCGCGATTCCGGTTCCCATCCTGCCTCCAAAGCGGCGCGGATGCCGCGGGCGATAATCGCGTCGTTGATCTGGAGCCGACCGCGCTGCAAGCCTTTCAACAAGCGCTTGGGCGGGGGGAACTCCAGCAGCGCCCCGCGCTGCATATTCTTCTGCAACAGCGCGATGGCCATGCCCTTCCACCCGTCGATGTCGCTCCACTGCGGCTCGCGCCGCAATTCCCATTCATATGTGAAGCCGTCGACGTCGACGGTACCGGCGCTGCTATGCATGGCGACGCGCATAGCATGGTTGGCCCGATGCGCCACCCCTCCCCTGTCGTGCCGCGGCCTCTGCCCTGCCCGCCATGCCCCTTGGGACAGGGTTGATCGAGATTATGGACAGCGACGCCTTGCGAACATATCAGGAACGATATGGTCCAGCTCTCCACCCGCGCGAAACTCGCAATCCTCGCCGACGCCGCCAAATATGATGCGTCCTGCGCGTCTTCCGGCACCACCAGGCGCGACAGCCGCGGCGGCAAGGGGATCGGATCGACCGAAGGCATGGGCATCTGCCACGCCTATGCGCCCGACGGCCGCTGCATTTCGCTGCTCAAGATATTGCTGACCAACAGTTGCATCTTCGACTGCCATTATTGCATCAACCGCCGGTCGAGCGATGTCCGCCGCGCGCGCTTCACCGCGCAGGAGGTGGTCGACCTGACCCTGAGCTTCTACCGCCGCAACTATATCGAGGGGCTGTTTCTTTCGTCGGGCATCATCCGGTCGTCCGACTATACGATGGAGCAGATGGTCGAGGTGGCGCGATCGCTGCGCGAGGACCATCATTTTCGCGGCTATATCCATCTCAAGACCATTCCCGACGCCGACCCCGACCTCATCCACCAGGCCGGGCTCCATGCCGATCGCCTGTCGATCAATGTCGAACTGCCGACCGAAAGCGGCCTCAAGCGTCTGGCGCCGGAAAAGGACGGGGTGCGGATCGAAGGGGCCATGAGCCGGCTGCGCAGCGACATGGAGGACGGGCAGGACGCCCGCCGCAAATATAAGAGCGCGCCGCGCTTCGCGCCCGCTGGCCAGTCCACCCAGATGATCGTGGGCGCCGACGCCGCCGACGACCGGGCGATCATCGCGCGGGCCAGCAGCCTTTACGACCGGCACAAGCTGCGCCGCGTCTATTACAGCGCCTTCTCCCCTATCCCCTCGCCCAGCGCGGTGCTGCCGCTCAAGCGGCCGCCGCTGCTGCGCGAACATAGGCTCTACCAGTCGGACTGGATGATCCGTTTCTACGGCTATGATGCGCAGGAGATCGCGGCGGCGACCGATGCGGCGACCGGGTGCTTGCCGCTCGACATCGATCCCAAGCTGGCCTGGGCGCTCAGCCATCGCGCGACCTTTCCGGTCGACGTCAATCGCGCCCCGCGCGAGGCGCTGCTGCGGGTGCCGGGCCTGGGGGTGAAGGCGGTGGACCGCATCCTGTCGAGCCGCCGCCATCGCCGCCTGCGGCTGGACGATGTCGCGCGGCTGACGACGTCGATCAAGAAATTACGCCCCTTCCTGATCGCGGCGGACTGGCGCCCGCTGGCGCTGATCGACAGCGCCGACCTGCGCGCGCGGGTCGCGCCGCCGGCACGACAGCTCGATTTGTTCGCCTGATCGCGGATTTCGGGTTGATCGCGGCTGCGACTCGTGAAATTCTGTCACCAGGGTCAAGCAAGGAGTTCGGGGCTTTGGCGACGGCGCTCGGCAATCGCACACATCAGCGCAAGGGTTTCGCGAAGCGGATCAGCACCCATCTGGCGGCGGCGCTGGTCGTCTTCTGCCTGCTCCAGATCGGCATCGTCGCCAAGACGGGCGGCTCGCTCGTCCTGCATCTGGGTATCATCGTTGCGATCGGCGGCTATGCCGTGGCCGCGCGCGGGCTGGAACGGCGCTGGCAGATGCTGGAGCGGGGCGGCCTGTCGACCAGCGGCCTCACCGTGCGTTTCCGTCGCGACGTGCTGCAACTCTGGGCCGCCAGCCTGCTGGGCGCGCTGCTCTGGATTCCGGTCGCGATCATCTTCCGCTTCCTGTTCGGCTGAAGATCGGGCGGCTCTCTGGCGGGAGCCATTTGCGCCGCCTGTCGTTGTCTGTCCTCGAAAGAGGAGGACCATCCATGGCCGACACCAAGATTTTCGATCGCCTGAAGCAGGATCACGACACCCATCGCCAGTTGTTCGCCAAGATGGCGGACGCGGAGCGCGAAAAGAACGAGGATCGGCTGGAAAAGCTGTTCGAGCAGTTCAAGGTGGAAGTGACCGCCCATGCCGCGGCCGAGGAAGAAACGCTCTACGCCACCATGCTGGCGCAGCCGGACCTGCGCGAGGATGCGCAGCACAGCGTGTCCGAACACAAGGAAATCGACGATTATCTGGAAGAGCTGGACGCGCTGAAATTCAACGGCGAGGCATGGCGCAGGAAATTCGCCGAAATGAAGAAGCGCTACCTCCACCATATCGACGAGGAGGAGGAGGAGATGTTCCCCGACGCCGCGAAGGAACTGACGGCGCAGGACGAAGAGCGGCTGGGCAAGCTGTTCGCCAAGCGCAAGCCGGCCGAACTGGAGCGCGCGCAGGCCGAGGACTGAGCGCCCCTCCCACCCCGTTCGCAGTGAACGGCTGATGAGATCGCCAGCCCTGTATCGCGTCGCGCTGACCGCTCCGGACGATTTCGACGGCTGGCGGGATGCGGCGCGGCGGCTGGCGGTCAACGGCGTCGATCCGGCCGATGTCGTCTGGCAGGCTGGGGAGATGGCGGGCGGCGACCTGTTCGGCGACGCGCCCCTGCCGCCCGACCGGCCCGGCGCGGGCTTCTCGGTGCCCCGCGCCTTCGTCGACCTGGCGCAGAGCGCGATCCTGCATCGCGACCCCGAACGCTTCGCCCTGCTTTATGCGCTGCTATGCCGGCTGCGCGACCGGCCGGGGCTGATGGAGGACAAGGCCGACCCGCTGCTGCGCCGGGTCGATATACTGGCCAAGGCGGTGCGCCGCGACATCCACAAAATGCGCGCCTTCGTGCGCTTCCGCGCTTTGGAGGATGCGGTCGGCCCGCGCTTCGTCGCCTGGTTCGAGCCCGACCATCATATCGTCCGCGCCAATGCCGGTTTCTTCCTGCGCCGCTTCGCGACCATGCACTGGTCGATCCTGACCCCGGAGGCCAGCATCCATTGGGATGGCGAGACATTGAGCGAGGGACCGGGCGCCAGCCGTGGGGACGCCCCCGCGGACGACCCGGTCGAGGATCTATGGAAGGGCTATTATGCCGCGATCTTCAATCCGGCCCGGCTCAAGACCAAGGCCATGCTGTCCGAAATGCCGAAAAAATACTGGCGCAACCTGCCCGAAGCCGCGCTCATCCCCGACCTTGTCGCCGGCGCGCAAGCGCGCGAGGCGGCCATGATCGCGACCGCGCCCCTGCCAGAAAAGGCGCCCCCCAAACGCCAGGGCAATGCGGCGACCGTCTGGGCGGCCCTCCGCGAGGAGGCGATGACTTGCGCCCGCTGTCCGCTGCACCGGGACGCCACGCAGACGGTGTTCGGCGAAGGCCCGCTCGACGCGCCTTTGCTCTTCATCGGCGAGCAGCCCGGCGATCAGGAGGATCTGGCCGGGCGGCCGTTCGTGGGACCGGCGGGCCAGTTGTTCGACCGGGCGCTGGCGCAGGCCGGGGTGGACCGGTCGCGCGCTTACGTCACCAATGCGGTCAAGCATTTCAAGTTCGAACGGCGCGGCAAGAGGCGGCTGCATCAATCACCCGACGCCGGCGAAATCGAAGCCTGCCGCTGGTGGCTGAAGCAGGAGATCGATCTGGTTCGCCCGCGCATCATCGTCGCACTGGGCGCGTCGGCGGCCCGCGCCATGCTGGGCAGGGCGGTGACAATCAGCCGGGCGCGGGGTCAGGCGATCGCGCTCGACAACGGAGCGGAAGGCTGGGTGACGGTGCATCCCAGCTATGTGCTGCGTCTCCCCGACGAGGATTGCCGCGAGGAGGAACTGGCGCGCTTCGTCGCGGACCTGCGGGGGATCGGTGAGCGGCTGAAGGCGCTGCCATAAACAAGGAATGCGGAACGGCTACAGTCCAGGAAGCCGTTCCGCACCCCAACTTCCATCAGGAAGTTGACTGAGAAGACGGGACGGATCGTGACGACCCGTCCCGCCTAGCCGGTGATTAGGATCAGAATTTCGCGACGACGCCGGCCATGGGACGGATCGAGTGGAAATTGCCCGTCGTATCGGCCTGGACGCGCAGGCGGATATTGCTGCTCTGGGCCGAACCGCCCATGTCGGCGGGCGACAGTTCGACGCCGGCGCCATAGGTCATGCCGTGATAGTCGCGGCTATCCTTGCCCAGCGCATCGAAATTGGTCCACTGATAGCCGACCTTGGTGAAGATCATGCTGTCCTTGCCCGCCTTCACGCCGACACGGCCCGCGGCGCCATATTCCCAGTCGATGTCGCCCGACACGCCCTTGGACGCGGTGCCCTCGACGCCCAGCACCAGCGGCCCGGCGACATTGACGTTCACGCCCGCCACGCCCTCGACCATACGACCCTTGTAGCCGACCGGCGGGATGCCTTCCTTGCTGGTTTCGCTGTCATAATTATGCACGCCCCCCATCACGCCGACATAGGGTTCGATGCGGCGGGTGGACGAACCGGCGTCATCCTGCGCCATGGCGGCGGCAGGCAACAGGAACGCGGCGGCGGCTGCCGAAAAAAGCAGTGTCTTCATGGGGTGACCCTTTGTCTGTTGTGGATTTTTTGCGCGGCGGTGTGGAACCCGCCGGGCCGATGCGAGCGCTCAAAGCGGCTGCGATCGACAGGAGGAAGAATGACCGGACCCGCCCGAAGGTTTCCTGAACGATCCACAAAATCCGGTCAGCAGGCGATTATGTGACGGAAAGAACACGCTTTCTGTCGCCCCGATGAACGAAGGCCGGCTTTTCTGAACCTGCGATAAACGCTGGCGCGGAAAGGATAATCCATTCACAACCAATTCAACCGGCGCGCGTTACGCAAGGCATCAGATGGAGATGAGGAGAAAGGCGATGACGGGCATCCGACATCGGTTCCTGGCGGTAATCGGACTTGCAGGCGCGCTGGCCCTGGGCGGTTGCGCCTATGATGACGGCTATGGCTATGGCTATGGCGGTGTGAGCGTAGGCAGCGGCTATTATGGCAATGGCGGCTATTATGGCGACGGCTATTACGGACCGTCGGGCTATTATGACAGCGGCCCCTATGGCGGCTGGTACGACAATTATTATTATCCGGGCAGCGGCTATTATGTCTACGATCGCGGCGGGCGACGCCAGCGCTGGAATGACGGCCAGCGCCGCTATTGGGAAGGCCGCCGGGCCGAGCGCGGCGACGATGGCCGTTGGCGCGGCCGGGATCGGGACGGCAACTGGCGCGACCGCGATCGCCAGCCGGGCAATAACGGCAACTGGACACGCCCTCCCCAAGGTTCGGACAATGGCGACCGCAACTGGGGACGGGATCGCAATGACGGCCGGGGTCGCGATCGTTGGCGTGGCAATGACAGCGCGCGGCCCACGCCCCAGCCGGGCCTGCGCCAGCCGCAGTTCCGGCCCAAGGTCCAGCCCCAGGTCCAGCAACAGCCGCGACCGCAGATGAACCAGCCGCGCCCGCAGCGCGACTGGGGCGGCGGTGGGCGCGGGCGCGAACCGACAGCCCGGATTCGCCCGAACTGATGCGGCGATCGACGAAGACCGCCGCCCTGCTCTCCCTCCTTCTCGTCGCGGCCTGCGACGGGCGGGAGGAGAGTGCGATCGACAATCTCGCCAATGGCGCCAATGCGGCGCAGGTGGAAAATAACGTCCGGGCGGAGGCGATGGCGGTGATGGAACCGCTCAAGCCACCCGCGCCCGGCACGCCCGGCGGCCTGCCCGTCGATCCCGCCCCGGTCGCCGAAGGATCGATCGATCCGGACAGCGCGCAGGGCGCCGCGCAGGTGGTGCAGGGCTATTATGGCCTGCTGGAGGAAAAGCGGTTCGAGGATGCGCAGGATCTGTGGGACCAGAGCGGCGCGATCGGATCGCAGGACGATGCCCATTTCGCGGCGCGCTTTCGCGGCTTCAGCGAGATTCACGCCAATGTCGGCGCGCCATCCGACCCGGAAGGAACGGCCGGATCGATGCATGTAACGGTGCCGGTGCAGGTCTATGGGCGCATCGCTGCCAATGGCCGCCCCTGGCATGTGCTGCGGCAGGTGGTGTTGCGCCGCGTCGATGACGTCCCCGGATCGACCCAGGAACAACGGCGCTGGCATATCGAAACGATCGGGGCTTATCAGCCGCCGGTGGATGCGCCCGGCGCGGACAACGGCGCGGAGGCGCAGACCATTTCGATGACGGACGGGATGGCGAAACGACCGTAGACGCTGGCAAGGCGATTGCCCGATCGATCGTCGCACCGCCTTCCCCTCGCAATCATGATGATGCGTCACCGCCTGTAAAAAAGGGCGCCCGGTCTTCGCGACCGGACGCCCTTTGCCATGCGGTCCAGGCTGATGTCAGGCGACGGTCGCCGTAACGATCTTGCCCGGCGTGCGCGGTGGTTCGCCCTTGGGCAGGGCGTCGACATGCTCCATGCCCGACGTCACTTCGCCCCAGACGGTGTACTGGCCATCGAGGAAGGTCGCGTCGTCGAAGCAGATGAAGAACTGGCTGTTGGCGCTGTTCGGGTTGGACGAACGGGCCATGGAGCAGACGCCGCGGACATGCGGCTGACGGCTGAATTCCGCCTTGATATCCGGCTTGTCGGGGTGGCCGCCCATGCCGGTGCCGGTCGGATCGCCGCCCTGCGCCATGAAACCGGGGATGACGCGGTGGAAGACCACGCCATCGTAAAAGCCTTCCTTCGCGTTTTCCACGATGCGCGCGACGTGGCCGGGGGCCAGGTCGGGGCGCAGCTTGATCACGACGTCGCCGCCGCTGTCGAGGGTAAGGGTAAGCGTTTCGTCGGCCATGAAGCATCCTCTCATGTGGGAAGGGGTAATGCCCCCCATATAGAGGCTTCAAAAAGGGATGGAAGTTTCTTGTGGAGAAGCCGTTCCCCCCGGCTTCACCCCATTGCAATTCCATGTTGCATGGGCGAAAGCAGCCGGATGTTACAGGAACCGGACAGTAGGGGGCGCCATGAGCGAGCGCGGCGATCCAGCCGAACCCCTGTTGCATGGGGCAGATACTGACGAAGAGACGATCGTCGAACAGGCTGAAACGAGCCTGGACGAGGATGATCGGCTGAAGCCCGAATTCCTGTCCGCCGTGCTCGACGCGGTCGAGGATGGCGACAGCGAAACCGCGCGCGACCTGGTGTCGCCGCTCCACCCCGCCGACATTGCCGACCTTCTGGAACTGACGCCGTCGGAACGGCGCGCCGATGTCGCCGCCGCGCTGGGAGACCTGGTCGGCGCGGAAGTGCTGTCCGAACTGAACGACTATGTCCGCGACGACCTGATCGGCGCGCTCGCGCCCGAACAGCTCGCGGAATTCGCCGCCGAACTCGACACCGACGACGCCGTCGCCATCATCGAGGATATGGAGGAGGCCGACCAGCAGGCCGTCCTCGACGCGATGGAGCCGGAAGACCGCGCCGCGATCGAAAGCGCGCTGTCCTACCCGGAGGAATCCGCCGGTCGCCTGATGCAGCGCGATCTGGTCGCGGTGCCGGAACATATGACGGTCGGCCAGGTCATCGACTATCTGCGCGACAATGCCGACCTGACCCGCGATTTCTGGGAAATCTATGTCGTCGATGCGGCCCATCGGCCGATCGGCTATTGCCAGTTGAGCTGGATATTGACCTGCCCGCGCGGCATATCCATGGCCGACCTGATGAAGCGCGAACAGACGCTGATCCCGGTCGACATGGACCAGGAAGAGGTCGCCCTGCGCTTCCAGAAATATGCGCTGATCTCCGCCGCGGTGATCGATTCGTCGGGCCGGCTGGTCGGCATGATCACGGTCGATGACGTCGTCCACATCATTTCCGAGGAAGCCGGCGAGGATATTCTCCGCCTGTCGGGTGCGGGCGAAGGCGACATCAACGAGCCCGTCATGGACAGTTATCGCGCGCGCGTGCGCTGGCTGCTGACCAATCTCGTCACCGCACTGGTCGCGTCCACCATCATCGGCATTTTCGAAGGCACGATCCAGAAAATGGTAGCGCTCGCCACGTTGATGCCGATCGTCGCCGGGGTCGGCGGCAATGCCGGCAGCCAGACCATGGCGGTCACCGTGCGCGCGCTCGCCACCAACCAGATCACCGGGTCCAACGCCCGCCGCACCATCGTCCGCGAAATCCGCGTCGCGTTGCTCAACGGCGTCACCGTGGCGCTGGTGCTGGGGCTGGGGGTCGCCTTGGTGTTCCAGAATATGGCGCTGGGCGGCGTGATCGCCGCCGCGATGGTGACCAACATCGTGACGGCGGGCCTCGCCGGGGCGGCGGTGCCGCTGGCCTTCGACCGGCTCAATCTCGATCCCGCCGTCGCCTCCTCCATCTTCGTGACGATGATCACCGATTCGATGGGTTTCCTCGCCTTCCTCGGCCTCGCCACGGCGGCGGGATTGACCGGCTGACGCGGGTTCCCATCTAAGGTCCATGCCGCTTCACATCACCAAGATCGCGTTCCGCAGCGAAAGCCCCGCCACCCTGCGCGCCTGGCTGGACAGCCATGAAGGCGAGGCGCGGACCACCACCCGCTACCTGCCCAAGCGGGTGGAGGAGATGGCGGGCGGGTCGCTCTACTGGATTCACGGCCACAGGCTGGTCGGCCGCAGCCCGATCCTGGGCTTCGAGGAGACGGGGCAGGGCCGCTACTGGATCAGGCTGGAACCGCGGCTGATACCGGTGCGCGGCAAGCCCAAGCGCGCCCATCAGGGCTGGCGCTATCTCGAAGACGCGGACGCCCCGCCCGACCTGGACGGGGGCGAGGCGGACGAGCTGGACGCGATGCCCGCCGCGCTGCTGGGGGAATTGAGCAAATTGGGGCTGGTGTAAGGCGAAATGCCCCCATATCTCCGTTCGCTTCGAGCGAAGTCGAGAAGCGGATAGCACTGTGATGGCGTTTAGCGTCGCTGAACTCGGCTCTGCCTTGTTTCTCGACTTCGCTCGAAACGAACGGAGGTTGTTCGTCCTGTGAGAGCCTAGCCGCTGTTCCGCAGCGCCGTCGCGATCGCGTTGATCGACAGTTCGATCCCTTCCTTGATGCGCGGATCGTCCTCGCCTGCGCGGTGGCGCTTGAGCAATTCGACCTGCAACAGGTTCAGCGGCTCGATATAGGGCAGGCGCAGCCGGATGGATGCGTCCAGCGCCGGATTCTTCTCCAGCAGCCGCGACTGGCCGGTCGCGGCCAGCAGTCCGTCATGCGCCTGTTGCCACCCCTCGCGAATACGCCCGAAAATCGCCTCGCCCGCCGCCTGATCCTCCACCAGCGGCAGGTAGCGCGCGGCGATGCCCAGGTCGGACTTGGCCAGCACCATCTCCAGATTGGCGAGCGCGGATTTCAGGAACGACCAATGCTGCCCCATGTCGGCCAGCAGCGCCTTGTCCTCGAATGCGGCCAGCGCCTGCCCCACGCCATACCAGCCGGGCAGCATCACCCGCGCCTGCGCCCAGCTGAACACCCAGGGAATGGCGCGCAGATCCTCGATCGCATGGCTTTTGGTCCGGCTGGCCGGGCGCGACCCGATCTTGAGGCCCGATATCTCCTGGATCGGGGTCAACTGACGGAAAAATTCCTTGAACCCCTCGGTGCCGTAGACGAGGTCGCGATAGGCGGCGAAGGCGTTTTTCGACAGTTCGTCCATCGCCGCGCTGAACCGGGCGGCGTCGCGGTCCGACACGCCTTCCGGCTCCAGGCTGGCGAGCAGGGTCGCGCTGGTCATCGCCTCCAAATTGGTCATGGCGACGTCGCGCGTGCCGAACTTCGCGGCGATCACCTCGCCCTGTTCGGTGATGCGGATGCGCCCCTGTACGCTGCCGCGCGGCTGCGCCTGGATCGCCGCGAAGGCGGAGCCGCCGCCGCGCCCCACCGCGCCGCCGCGGCCGTGGAACAGTTGCATCGCCGCCCCGGCGTCGGCGAACACCGGCTCCAGCGCCTGGCTCGCTTTGTAGAGGCTCCAGGTCGAGGTGATGTAGCCGCCATCCTTGTTGCTGTCGGAATAGCCGATCATCACTTCCTGATGGCCGCGCGCCTTCACCACCCCGGCGATTTCGGGCAGGCCGAAATAGGCGGTCATGATGGATGGCGCGGCCTCCAGATCGGCGATCGTCTCGAACAGCGGGATCGCCATGATCGCGGCCTGCGGCGGCGCGCCATCAACCCCCGCCTGCCACAACCCCGCTTCCTTGAGCAGGATGTTGACCTCCAGCATGTCGGACACGCTTTCGGCCTTGGAGATGATATAATGGGTGATGCAGGCCGGGCCGTAGAGCCGGTGCGCCGTGGCGGCGGCATGGACGATCGCCAGTTCGGACGTCGTCTCCTCGCCATAGGCGGAAAAGCGCGATCCCAAGGGCCGGTTGCTGGCCAGTTCGCGGCGCAGCAGCGCGATCCGCGCATATTCGTCGAGCGCGCAATAGTCCGCCTCGACCCCCGCCGCCTTGAGCAGTTCCGCCACCACCCGCTCATGCACGGCGCTATTCTGCCGCATGTCGAGCGTCGCGAGGTGGAAGCCGAACGTCTCCACCGCGCGGATCAGCCGCCCAAGCGCCCCGCCGGTCGACAGCGCTCCGTCGCCTTCGCTCGCCAGCCCCTGCGCCACCGTCACCAGATCACGGCGGAACTCCTGCGGCGTCGCATAGGCGTCGCCCTTCAGGCTGGACGGCCGCGCCGGTTGCCCACCCGTCAGCGTGGTGCAGGTGGCCGCCAGCCGCGCATAGATGCCGGACAAAGCGCGGCGATAGGGTTCGTCCTTGCGGCTGGGCGATGCGTCGCCGCTCGCCTCGGCCAGGTCCAGCACCGCCTGGGGCACATGGGCGAGTTCGGTCGAGAGCGACAGTTCCGCCCCCAGCGCGTGCAGCGCGTCGAGATAATAGGCGATCGCCGCCTGGCAGCCGCGTTTCAGTGCGAACTCCAGTTGCGGCGCCTGGACGAAGGGGTTGCCGTCGCGGTCGCCGCCGATCCACGACCCCACCCGCAGGAAGCTTTGCGGCCGCGCGCCCAGCACCCGCTCCCACCGCGCATAGAGGGCAGGCAGCACCGGCAGGAAGGTGTCGCGGAAATAGGCGAGGACATTGTCGATTTCGTCGGCGACGAACAATTTTTCCCGCCGCAGCGGGCGCGTCTGCCACAGCAAGGCGATCTGGCGGAAGATCGCCTCGTCCAGATTTTCGCCCTCGTCCGTCTCGATCCGCACGGCATCCTTGAGGTGCATCAGGTCGGCGATGCGATTCTTGTGGTCGATCATGCTCTTGCGCCGCACCTCGGTCGGGTGGGCGGTCAGGACCGGCACCATCAGGCTGTGCGCCAGCAGACCCAGCACGGCATCCTTGTCGATGCCATGCGATTCCAGCCGCGCGACCGCGGAGGCGACATCGGCGCCCGGCTCGGCCGCCACCCCCTGCCGGTCCTCTGCCAGGTTGGCGAGCATCGAGAAGAGCATGAAACCACGGGTGAAATTGAGCGTATCGTCGAGATCGAGCGCGTCCAGCCCGCTATCGGTCAGGTCCGCCCCCTGCAATCCCCGCGCCCGGTCGACCGATGCGGAACGGATATATTCGGTCTGCTTGTAGAGCTTCTCCCCCCCATAAGCGCGAATGACATCGCCCAGCAGCCGCCCCAGATAGCGGATATCGGGATTCTGCGTGATCGCCGGAGCGGACGGGGAGGAGGAAAGAGTCGCCATGGATGCGATGCTGCATTGCAACAGGGACAGGGTCAAGGTGGCGGTTGCAAGTTTTACAAGCGCCAGCCAAGCTTAACCTATTGATAAATGAATCAAAAATTTCACATTTTTTCAAACACTTGACTTTTCCAGACCATTAGTTCACATTATGTTCGATATGCTCTGCTATGGATACCATCATGCAATTTGATCGTGATAAAATGCGTGCTGTCATTTTACGCGCTTGCCATTCTTGCAATGTTGAGGATCTTGGCGCTGTAAAACTAAATAAGGTATTATATTATTTTGATATGATATCATATGCACACCATCGTTATTCGGTGACTGGTGCAGTGTATCGTAAACGACCGAATGGACCTACTTCAGATCAACTTTTATTTTTACTTCGTGATATGGCTCGCGATGGAGAAATGGAAATTCGAACAGTTGATTATTTTGGATATTTAAAGAAAGAGTATCATGCTAAGGTTGCTGAACCAGAGCATATACTCAATAATGCAGAGCGCGCTCTTCTAGATGATGTGCTTGATTTTGTATGTAATCAAAATACAGCTAAGAGCATTAGCGAATACAGCCATAAGCTGCCTTGGGAAATGGCCGAAATGGGTGGCGTTATTGGATATGAAACCGCGATGCTTTTGTTTCCAAGCCAACCTTCTCCAGAAGCATTTGACTTGGCAGCGCGAGGAATGACCGAAGTTGAAGCTACGCAATCGAAACGAGGTCCCGTGGCAATGTCGTCTATCGGAGATTTTCGAAGCCGCTTATTATCGGCGACTGGCCAGCATTGATCCTAACGGCTTTCTAGAAATTCTTCAAAATTTCGAGGCTTTGGCCAAACGCGATCCTCGTATGGTAGGCGTTCCGCACCCTGACCTCGTGAGCTTATGGGTGTATGAAAGTCCTGCACTGGCTCGTTTGCCATCTGTGGTTTTCATCTACACGATCGACGATAAGGCGGGAATGGTTGACCTTTGGAATTGTTTCCTTGTCGCTTAGGCACAGTTTAGAGTGATCGAACGATAGTCTCGCCCCGCCACCCTTGCGCTCCCCCACCCCCTGCGCCAAAGACGCGATCGTGACCGCCAGCATCAGCATAGGGACCGACAGCCACGGCAAGGACGTGCTGGTCGATGTCGAGGAATTGCTCGCCACCCGGCTGCTCGTCCAGGGCAATTCGGGGTCGGGCAAGTCGCATCTGCTGCGTCGCCTGCTCGAAGAATCCGCGCCGATGGTGCAGCAGGTGGTGATCGATCCGGAGGGCGATTTCGTCACCCTGGCCGACGCCTATGGCCATGTCGTGATCGATGCGGGCGACTATAATGAGCGCGAGATCGTCAAGATGGCGATGCGCATCCGCGAACATCGCGCCTCGGTGGTGCTGAGCCTGGAGTCGCTGGAGCTGGAGGCGCAGATGAAATGCGCCGCGACTTTCCTGTCGACCCTGTTCGATGCGCCGCGCGACCATTGGTATCCCGCCTTGGTGGTGGTGGACGAGGCGCAGATGTTCGCGCCCGTATCGGCGGGCGACGTGTCGGACGAGGCGCGGCGACTGAGTCTGGCCGCCATGACCAACCTGATGTGCCGGGGGCGCAAGCGCGGCCTTGCCGGCGTGATCGCGACGCAGCGGCTGGCGAAACTGGCCAAGAATGTCGCGGCCGAAGCGTCCAACTTCCTGATGGGCCGCACCTTCCTCGACATCGACATGGCCCGCGCCGCCGACCTGCTGGGCATGGAGCGGCGGCAGGCCGAGCAGATTCGCGACCTGGAGCGCGGGCGCTTTCTGGGCCTGGGTCCGGCGATCGCGCGTCGGCCGGTCAATGTGAAGATCGGCGCGGTGCAGACCGGCACGCGCGGCGGCGCGCACAAGCTGATCGCCCCGCCCTCGACCAGTGGCGAGGATTTGCAGGAATTATTGTTCGCCCGCGGCGAGGAGGATATGCCGCCCCCTCCGCCGCCCCGCGCCGATCCCCCGCCCCGCCCGGCCGAGGAGATCATCCGCGCGCTCGCCGATGCGCCGTCGGCCCGGCCCGCCGCGCCGGAACTGGATTTCGGCCAGAATGAGCCGGTGGTGGTCGCCGTGCTGGAGGAGATCGTCGCCGATCTGGGCGACGCCCAGCCCAGCGTGTCGACCCTCTATCAGGATTTCGGCGTGCGCTGCCGGATGAAGGGCCTGCGCACCCCGCCGCTCGACCTGCCCGCCTTTCGCAAGCGCTTCGCCATGGCGCAGGCGGGGATGGCCGATGCGCATGATCCGCGCTGGGCCGATGCGATGAAGGCGGCGGAGCCTCTGCCGGAGGATATGCTCGCCCCCTTCCTGCTGATCGCGCGGGCGGCGATGGCGGGTCTGCCCTGCCCCGACGACGCGCATCTGGCGCGCGCCTATGGCACCAGTTCGCCCGGCCGGGTGCGGCGGCTGATCGACTATATGGAAAAGCTGGGCGTCATCGTCGCCCGCACCGATTTTTCGGGCAAGCGCTCGATCGGCGTGCCGGGTCTCGGCCTCTCGACCGCGGTGGCGGACGGATGACGGCGCCGTCCGTCCTGTTCGTCTGCCTTGGCAACATCTGCCGCTCGCCGCTGGCCGAAGCCGCGCTGCGGGCGGCGGCGGAGAAAGCCGGGATAGACATGGTCGTCGATTCGGCCGGGACCGGCGACTGGCATGTGGGCAGCCCGCCCGACCCGCGCGCGCAAGCCGTGGCGCTGCGCCATGGCATAGACATCAGCGGCTATGCGGGACGACAGGTGAGTGCCGCGGATTTCCGCCGCTTCACCCATATTTTCGCGCTCGACGCCGACAATCTCAAAAATCTGCGCCGCATCCGCCCGTCGGACGGAACCGCGGACCTGCGCCTGCTGATGGACATGGTGCCGGGGCGCGAAGGGACGGGCGTGGTCGATCCCTATTTCGGGGACGAGGCCGGGTTCGACCAGACCTGGGACGACGTCGCCCGCGCCGCCGGGGTGATCGTGGCGCAGGCGCGGCCCTAGACGGGGCGAGGAAGGCGCACCCCCATGCGCCATCCATCTTGACGCGGGCGGTGGGCACTGTAGCTTCCTTCCACCCTATTCTCAGCCCGGTTGGACCGCCTATGCGCGCTGCCATGTTGCTGATTGACGCGGTGCCCGACGCCGGACCGTCCTCGTCCGGCCGCCCGCTTTTGCGCCTTTCGCCTGCCCGTCATTCCCTGCGGAGCGGTCGATGACAGTCATAACAGGGGGAGAGGAACATCCATGCAAATCGTCTATATCGCCATAGGATGCGGCCTGCTGGCCATATTCTACGGCCTGTTCACCAGTCGCCAGGTGTTGAGCCAGCCACCGGGCAATGACGCCATGCAGGCGATCGCCGGCGCGATCCAGGAGGGGGCCAAGGCCTATCTGGGCCGCCAATATACCACCATCGCCATCGTCGGCCTGGTCGTGGCCGTGCTGGTCCTCTATTTTCTGGGGATCACCTCCGCGGTCGGATTTCTGATCGGGGCGATCCTGTCGGGGGCGGCAGGGTTCATCGGCATGAACATATCGGTGCGGGCCAATGTCCGCACGGCCGAAGCCTGTCGCGGCACGCTGCAAAGCGGCCTGACGGTGGCGTTCCGCGCCGGCGCCATCACCGGGATGCTGGTGGCGGGACTCGCCCTGCTCGCGATCAGCGTCTTCTTCTGGTATCTGACCGGCCCCGCCGGCCATGCCCCCGACGACCGGCTGGTGATCGACTCGCTGGTCGCGCTGGCCTTCGGCGCGTCGCTCATCTCCATCTTCGCGCGGCTGGGCGGCGGCATCTTCACCAAGGCGGCCGATGTCGGCGCCGACCTTGTCGGCAAGGTCGAGGCCGGCATCCCGGAGGATGACCCCCGCAATCCCGCCGTCATCGCCGACAATGTCGGCGACAATGTCGGCGACTGCGCCGGCATGGCGGCTGACCTGTTCGAAACCTATGTCGTCACCGTCGGCGCGACCATGGTGCTGACCGCGCTGCTGGTCACCGGCGTGGACAACGCCTTCCTGATGAAGCTGATGGCGCTGCCCCTGATCGTCGGCGGCGTGTGCATCGTCACTTCGATCATCGGCACCTATATGGTGCGGCTGGGCAGCAGCCAGTCGATCATGGGCGCGCTCTACAAGGGATTCTGGACCACCGCGATCCTGTCGATCCCGGCCATCTACTTCGCCACCCAATATACGCTGGGCGACCTCAATACCGTGTTCGGCGCGGATCTGGACGGCTATGGCGGCTATACCGGCATGAAGCTGTTCTGGTCGATGCTGGTCGGCCTGGCCGTCACCGGTCTGTTGGTGGTCATCACCGAATATTATACCGGCACCAATTATCGCCCGGTCCGCTCGATCGCCAAGGCGTCCGAAACCGGCCATGGCACCAACGTCATCCAGGGGCTGGCAATCAGCCTGGAATCCACCGCGCTGCCGACTCTGGTCATCGTCGTCGGCATCATCGTCGCCTATCAGCTGGCGGGCCTGATGGGCATCGCCTTCGCCGCGACCGCGATGCTGGCGCTGGCCGGCATGGTGGTGGCGCTCGACGCCTATGGCCCTGTCACGGACAATGCGGGCGGCATCGCCGAAATGGCGCATCTGGACGATAGCGTGCGGGTGAAGACCGACGCGCTGGACGCCGTGGGCAACACCACCAAGGCGGTGACGAAGGGCTATGCCATCGGCAGCGCGGGTCTGGCGGCGCTGGTGCTGTTCGGCACCTTCACCCAGGATCTCGATTATTATGGCGCGGCGCTGGGCCTGACCGAGCCGGTCGATTTCAGCCTGAAAAACCCCTATGTCATCGTCGGCCTGCTGCTCGGCGCGTTGCTGCCCTATCTGTTCGGCGCGATGGGCATGACCGCGGTCGGCCGCGCGGCGGGCGACGTGGTCAAGGACGTGCGCGACCAGTTCGCCACTAACAAGGGCATCATGGAAGGGACGTCGCGCCCCAATTATGCCCGTACGGTCGATCTGGTCACCCGCGCGGCGATCAAGGAGATGATCGTGCCGTCGCTGTTGCCGGTGCTGGCGCCGATCGTCGTCTATTTTGCGATCACGGCGGTGGCGGGCAGCGACAACGGCTTCGCCGCGCTGGGCGCCTTGCTGCTGGGCGTCATCGTGTCCGGCCTGTTCGTCGCTTTGTCGATGACCAGCGGCGGCGGCGCATGGGACAATGCCAAGAAATATATCGAGGACGGCCATCATGGCGGCAAGGGCAGCGAAGCCCATAAGGCCGCGGTGACCGGCGATACGGTAGGCGATCCCTACAAGGACACGGCCGGCCCGGCGGTGAACCCGATGATCAAGATCACCAACATCGTTGCGCTGCTGCTGCTTGCGGCGCTGGCGCACGGGGCCTGACAGCCCCCGATCGGAGGGGAGAGGCCACGCGCCTCTCCTCCCCTTGCCTGCGGCCCGGCTGGTCGTATAGCATCCGTGCCAACCTGTTTTTTAACCCTTTGTTCAGGGCAGAGGCACAGTGTGACCGTTGACGGTCGGCCTGACGGGGGCGGACCATGCCGCACCGGATTTCCTGTCATGCTTCACGAAGCGTGACCCAAGCCAGCCACCGGATGCCATGATATGCTGCAAGCGATTACCAACGACGAACCGGGCCGCATCGCTGCGCTGCGGCGCTATGAGATACTCGACACACCGACGGAAGGCGCGTTCGACAAGGTCACCAATCTGGTGCGGACGCTGTTCGGCGTGCCGATTTCCGCCGTATCGCTGATCGACAAGGACCGGCAATGGTTCAAGGCGATTGCCGGGCTGGACGTGCAGGCAACGCCGCGCAGCGTCGCCTTTTGCGATCATGCCATCCGCCAGAGCGACCCCCTCGTCATACCCGACACGCAGGACGATGTGCGCTTTCGCGACAATCCGCTGGTCACCGGCGATCCGGGCATCCGCAGCTATGCCGGCGTGCCGTTGCGTACGCCCGACGGCTATAATATCGGATCGCTGTGCGCCATCGATACCCGCGCCAGGGATTTCCCGGCCGAACAGATGGAGATTATGAAGGGCCTGGCCGCCATCGTGGTGGAACAGATGGAATTGCGGATGCTGGCCGAGCGCGACCATCTGAGCGGCGCCATGACCCGCCGCGCCTTCGTCGCCGAAATCGACAAGCGGATCGCGCTGTTCGTCCGGCACCAGCGGCCCGCCGCGCTGATCCTGCTCGACATCGACCATTTCAAGCGGATCAACGACTGCCATGGCCATCCCGTCGGCGACCGGGTGATCGAGGCGGTGGCGCAATGTTGCGCCGGCCTGTCGCGTCCCAGCGATTCGCTGGGCCGGATCGGCGGCGAGGAATTCGGGCTGCTGCTGCCCGAAACCAGCGAGACGGAAGCGCTGGCCGCTGCGCGCCGTTTCTGTGCCGCGATCGAGGCGTTGGAAATCCCGCACGATCCACCGTTGCGCGTGACCGCCAGTTTCGGCGTGGCGGCGATCGGCCCCGGCCGCATGACAAGCCAGGATTGGCTCACCGCGACCGATGCGGCGCTCTATGAGGCCAAGCGCGGCGGCCGCAACCGCGCGGTACTGGCCCCGATCGAGGCAATCCGCGCGGCCTGACCACCCAGGCGTCATCGCCGCCGTAATGGATTGATTAACAGTGATTTTCAGGTGACGCTCCTTGCCTTCGCCCATATATCGATCCTGGGGTCGATCTTATGTTGGGGGGAATATGTCGCGCATAATCATGCTATTGGCCGGTACAGCCTTGGGCGGGAGCGCGCTGGCGCAAACGCCGCCGCCCGCGCCCGTGGCCCAGGCGCAACAATGGACGGTCCGCGATTTCGCCGCGCTGCCGCTGATGGAGCGGCCGAGCCTGTCGCCCGACGGGCTGCACATCGCCAGCCGTGTCGCGGTGAATGGCGAACAGCGACTGGTGATCGCCGACGTCTATGAAGGCCCCAATCGCATCCGGTCGATGGGCCTGGGCGACAATGACCTCAACTGGTGGAAATGGGTCAATGACGACTGGCTGATCGCCGGAGTCGGCAATGAATCCAACGTCCAGGGCATGCCATGGTATCTGAGCCGCGTCGTCAGCATCAAACGGGACGGCAGCAAGGTGACGCTGCTCGCCAAGAATGCCGCCGCGCAAAATGCCGATGACGTCATCTGGATCGCGCGCGACGGCAGCCCGCGCATCCTGTTGTCCTATCAGACCTCCATCTATTATTCCGAGCCCGGCTTCTGGCCGAAGGTGGACGAAATCGACATCAGCACCGGCCGGATGCGCAGCATCGTCGCGCCGCGGCAGCATGTGCGCGGCTGGTATGCCGATGCCGGCGGTACGGTGCGGATGGGCGTGGGCTATAATGATGCCAGCCGGACGTCGACCCTGCTTTATCGCGCGGACGGCAGATCCAGCTTCCGCGTCGTCGATCGCGCCAACCGGCGACGCGACGAATCGATGGTGGTGCCGCTGCTCTTCACCGCCGATCCGGGCAAGGCGATCGCCAGCGACGATCATGAAGGCGCCGACGCACTCTACGAATATGACCTCGGCACGCTGGAACTGGGTCGCAAGATATTCGCCGCGCCCGGTTTCGACCTGGGCGGGATCGAGGAGGATGCCGCGGGAACCGGGCTGGCCGGGGTCCGCTACACCGCCGATGCGCCCGCGGTGCACTGGTTCGACCCCAATCTGGCGAAAATCCAGGCCGATATCGACAAGGCGGTGGGGGACCGGCGCGCGCGCATCATTTCCACCAGCCGCGACGGCCAGAAGATGATCGTCCATGTCGGCACACCCGACCAGCCGGGCGCCTATTATTATTACGACACGGCCGCCGGGGCGATGAGCGTGTTGTCGCGCGTCAGCGATCAATTCCCCGGCAAGACCCGCCTCTCCCCGGTCAAGACGATCCGCTACAAGGCGCGCGACGGACTGGAGATCGCAGCGGTACTGACCCTGCCGGCAGGGCGCGAGGCCAAGGATTTGCCCCTGATCCTGATGCCCCATGGCGGCCCCTTCGCCCGCGACAGCGAGGAATGGGACTGGTGGGTGCAGTTCCTGGCCTGGCGCGGCTATGCCGTGTTGCAGCCCAATTATCGCGGATCGGCGGGCTATGGCACCGCCTTTGCGGAAAAGGGCGAGGGGCAATGGGGCCTGGCGATGCAGGACGATCTGAACGACGCGGTCGACTGGGCCGTGGGACAAGGGATCGCCGACGCCAAGCGCGTCTGCATGGTGGGCGCATCCTATGGCGGCTATGCGGCCATGCGCGCCGCCCAGCGCGACGGCGGCCGTTATCGCTGCGCCATGTCCTATGCCGGCGTGTCGGACCTGGCGGCGATGATGCGCTATGATGGCCGCTTCCTGTACCATGGCACGCGCAAGGACTGGATGAAGGAACAGGCGCCTGATTTTACGACCGTGTCCCCGGTGAACTTCGCCGCGCAATTTTCGACGCCGATCCTGCTGATGCACGGCAAAAAGGACCGACGGGTTCAAGTCAACCAATCCCGCGAAATGGCCGAGAAACTGAAGGCCGCCGGCAAGGTGGAGGGGCGCGACTATATCTATGTCGAACAGCCATTGGCCGACCATTTCTTCTCGCGCGAAGCCGATCGGATCGAGTTCCTCGAAAAGCTCGACGCCTTCCTGAAAGAGCATAACCCCGCATGACGCGGGACGAAGATACGCAACAGACATGCATTGTCATTAAAATGCAATGAAATCGTCACCATGGAGTCATGCAACCGTCATAGTGGCGCGGCACCGCCAAGGCCGGCGGTGGAGATGATGCCCGATGCGCCCGACCGCCCTATTTTTGTCCATGCTGGCCGTGCTGGCGCTGCCCGCCGCCGCGCACGCCAGCGAGGACGAGCAACTTTGGACCACCGCCAGCGCCACGGTGAAGCTGGGCGAGCATTGGCGGCTGTCGCAGGAGGTGGTCGCCCGCTTCAGCGACGACCGCAAGGGTCTGTATGAAATCGAATCCAACACGCTGGTCGGCTACAAACTGTCCAAGGCGGTGACGATCTGGGCGGGCTATACCCATGATCCCCAATATGCCGGCGGCGACTTCACCGTGATGGAGCATCGCGGGCGTCAGCAGGTGACGTTCGACAATATCGCCAGGATCGGCCCGGTATCGGTCAGCGCCCGGATGCGGATGGAGGAACGGTGGCGCGAAGGCGTGGACGGCACCGCCTGGCGGCTGCGCCCCTATGTGAAGCTGGTCATGCCGTTCCGGGAAGGCGGCAAGACCGCGCTTGTGCTGAGCCATGAAAGCTTCTTCGACCTCAACAAGACCAATTTCCAGCGGGTCCAGGGCGAAGAACGGATGCGCAACCTGATCGCCATCACCACCCCGGTGGCGAAGAATGTGAATGCCGAGATCGGCTATCTGCACCAGCACGGTTTCCGCCGCCACGCCGACGACAGCAACGACAATGTCGCCTCCGTCTCGCTGAGCTTCAGTTTCTAGAGCCGTTTGCGATCCGATTAGATCGGATCAATCGCGCTCGTTTTTAGTGTTACGCGATGTCCGGGTCGTCAGATGATTGGCTTCGCCGAACTATCTTTCCATTTGATTGGAAATCGCTTTAGGGGCCGGGGCGATCCAGGCCGCCCCGGCCCTGCTTGCCGCCTCCGCCAGCCGGGCCTATAGGCGCGGCATGACCGCCGAACCGTACGCCAAGCAACTCGCCGCGCTGGAATCGCGCGGGCGGTTGCGTCGCCTGATCCCCCGTTCCGGGCGCGACTTCGCCTCCAACGACTATCTGGGCCTGGCCGGCGATCCGATCATCGCCCAGGCAGTCGCCGACGCGATCGGGCGCGGCGTGCCGGTCGGCTCCGGGGGATCGCGGCTGCTGCGCGGCAATGCGCCCGAACATGAGGGGCTGGAGACCAAGGCGGCCGATTTCTTCCGCACCCAGGCGGCGCTGTTCGTCGCCAACGGATACGTCGGCAATCTGGCGCTGTTTTCGACGCTGCCCCAGCGCGGCGACCTGATCGTTGCGGACGAACTGATCCACGCCAGCGCCCATGACGGCATCCGCATGAGCAAGGCGCAGGCCGTGTTCGCCCGGCATAATATGGTGCAGAGCTTCGCCGACCTGATCCTGGCCTGGCGCAAGGAGGGCGGAACGGGGCGCATCTGGATCGCGGTCGAGACGCTCTATTCCATGGATGGCGACATGGCGCCGCTCACCGATCTCGCCAAGCTGGCCGCGACCCATGGCGGGATGCTGCTGCTGGACGAAGCGCATGGCACCGGGGTCTTCGGGCCGGGTGGGCGCGGCCTGTCGGCCGGGCTGGACGGGCTGCACAATGTCATCACGCTGCATACGTGCGGCAAGGCGATGGGGGCGGAAGGCGCGCTGATCTGCGGTCCGCGCATCCATATCGACTATCTGATCAACCGCGCCCGCGCCTTCATCTTCTCGACCGCGCCGTCCCCGCTGATGGCGGTGGCGGCCTCGGCGGCGCTCGACCGGATCGAGCAGGCGAGCGACCTGCGCGACCGGCTGAAGACGCTGCGGCAGGATGCGGCCGAAGCGATCTGCGCGCCGCTCGGCCTGCCCTCGCCCCGCAGCCAGATCGTGCCGGTCATCCTGGGCGACGATATCCGCACCATGGCGGTGGCCGCAGCCTTGCAGCAGGCGGGCTTCGACGTGCGCGGCATCCGCCCGCCAACGGTGCCAGCCGGGACAAGCCGATTGCGCATCTCGCTGACGCTCAACGTCGGCCGCGCCGATGTCGCCGCGCTGGGCCACGCACTCAGGAAGGCGATGGCATGAGGAGGGGCAGGGCATGAGCGTCCTGATCGTCACCGGGACCGATACCGGCATCGGCAAGACCGTGTTCGCGGCTGGCCTGGCCGGAGCGCTGCGCGCGCATTATTGGAAGCCGATCCAGGCCGGGGTCGATCCGGAGGGCGACAAGGAAAGCGTCGCCGCCCTGTCCGGCCTGCCCGCCACGCATATCCTGCCCGAAGCCTTTCGCCTGGCCACCCCCGCCTCCCCCCATCTCGCCGCGCGGATCGACGGCGTGGCGATCGGGCTGGACCAGCTGGCGCTGCCCCAGGTGGACGGACCGCTCGTGGTCGAGGGCGCGGGCGGCGTGCTGGTGCCGATTTCCGAGACGTTGCTGATGGCCGACCTGTTCGCCCATTGGGGCCAGCCTGTGATCCTGTGCGCGCGCACGGGTCTTGGCACGATCAACCACAGCCTGCTGAGCATTGAGGCGCTGCGGGCGCGCGGCGTGCGCGTGGCGGGCATTGCCTTCATCGGCGAGGCGCATGACGAAAATGAGCGGATCATTCCGCAACTGGCGGGCGTGTCGTCGCTCGGCCGCTTGCCGCATCTCGACCGGCTCGATCCCGCCGCCCTGGCCGCCGCTTTCGCAGCCCACATCCGGCTTCCCGAATATTTCAACGATCGATAATTTTCGACCAACGACATGGACTTCATTCTTTGACGGGCGTTCAAGTCCGCGTCAGAACGGACGGCCCAAGGCCGATCGCCATTATGATGCAAGGGATGCAACCCATGAAAACCCTCCTCCTCGGCGCAGCCGCCACGGCGCTGGCGCTGGCCGCCACCATGGCGCAGGCCGACCAGCCGGCAACACCTGCCGCAGCGCCGGCCGCCTCTCCCGCCACCGCCGGCAAGCCCACCTATGGCAGCTATGGTTTCGACGCCGCGGGCATGGATCCGTCGGTGAAGCCGGGCGACGATTTTTACGACTATGCCAATGGCACATGGGCGAAGAACACGCCGATCCCCGCCGACAAGTCCAATTATGGCGCATTCAACACGCTGGACGACCTGTCGCGCACGCGGACCAGGGCGATATTGGAAAGCGCGCAGAAGGATAGCGGCAGCAAGATCGGCAATGCCTATGCCGCCTATATGGACGGCGCCACGGTCGAGGCGAAGGGACTGGCGCCGATCAAGCCCTGGCTGGACGAGGTCAGGGGCGTCACCGACCTGGCCGGCTATGCCAGGGTCGCGGCCAAGGGCGCCCGCGCCGGCGTGCCCGGCCCGTTCCGCTTCTATGTCGGGCAGGACGACAAGGACCCCGAAACCTATATCCTGTCGATGATGCAGGGCGGGCTGGGCCTGCCCGACCGCGACTATTATCTGGACCAGGGCGAGAAGATGGCGGCGATCCGCACCGCCTATGTCGCGCATCTGGAAAAGATGCTCACCCTGGCGGGCGAGAGCGACGCCAAGGCGCGCGCGGCGGCGCTGATGGCTTTCGAAACGGCGATTGCCAAGGTCCATTGGAGCCAGGTCGACAGTCGCGACGCCGACAAGACCTATAACAAGATGACGCTTGCCGACCTGCAGAAGGCCACGCCCGGTTTCGACTTCGCGGCCTATTACAAAGCGAACGGGCTGACCCCCGCCAGCCTGCTGGTCGCTCAGCCCAGCGCCGTGACGGGTGAAGCCGCGCTGATCGCCAAGACGCCGGTCGGCGTGCTGAAGGACGCGCTGCTACTGGCCAGTCTGCACGCCTATGCCGACTATCTGCCCGACAGCATCGCCAATAGCGACTTCGCCTTCTACGGCACCACCCTGTCGGGCACGCCGGAGCGTGAGGAACGGTGGAAGCGCGGCGTCACCTTCCTCAAGGAGTCGCTCGGCGAGGAAGTCGGCAAAGTCTATGTCGCCCAATATTTCCCGCCCGAAACCAAGGCCGCAATGGACGGGCTGGTCAAGAATGTCCTGACCGCCATGGGCCGCCGCATCGACGGCCTGCCATGGATGAGCGACACGGCCAAGGCGCGCGCGCACAAGAAGCTGGCCGCCTTCACCCCCAAGATCGGCTATCCCGACAAGTGGCGCGACTATGCGGGGTTGGAGATCAGGCGCGACGACCTGCTGGGCAATGCACAGCGATCGAACCAGTTCGAGTTCGACTATAATATCGGCAAGCTTGGCAAGCCCATCTATCGCTGGGAATGGGGCATGACCCCGATGGAGATCAACGCCTATGCCAATTTCGGCATGGTCGAGATCGTCTTCCCCGCCGCCATCCTGCAACCGCCCTTCTTCGATCCCAAGGCGGACCCGGCGGTCAATTATGGCGGCATCGGCGCGGTGATCGGCCATGAACTGAGCCATCATTTCGACGATCAGGGCGCGAAATATGACGAGACGGGCAAGCTCAACCAGTGGTGGACCGATCAGGACGTCGCCAATTTCAAGGCGCTGACCACGAAGCTGGGCACGCAATATGACGCCTATGAGCCCTTTCCCGGCGCGCATGTGAAGGGCGCCTTCACCATGGGCGAGAATATCGGCGACCTGGGTGGCCTGGCGGTCGCACTCGACGCCTATCATGCTTCGCTGGGCGGCAAGACTGCGCCGGTGATCGACGGCCTGACCGGCGACCAGCGCTTCTTCCTGGGCTGGGCGCAGGTATGGCGGCGCAATTATCGCGAGGCGAATCTGCGCCAGCGGCTGGTCACCGATCCGCACGCGCCGTCGCAATATCGCGCCGACATCGTCCGCAATTTCGACGCCTGGTATGAGGCTTTCAAGCCAGCGCCGGGCGGCAAAATCTATCTGGCGCCCAAGGATCGCGTGAAAATCTGGTAAGAGATGACGGTCGGCCCGGCGCATTTTACGAATCCGGGCCGATCTTCATTGTTGCCACTGCGAACAAGGCTGCGGCCAATGGCTTGTCACGCGAGACGAGCCGTTTTTGCGAGTCCCGTCATCTTCTGAATCGCACGATTCGCCGTTCGGCACTTTCTCACCCGGAACGATTTCAACAGTTTGGTCGTCTGTTCATCAGATTGTCACTAACAGGAGAAAAAAGTTGAAGGGTCTCAACACCAGCGCTTTTCTGAAAGCCGGCATCGCATCGATCGCGTTGTTCGCGGCCTATCCCGCGCTCGCACAAGGCCAGGCCGCCCCTGCGGCGCCTGCGACATCGGCAGCCCCGGCCGCTGGCGCCAGCAATTTCAGCGACAGCGATATCAAGCAGTTCGCCGCCGCCGCAGTGGAAGTGACCAAGATCCAGTCGGACGCCTCCATCGCTGAAGCCGACAAGCAGCCCAAGATGCTGGCCGCGTTGCAGGCATCGGGCCTGCCGCCCGAAAAGTTCAACCAGATCGGGCAGGCCGCAGCCGCCGACCCGGCGCTGCAGCAGCGCATCCAGGCCGCCGCGCCGCCTGCCCCCGCTGCGCCAGCCGCACCGGCAACTCCGGCCGCGCCGGCACAGCCGAGCCAGCCGCCGCAATAATCCGATAGCGAAGGGGCCGGTCGATGACCGGCCCTTTTGCTTGATGCCCGGCACGCCGGTTCGCCCGCATTGTTCCCATGATGGTAAAAAATATCGGGGGGTGACGACCGCTTATCCGCCCGTCTATCCTGCGCTCCATGCAGGAACTGGCTCTTTCCATCGCGCTGATCGGCATATTGGGGATTGGCGCACAATGGATCGCCTGGCGCACCGGCTGGCCCGCCATCGCGTTGATGCTGGCCGCTGGCGTGATCGGCGGTCCGGTCCTTCACCTCATCAACCCCGAACATGTGTTCGGCGAACTGCTGGAACCGATGGTGTCGGTGGCGGTCGCGCTGATCCTGTTCGAGGGCGGCCTCAGCCTCAATTTTCGCGAATTGCGCAAGACCGACGGCGCCGTCACCCGGCTGGTGCTGCTGGGATCACCGATCGGCTGGGTGCTGGGATCGCTGGCCTGCTATTATGTCGCCGGGCTGGTATGGCCCGTCGCAATCCTGTTTGCCGGCATATTGGTCGTCACCGGCCCGACCGTCGTGCTGCCGCTGTTGCGCCAGTCCAATGTCGCGGCGCGACCCCGCGCGATCCTGAAATGGGAGGCGATCGTCAACGATCCGGTCGGCGCGCTGCTGGGCGTCGTCACCTATGAATATCTGCGCCGCGCGGGCGAAGGCGGCACATTGGCGTCGGTCATCCTGTCGCTGCTGGCCGCGGCGGTCATCGCCGGCCTGATCGGCTGGCTGGCCGCCCGCGCCGTCGGCTGGGCCTTCCCGCGCGGGCATGTGCCCGAATATCTCAAGGCTCCGGTGCTGCTGGTCGTGGTGATCGGCGTGTTCGTGGGATCGAACATGATCCAGCAGGAAACCGGGCTGCTGGCCGTCACCGTGATGGGCGTGGCGCTGGCCAATATGCGGCTCGATTCCCTGCGCGACATCCAGCCGTTCAAGGAAAATGTCACGGTCCTGCTGATTTCGGGCGTGTTCGTGATCCTCTCCGCCTCGCTCAATCTGGAGGTGCTGCGCCAGTTCGAATGGCGATTCCTGGCTTTCCTGCTCGCGCTGCTCTTCCTCGTCCGCCCGGCAACGGTGCTGCTGAGCCTCGCCTTTTCTCCCGTGCCGTGGAACGAGCGGCTGCTGGTCGCCTGGATCGCGCCACGAGGGATCGTTGCGGTAGCGATTTCGGGACTGTTCGCGTTGCGGCTCGATCGGCTGGGCTATAGCGACGGGTCGATCCTGGTCACTCTGTCCTTCGCCGTGGTGGTGGCGACCATCCTGTTCCACGGATTTTCGATCAAGGCGGTCGCACGCCTGCTGAAGGTTACGGGCGCGTCGGAACAGGGACTGTTGATCGTGGGGGCCACGCCCTTCACCCTCGGCCTTGCCGCACAGTTGCGCCAACTGGAGGTGCCGGTGACGATCGCCGACACGAGCTGGCAGAGGCTGGCGCCTGCCCGGCACCAGGGCATCCCCACCTATCATGGCGAGATATTGTCGGAAGCGACTGAAGAACGGCTGGACCTGACCCAGTTCCAGGTGCTGGCGGCCGCGACCGACAACGAGGCCTATAACGCGCTGGTGTGCAACGAGTTCGCGCCGGAAATCGGGCGCGACAATGTCCATCAGTTGGGCGACGCCAGCGACGATCATGATCCGCGCAGCCTGCCCGAATCGCTGCGCGGGCGGGCGCTGTTCGCGTCAGGCCATGGCGTGGAGGACATCATGCAGCGCGAGGAACAGGGCTGGACCTTCCGCAAGACGCGGATCAGCGAGCAGTTCGACTATGATGCCGCGCGCGCGGCGCTGCCGCCGGATGGCGACATGCTGCTGCTGTTGCGCAAGACCGGGGCGCTGCGCTTCTTCACCCATGCCTCACGTCCCACGCCCCAATATGGCGACACGATCCTGTCCTATGTGCCGCCCGCCCAGCCCCGGCGACAAGGAGAGGAAGAATGAGACGATTTACCCAGGCTCCGATCCTCCTATGTGCGGCGCTCGCCGCCTGCCAGCCACCCGCGCAGACACCCGCGGCCGATGCGGTGAACGAGGCCGACAATGCCGCCAATGCCGTCGCAAGGAATGGCGCGGATAATGGCGCCGAACCGCAACGGTCGATCCTGCGTCCCGAAGTCGTGCCCGAGTCCGAAGCGCCGAAGATCGAGCCGGAAGAGGCGGTGATCGGCTTCGGCGCGTCGCCCATGGCGCTGGATGAGACGGCGAAGGCGACACTGGAAACGCTGCTCTCCGGCGCGGCGATGAAGGCCGGCGGCCCGATCATATTGCGCGGCCATAGCGATTCGCGCGGGGCCGATGGCGACAACAAGGTCGCGTCCCGCATCCGCGCCGAAAAGGTCCGGGACTATCTGGTCGACAAGGGCGTGGACAAGGCGCGCATCACCCTGATCGCGCTGGGCGAGGCCCGCCCGATCGCCCCCAATGCGAAGGAGGACGGCAGCGACGATCCCGACGGCCGGGCGAAAAATCGCCGGGTCGAAGTGACGGTCGCGCTCCCGACCGTCATCGTGCCGCCGCCGGTGGTGCCGAACGCGGCCGAGGCGGCAAAGCCATAGATTTGGCCACCTTGCTGGCTTAAGGGACCGACATGACATCCCCCGTCTGGCACCCCTTCACCCAACATGGCCTGAATGAGCCGATACCCCATGTCGTGCGGGCGCAAGGCGCGCTGCTGCACCTGGCCGACGGCGGCACGCTGATCGACGCGATTTCGAGCTGGTGGGTGACCACCCATGGCCATTGCCATCCGCGCATCGCCGCCGCCATCGCCGCGCAGGCGGGGCAACTCGATCAGCTGATCTTCGCGGGCTACACCCATGATCCGGCCGAAACGGTGGCGCGGGGGCTGATCGATCTGGCACCCCGCGCCGAAGGACAGCCGGCACTGGCCCATATCTTCTATTCCGACAGCGGCTCGACCGCGGTCGAGGTCGCGCTCAAGATGGCGCTGGGCTATTGGCACAATCTGGCGCTGGACGGGTTGGCGACGGAAGAATCGGGGGGGCCGCGCAGCTGCATCCTGGTGCTGGAGCATAGCTATCATGGCGACACGATCGGCGCGATGTCGATCGGCGAGCGCGGCGTTTATAACGCCGCCTGGCAGCCCTTGCTGTTCGATGTCGGAACCATCCCCTTTCCCGCGCCCGGTCGCGAGCGGGCCTGCCTCGAAGCACTCGACGACGCCTGCGCCGACAAGCCCGCCGCCTTCATCGTCGAACCGCTGATATTGGGCGCTGGCGGGATGCTGATCTATCCCGCAGCCGTGCTGCGCGAGATGGCCGCGATCTGCCGCCGCCATGGCGTGTTGTTCATCGCCGACGAGGTGATGACCGGCTGGGGCCGCACCGGCACCCTCTTCGCCTGCGAACAGGCGGGCGTCGTGCCGGACATCATGGCGGTGGCTAAGGGTATCACCGGCGGCGCGATCCCGCTGGCGGCGACCCTGGCGACCGCCCCGATTTTCGATGCGCATCGATCGACCGACCGCGCCCGGCTGTTCTATCATTCGTCCAGCTACACCGCCAACGCCATCGCCTGCGCCGCCGCGGTCGCCAATCTGGCGATCTGGCGCGAGGAGGATGTGCTGGGTCGCATCGCCGCGCTGGCGCAGGGAATCGCGAAGCGACTCGAACGGCTTGCTAGACACCCCGCCTTCGCCAACCCGCGGCAGCTGGGCGCGATCGCCGCGATCGACCTCATCGCCGCCGATGCGGGCTATCTGTCCGATCTGGCGCCGCGCCTGCGTGCCTTCTTCCTGGAACGCGGCCTCTTGCTAAGGCCGCTGGGCAACACCATTTACCTGATGCCGCCCTATTGCCTGGACGAAGATCAGCTCGATCGACTCTTCCTGGCGCTCGCCGCAGCAGGCGATCATTTCGGCGAATAAACCCTTGGCTTTCAATTTCCGCAATTTGGCGCTATGGCGGCGCGATTTTGCGAATTCGGGATTATATGGCTAAAGAAGAACTGCTTGAAATGCGCGGACAGGTTGTGGAGCTTCTCCCCAACGCCATGTTCCGTGTCCGGCTTGAAAATGACCACGAGATTCTCGGCCACACCGCCGGCAAGATGCGCAAGAATCGCATCCGCGTGCTGGTGGGCGACGAAGTGCTTGTCGAGCTGACCCCCTACGACCTGACCAAGGGTCGGATCACGTACCGCTTCAAATAAGCCGCTTGTTCATGCGGCTTATTCTTGCTTCGGCTTCTCCCAGACGGCGTGACCTTCTGGGACAGATCGGCGTCGTCCCCGATGCCGTCGATCCCGCCGATATCGACGAAACGCCCCTGAAAGCCGAACGGCCTGCCGCTTACGCCGCGCGCGTCGCGGCTGAAAAGGGCGTGGCTGTGGCCGCGCGCCATCCCGGCGCGCTGGTCCTGTCGGGCGATACCGTGGTGGCCGTGGGGCGCCGCATCCTGCCCAAGGCGGAAAGCGAGGCGGAGGCGCGCGCCTGCCTGGCCTTGCTGTCCGGACGGCGGCACCGGGTGCTGAGCGCGATCACGCTGATCGATGGCGAGGGACGCGCGCGGCATCGCCTGTCGGACAATATCGTCATCTTCAAGCGGCTGGAGCAGCCCGAGATCGACGCCTATATCGCCAGCGACGAATGGCGCGGCAAGGCAGGCGGCTATGCGATACAGGGCCGCGCCGCGGGCCTCATCCGCACCATCATGGGCAGCCACAGCGCGATCATGGGCCTGCCGCTTTACGAAACCCGCACGCTGCTCAAGGCAGCGGGCTATCTATCCGACTAGGAACGCACATGGCCGAATGGCTCTATGAAGAAGGCATTGGCGAGGCGCGGGCCGCGTTGATCGAGAAGGGCAAGCTGGTCGAGGCCCTGATCGAGCGCGAGGGCGACGCCGTCCGTCCGGGCGCGGTGGCGCAGGGCCGGTTGGTCGCCACCATCATCCCCAAGAAGCGCGGCATCGTGCGCCTGATTTCGGGCGAGGAAGTGCTGCTGGAACCGATCCCGCCCCGGCTGGCCGAAGGCGCCAACGTCCTCGTCGAAATCATCCGCGAGGCGATCGCAGAAGAAGGCCGCCCCAAGCGCGCCAAGGGCCGCATGCCCCAGCCGGGCGCCAAGCCCCATGCCGGCCCCAGCCTGTTGCAGCGCATTCGCGCCACCGGCGTGCCGGTCGTCCCCTGTCCCGCGCATGAGGAAGACCGGCTGGAGGCGCATGGCTGGAGCGAGCTGATGGACGAGGCGACGAGCGGCGAGGTCGGCGCTGAAGACGCCGCCCTGCGCCTGTACCTGACGCCCGCCATGCTGCTGATCGACGTCGACGGATCGCTCCCGCCCGCGCAGCTTGGCCCCAAGGGCGCGAAGCTGGCGGCGCAGACGGTGCGGCGCATGGGGCTTTCCGGTTCCATCGGCATCGACCTGCCGACGATGAACAACAAGGACGAACGAATGGTCGCCGCCGCCCAGATCGACAAATATCTGCCGCTGCCGTTCGAGCGTACGGCCGTGAACGGCTTCGGCTTCCTCCAGATCATCCGCCGCCGCGAGCGCGCCAATCTGATGGAGATAGTGCGCGAAGATGCGGTGCTGACCGCCGCGCTGGCGCTCCTGCGCCGGGCCGAACGCCATGGGCAGGGCGGCGCGGCCACCATCACCGCCATGCCCGCGATCATCGACCTGCTGCACAAGCGGCAGGACTGGATCGAGCAACTGGCCAAGCGCCGGGGCGGCGCGATCACCTTGCAGGCGGATGCGGCGCTGGCTCTGGCGGGCGGCCATGTCGCCTAAGGCATCGTCCAAGCCCGGCGCCTGCCCGGTCTGCGACCAGCCCGCCCAGCTCGCCACGCGCCCCTTCTGCAGCGCCGCCTGCCGCGACCGCGACCTGCTGCAATGGCTGGGCGAAGGCTATCGCGTGCCGGGCCAGCCCGTTGATGAAGCGGCACAAAAAAACGGCAATTATGGGCTGGACAGCGAGCCGGATTGACGCTTATAGGCACGCCTCCATCCGGCGGACGCCTCCCGCCGAAGACCCGTGCCCGGGTAGCTCAGTTGGTAGAGCATGCGATTGAAAATCGCAGTGTCGGCGGTTCGAATCCGTCCCCGGGCACCATTTGTTCTCATCATATTGAAAACATTAGAAAATCGTCTCAAAGACGGTCTTCTAACCCTCACTCCCCCACATTGCTGCTACACAATCGAGCAGTCAAAACCGTTGAAAACCCTCGGAAATCAGCGGATTCGGGTTCCAAGAACTGCTACACAAAGCTGCTACACAAGTTGCCGTCGGGCATGTGTTTCCGGGGCGGGCAGTTCTATTTTCGACGCCGTGTTCCGCATGATGTCCGTCAGCATATGGGGCGGGCAGAGATTTGGCGGTCATTGAGGACGGACAGTCTGAAATGCGCTGTTCGACGCTTCCCGTTGATCGTCTCCCAAGTCGAATCTGAAATCGAAGGGGTAAGGCTGAGGGCAGGGATGACCATCGATCCAGTCTTGCTCGAAGGCGTCGGCTCTTCTGCCCAAGTCGGACCTCGCCAACCAGTGCCTGCGGCGGCGTCGACGGTCTATTTTCCATCCCCGCCTGTTGTCCCGCCCCAAAAGTCGTGCCTGACCTTCGGCAACGTCTATGACCGTTATATCAACGATCCGACACGGGGCTGGTCTGTTCGAACCCGCGACTCTTATGAGACATGCCGGAAGCTCGCCACCGACATTATTGGGGCTGATTTACCCATTGCCGATTTCACCCGGACGCATTGTCGGGATTTCATCGAGACGCTGAGATTTTTGCCGAAAAACGCGAGCAAGCGTTTCCCGCGCCTCTCGCCTCGACAGGCGGCGGAGAAGGCGCGGGAAGGGAAATTGGACAATCTCATTAGCTCTGCCAATGTTAACGCCTATCTCACCGATCTATCGAGCTTCCTGAACTGGGCGGTTCGAGAGGAATATTTGGAGCGGAATCCTGCCCGAGGGCTGCGGCTCCCGGATGAGGTAGCCAAGCGCAACAAGCGCTTCCCCTTCTCTTCGGTGCAATTGAAGAAAATATTCAACGCGCCGCTCTATCGCGGGTGCGTGGATGGTGAGCGCTCCTATTTTCTGCCGGGCACCGAGCGCCCCCAGAACGCCCGGTTCTGGATTCCGCTGATCGCGCTCCACACAGGGATGCGGCTCAATGAAATCTGTCAACTCGATGTGACGGATTTGCGGGCCATAGAAGGCGTCCAGTGCTTTGTGGTGAGCGACGAGTCATTGGTGGGCAGCACCGATAAGCAGTTGAAGACAAGAACCAGCGAAAGGGTGATTCCAATCCATCCGAACCTTTGTGATTTCGGGCTGTTCCAATTTGTCGATAAGCGACGCAGGGCCGGTGAGACGAAGTTATTTGGAGAGATCGCTCCGGGACCGAGGGGTGTCCGAGCCGTGGCATTCTCCAAGTGGTTCACCCTCTTCACGCGAAAGGCGGGAGCGGCGCAGGACCGAACCTGTTTCCATAGCTTCCGGCATAATTTCCGTGATGAATTGAGAGCGGCGCGGATCGACCACGATGTCGCTCTAGCAATTGGTGGGTGGACGAACGGTGCCTCGACGAAGAGCAATGCTTCAGAAAATTATGGAAGAGGTCATGGAATAAATGTGCTGGATGAGGCGATGCTGCGGCTACGCTTCGAGAACGTTGATCTCAGCCATTTAAGACGCTGATCTGTCTTACTTGCAAAGGTTTTATCACGCGACTGGATGCGAACCTCGAGCCATTGAAAATACGCGTTTGCGCGGTAAGGAGGTAGGCAGAGGCGATTTATCAAGGACCGAAATGTCTTACAGCGTCAGGCATCAAGTATTCGTCAGTTCCACCTTTACTGACCTTATCGAAGAAAGAACCGAAGTGATCCAAGCTCTCTGGGAGCTAGATTGCATCCCTACAGGTATGGAAGCATTTGTCGCTTCCAATGAGAGTCAATGGGAGGTCATTCGGAAAGTCATAGACGAGTGCGATTATTATGTGCTGATAATCGGTGGTAGGTATGGCTCCGTCACGGACGATGGCGTCAGTTACACTGAGAAAGAATACCGCTACGCCAAGAAGATTGGCCTACCCGTGCTCGCCTTCGTTCACGGAAATCCTGAAACGATACCGGCTGGCAAAACTGAGAAAGTGGAAGCGAATAGGCTGAAGCTTGAGGCATTTAGAACCGCGGTTATGGCGGAGCATCCGATCCGTAGTTGGTCATCAGCTTCTGAGCTCGGTGGCTTGGTGTCGCGTTCGTTAGTTCGTGAGATCAAGGTTAACCCCCGGCCGGGATGGATCAGAAATGATGGTTCGTCACCTATATCAGTGTCTGATCCGAAATTAAGGTGAGTGGTATCAGCAGGTTAGCTTGACGGCGTGACCTGTCATTGATTCATGGGTTTTGCGAAAAACTACCGAGGATCAACGATGTGGACCGATACCACTCGCGCGCTTCATGCGCGACGCGGGCTGATTTTGCCAAGTGATTTGACGAATGCCGAGTGGTTGGTGCTGGAACCGCTGCTGCCATCAGCCTCGCATGTGGGGCGGCCCCGCAAATGGCCGATGCGCCGGATTGTCGAAGCGATGCTTTACCTGCTGCGTGGTGGCTTGCCATGGCGGATGCTGCCCCCATGCTTTCCGCCGGTCTCGACGGTGCGACGCTGGTTTTACCTCTGGCGCGACAACGGCCTGTGGCTGACGATGAACCATGTGCTGCTCATGGCTTCGCGCGAGATGACAGGCCGCGAGGCCTCTCCGTCGGCGGGTGTGATCGACAGCCAGAGCATCAAAACCACGCAAAGTGGTGGTCCTTGTGGCTATGACGCTGGCAAGAAGGTGAAAGGCCGCAAGCGCCATATCCTGACCGACACCGAGGGAAACCTGGTGCATGCCGTGATCCACACCGCTGACATTCAGGACCGCGATGGTGCGCCGATGGTGCTGCGCGAAATCATCGGGCGCTTTCCGTGGCTGCGGCACGTCTTCGCCGATGGCGGCTATGCTGGCGACAAACTCAGGGGGGCTCTGCGGCAAATGGGGAAATGGACCGTCGAAATCATCAAGCGATCAGACACGGCCAAAGGCTTTGAGGTGCTGCCCCGCCGATGGGTTGTCGAACGCACGCTGGCATGGCTCAACCGGAACCGACGCCTCGCCAGGGACTTCGAGCAAACCATCGCATCGGCAACCGCGTGGCTCTTCATTGCATCCATTCAACTCTTCACCCGCCGCATCGCAAGGGCATCAAATCACGCCGGATAATTATGAATCAGACACTCACTTTTGGAACGCATCAACTCGCTGACCGAAGAGAATCGCACTCTGCGGGAGAACTTGGCCAGCCACGTTGACGACGAGTCTGACCCCACGCTCGAAAGCGGGGCAGATGAGGTCGAGATATATGGCACGAGAAGCATATATGACTCCCGTCCGGGCGGAGGGTATGGAACAGGGGAATGGCATGCCCTCACTACATGGGATGAAATTTTCCGCGATATAGGACCTGCACTGATTAATGAGACCACCGAATCTGACCTGAAAAAATATTCTTTTGCGTTTCCATGCTCTTGATGAACTTCCTCCAAATTTTTCTCATAGAGGAAATGTGTCGTTGGCGCTTGAAAGCTTCAATGAAATACTTATCCAACTACGTGCGCTTGGCTTAATTGACCAAGGAATTAAAAAGCGTGGTGTAAATGACAGGTCAAGTTATTGGCGCATTACACCACTTGGCGATCGCCACTTAGTCAGCCTTCTGGCAAGGCGTAAGCCGGTTGCGGTGCCCGAAGCATAGTTGCTGAGTTAGCGGTTTCTGACAGTTGATTTCTTGTTGCAAGTTTTGACGCACGGCCTGCGCACGGAGCGTTGCCGGTGGAGCCCGAATCCGCTGATTTCCGAGGGTTTTCAACGGTTTTGACTGCTCGATTGTGTAGCAGCAATGTGGGGGAGTGAGGGTTAGAAGACCGTCTTTGAGACGATTTTCTAATGTTTTCAATATGATGAGAACAAATGGTGCCCGGGGACGGATACTGCGCTTCGCTTTCGCCGTGGTTTTCGGGATCATCGTTGTTTGTCATGAGGCTGCTCCTGTCGGCGGTATGAAGACCGGGGACGGCACCGAACCACCGACATATTCGGGCTGATGGTGAAGTGAGGGTGGACCGGCAGCATCAGCGCCGATCGCAGGCCACGATGGTCAGGCGGCGATCGATTCGGCCATCGAGACCTTGATACGATGGACCGTCGCGACGCCGACTCGATGCTTCCGGGCCGTCTCGTTGATGCTGGCTCCCTTCGTCAGGGCGCGCTTGATCTTGTCGACCTTGGTGGGATCGACGGGAGGACGACCGCCCTTCTTCCCGCTGCGTGCGATGCCTGCTTTGACCCTTTCGGAGATCATGGCCCGCTCGAACTCGGCGAAGACCCCCAATGTGGATCGGCGTGCAAAAAGGACCCCGTTAGCGGGGTGATCGGCGTCTAAAAGGGACCCCTCATTTCGATGGTTTAAACAGCTGCCTGGATTTTCAGGCGGCGAGATCGGGATGTTGGTTTTGGAGACAGTTGTTCGGATCCGGCGCGAGTATGCCGGGGGCAAGGCGATCAAGGCGATCGCGCGGGATCTGCATGTGTCGCGGAAGGTCATCCGTAAGGCGATCCGAGCGCCGGAGGGCGCATTCGACTATCAGCGCAAGATTCAGCCACTGCCCAGGATCGGTCCGTTTCAGGATCGTCTGAACACGCTGCTGGAAGAGAACGAGGTGCGCGGCAGGCGTGAACGGCTGCGGATGACGCGGATCCATGACCTGCTGGTGCGCGAAGGCTTTGAGGGTTCCTACGATGCCGTGCGGCGCTACGCGGCGCGATGGAAGATCGAACGGCGCAAGGATGCCGGCGATGGCGTCACCGCCTTTATCCCGTTGATGTTCAGGCCAGGCGAGGCCTACCAGTTCGACTGGAGCCATGAGGATGTCGAGATCGCCGGCAAGCCGATGCGGGTGAAGGTCGCGCATATGCGACTGTGCGCGTCACGCGGGGTCTATGTCCGAGCCTATCCTCGCGAGAGCCAGGAGATGCTGTTCGACGCGCATGCGCGCGGCTTTGCCTTCTTTGGCGGCGTGCCGGAGCGCGGCATCTACGATAATATGAAGACGGCGGTGACGAGCGTGTTCACCGGCAAGGAACGAGTCTTCAACCGGCGGTTCCTGATCATGACCGACCATTATATGGTCGAGCCCACGGCCTGCTCGCCTGCGGCGGGATGGGAGAAGGGCCAGGTCGAGAACCAGGTGCAGACGATCCGTGGCCGCTTCTTCCAGCCCCGGCTGCGGTTCGCCAGCCTCGAAGAGCTTAATGGCTGGCTGGAGGCCGAGTGTCGGCGCTGGGCGGAACGGCAGGCCCATCCCGAACAGGGAGAGCTGACCGTGGCGCAGGTGCTGGAGATCGAACGATCCGCGCTGCAGCCGATGCTGGGGCCGTTCGACGGCTTCAATGAGAGCGAGCATGCCGTGACGGGCACCTGCCTGATCAGCTTCGACCGCAACCGTTACTCGGTGCTCTCGACGGTGGCACGGCGCACTGTGCAGGTCCGCGCCTATGCCGATCGTATCGTCGTTCGCTGCGGCGAGGAGGTTGTCGCCGAACATCCTCGCTACTTCGGGCGCAACCGCACGATCTATGATCCCTGGCATTATCTGCCGGTGCTGGCCCGCAAGCCCGGCGCGCTGCGGAACGGCGCCCCCTTCCAGGGCTGGGATCTGCCACCGGCGCTTGCCCGCCTGCGCCGCAAGCTGGGTAATGGCGACGATGCTGATCGCCGGTTCGTCCGTGTGCTGTCGGCTGTGTTGACCGATGGCCTGGAGCCTGTCGAAGCGGCGGTGCGCGAGGCACTGGCGACGGGCACGGCAAGCGACGACCTGATCCTGAACATCCTGGCGCGACGCCGGGAACCGCCGCGTCCACTCACGATCATCACCTCCGAGGACAGCGCGCTGCGCCATCCTCCGATCGCCGACTGTGCCCGTTACGACCAGCTGAGGACCTTCGATGCAGCGGCATGACATGATCGAGGCCATGCGCGGGCTCGGGCTCAAAGGCATGGCAGGCGCGTTCGACGATGCGGTCACCACCGGCCTTCAGCGCCAGCGCACCACGATGGAGATATTGACCGATCTTCTGAGGGCGGAAGCGACGCATCGCCACGCCGCGTCGATCCGATACCGGATGGCGGCCGCGAGGCTGCCGATCGTGAAGGACATCGACGCCTTCCGGTTCGAGGGCACCCCGATCAACGAAGGACTGGTGCGTTCATTGCACAGCGGCGCGTTCCTGCCCGCGCGGCGCAATATCGTCCTGGTCGGCGGTACAGGCACCGGAAAGACCCATCTGGCCATCGCCATCACCGCTAATGTCGTGCGCTCGGGTGCGCGGGGCCGCTACTTCAACACCGTTGATCTTGTGACCCGTCTCGAAGAGGAGGCCAGGATCGGCAAAAGCGGCACACTCGCCGCCCAGCTATCCCGCCTCGATCTCATCGTGCTCGATGAACTGGGGTATCTGCCGTTCGCCCGATCGGGCGGCCAGTTGCTGTTCCATCTGATCAGCAAGCTCTACGAGCAAACCAGTGTCATCATCACCACCAACCTCGCCTTCGGGGAGTGGCCCACCGTGTTCGGTGATCCCAAGATGACCACCGCGCTCCTGGATCGCGTCACCCATCATTGCGACATAGTCGAGACCGGCAATGACAGCTGGCGCTTCAAAAACCGGAGCTGATCCTCCCCATCGGCCCTCAATTAAAAGATGCTTTGCGCTGCGCGCGCCTTCGGTCGGGCTACGCCCTCCCTACGCCGCGCGCAGCGCAGGAGAGCGCGTCAGATCAACCTTGCGCCATCTTGAAATGGGGTCCCTTTTGCGCGCCGATAGGGGGTCCCGTTTGCACGCCGATTGACACGCTAGGTCGCGATAGGCTGGGAACCGTGCGGCCTTGAGCTGATAGGATACCGATCGCACCTCCCGTTCGGCGGTCTCCGCCTTGAGCAGTTGTGACAGGATCGGAACCGCCGCATCGAACGCTGGCGCGCCCTGCTCCATGAGATCGGTGACGGCCTGAGCCATGCCATGCATCTTGAGGCTGCGCAGCATGACGATGATGGCGCCGCTGGCGGGATCATGACGCATGGCGGTTCTCCCGACGCAGGGCGTCATAGCGTTCCACATTGGCCATCGGCTCGCTGACCAGTCTTAGCGCCTGTGGCGCCGTGATCGGCGGTGTTGTCAGCGGCTTACCGTCGATCAGCCGGTGCAAAAGGTTGAGGATATGAGTCTTGGTCGGAACACCGGCCTCCAGCGCCATGGTGACCGCCATCAGCACGACCTGCTCATCATGATGCAGCACCAGCGCAAGAATCTCGACCATCTCCCTGTCGCCGCCGGGGGATCGCAGCAGATGGCGCTGTAACCGCTGGAAGGCCTCAGGCATCTCGAGGAACGGCGCGCCGTTGCGCAGGGCGCCAGGCTTGCGCTGGACGACCGCCAGATAATGGCGCCAGTCATAAACAGTGCGTCCCGGCCCATCATGGGATCGATCGATGATCCGCTGATGTTCACATAGCAGCTGCCCCTCTGCGACGACGAGGAAGCGGTCCGGGTAGAGCCGCACGCTGACAGGACGGTTGGCGAAGGACGCCGGAACGCTGTAGCGATTACGCTCCAGATGGACGAGGCAGGTCGGTGAGACCCGCTTGCCATACTCGACGAAGCCGTCGAACGGCCGTCCCATCGGCATCAGGCTCGCCACCTCATCGGCCCAGGCATCGGCGACCGAACCAAGCTCAACACCATGTGGGATATCCTGCCACAGCGCCTTGCAGCGCGCTTCAAGCCAGATGTTCAACGCGTCGAGCGTCTCGGTCTGGGGAACAGGCTGCCAGAGCCGATGGCGCGCATCCTGCACGTTCTTCTCGACCTGGCCCTTCTCCCAGCCCGCTGCCGGATTACAGAACTCGGCCTCGAACAGATAATGGCTGACCATCGTCAGGAAGCGGGCATTGACGGTCCGTTCCTTGCCGCGTCCGACCTTGTCGACCGCGGTGCGCATGTTGTCGTAGATGCCGCGCCGCGGCACCCCGCCCAGCACGCGGAACGCATGATTATGGGCTGTGGATCGGCGTGCAAAAAGGACCCCGTTAGCGGGGTGATCGGCGTCTAAAAGGGACCCCTCATTTCGATGGTTTAAACAGCTGCCTGGATTTTCAGGCGGCGAGATCGGGATGTTGGTTTTGGAGACAGTTGTTCGGATCCGGCGCGAGTATGCCGGGGGCAAGGCGATCAAGGCGATCGCGCGGGATCTGCATGTGTCGCGGAAGGTCATCCGTAAGGCGATCCGAGCGCCGGAGGGCGCATTCGACTATCAGCGCAAGATTCAGCCACTGCCCAGGATCGGTCCGTTTCAGGATCGTCTGAACACGCTGCTGGAAGAGAACGAGGTGCGCGGCAGGCGTGAACGGCTGCGGATGACGCGGATCCATGACCTGCTGGTGCGCGAAGGCTTTGAGGGTTCCTACGATGCCGTGCGGCGCTACGCGGCGCGATGGAAGATCGAACGGCGCAAGGATGCCGGCGATGGCGTCACCGCCTTTATCCCGTTGATGTTCAGGCCAGGCGAGGCCTACCAGTTCGACTGGAGCCATGAGGATGTCGAGATCGCCGGCAAGCCGATGCGGGTGAAGGTCGCGCATATGCGACTGTGCGCGTCACGCGGGGTCTATGTCCGAGCCTATCCTCGCGAGAGCCAGGAGATGCTGTTCGACGCGCATGCGCGCGGCTTTGCCTTCTTTGGCGGCGTGCCGGAGCGCGGCATCTACGATAATATGAAGACGGCGGTGACGAGCGTGTTCACCGGCAAGGAACGAGTCTTCAACCGGCGGTTCCTGATCATGACCGACCATTATATGGTCGAGCCCACGGCCTGCTCGCCTGCGGCGGGATGGGAGAAGGGCCAGGTCGAGAACCAGGTGCAGACGATCCGTGGCCGCTTCTTCCAGCCCCGGCTGCGGTTCGCCAGCCTCGAAGAGCTTAATGGCTGGCTGGAGGCCGAGTGTCGGCGCTGGGCGGAACGGCAGGCCCATCCCGAACAGGGAGAGCTGACCGTGGCGCAGGTGCTGGAGATCGAACGATCCGCGCTGCAGCCGATGCTGGGGCCGTTCGACGGCTTCAATGAGAGCGAGCATGCCGTGACGGGCACCTGCCTGATCAGCTTCGACCGCAACCGTTACTCGGTGCTCTCGACGGTGGCACGGCGCACTGTGCAGGTCCGCGCCTATGCCGATCGTATCGTCGTTCGCTGCGGCGAGGAGGTTGTCGCCGAACATCCTCGCTACTTCGGGCGCAACCGCACGATCTATGATCCCTGGCATTATCTGCCGGTGCTGGCCCGCAAGCCCGGCGCGCTGCGGAACGGCGCCCCCTTCCAGGGCTGGGATCTGCCACCGGCGCTTGCCCGCCTGCGCCGCAAGCTGGGTAATGGCGACGATGCTGATCGCCGGTTCGTCCGTGTGCTGTCGGCTGTGTTGACCGATGGCCTGGAGCCTGTCGAAGCGGCGGTGCGCGAGGCACTGGCGACGGGCACGGCAAGCGACGACCTGATCCTGAACATCCTGGCGCGACGCCGGGAACCGCCGCGTCCACTCACGATCATCACCTCCGAGGACAGCGCGCTGCGCCATCCTCCGATCGCCGACTGTGCCCGTTACGACCAGCTGAGGACCTTCGATGCAGCGGCATGACATGATCGAGGCCATGCGCGGGCTCGGGCTCAAAGGCATGGCAGGCGCGTTCGACGATGCGGTCACCACCGGCCTTCAGCGCCAGCGCACCACGATGGAGATATTGACCGATCTTCTGAGGGCGGAAGCGACGCATCGCCACGCCGCGTCGATCCGATACCGGATGGCGGCCGCGAGGCTGCCGATCGTGAAGGACATCGACGCCTTCCGGTTCGAGGGCACCCCGATCAACGAAGGACTGGTGCGTTCATTGCACAGCGGCGCGTTCCTGCCCGCGCGGCGCAATATCGTCCTGGTCGGCGGTACAGGCACCGGAAAGACCCATCTGGCCATCGCCATCACCGCTAATGTCGTGCGCTCGGGTGCGCGGGGCCGCTACTTCAACACCGTTGATCTTGTGACCCGTCTCGAAGAGGAGGCCAGGATCGGCAAAAGCGGCACACTCGCCGCCCAGCTATCCCGCCTCGATCTCATCGTGCTCGATGAACTGGGGTATCTGCCGTTCGCCCGATCGGGCGGCCAGTTGCTGTTCCATCTGATCAGCAAGCTCTACGAGCAAACCAGTGTCATCATCACCACCAACCTCGCCTTCGGGGAGTGGCCCACCGTGTTCGGTGATCCCAAGATGACCACCGCGCTCCTGGATCGCGTCACCCATCATTGCGACATAGTCGAGACCGGCAATGACAGCTGGCGCTTCAAAAACCGGAGCTGATCCTCCCCATCGGCCCTCAATTAAAAGATGCTTTGCGCTGCGCGCGCCTTCGGTCGGGCTACGCCCTCCCTACGCCGCGCGCAGCGCAGGAGAGCGCGTCAGATCAACCTTGCGCCATCTTGAAATGGGGTCCCTTTTGCGCGCCGATAGGGGGTCCCGTTTGCACGCCGATTGACACCCGTCTCGATCTCTCGCACGCTGTAGGCAGTCTGCCAGATGTTCCTCGCCAGCCAGATGTCCCTCGCCAGGATGTGGACAGTCACCTCGGTAGCGGGAATATTGGAAGCTTACGCGGCCCCATTGCTCCACGCGCCAACAAACGGGCGGAAGAGCCGGTGTCGCCAAATCGCAAAGCTCGGCCTGCGCTCACAAAGGCTGTCGCGCGCCATTCCTACAAATTTTGTGGAGACAATGTGCTTTTGCAGCGACCGTATATCCGGAAATCGCTTCCCAGTTGCCCCAGAAACCATTGATTTATCGATGATTTCTGGAGCGGGCGAAGGGATTCGAACCCTCGACCCCAACCTTGGCAAGGTTGTGCTCTACCCCTGAGCTACGCCCGCTCTGGCGGCCGGAGGATGTGTCCCTCTCGGCGGGTGGCGGGGAACTAGCAGCGCTTGTCTAAAGGGGCAAGGGGAGAATTGCACAAAAATGAAATTCTCCTTCGCACATGAAAAAACATAATTTTTCCAGTGTGTTAGCTTTGTGGATATTATTTCGCCGCCGGACGGGCACGTCATTCGATGCGCGAATCACCCCCAGGACAGTGGCGAAAAGGGCGGCTTGGCGCGCGCCGTCCTTGTGCTAGGCTGTGCCGACAAGTTTCTTGCCGTGGCGGGATCATTTGCCCCCGCCCTTCGTAATGACCAGCAACCAGCAGGGAGACCAGCCATGTCGTCCGATCATTTGACGCGCCGCGGCCTGTTGCAGGGCAGCGCCGCCATCGCCGCCGCCGGCCCCGTCCTGTCGCAGGACACCGCCGCAGCGACACCCCGCCGCACCGGAGGAACCGCAATGATGCCTGTCGAACTGACCGTCAACGGGCGTGAGGTGCATCTGCAACTCGACCCGCGCACCAGCCTGCTCGACACGCTGCGCGAGCATCTGCACCTGACCGGCACCAAGAAGGGATGCGATCATGGCCAGTGCGGCGCCTGCACCGTGATCGTGGAGGGGCGGCGGATCAACAGTTGCCTGACGCTGGCGGTGATGCATGATGGCGAGAGCGTCACGACGATCGAGGGGCTGGGCACGCCCGACAAGCTGCACCCGATGCAGAAGGCGTTCATCGTCCATGATGGCTATCAATGCGGCTATTGCACGCCGGGGCAGATCTGCTCGGCGGTGGCGGTGCTGGACGAGATCAAGGCGGGCATCCCCAGCCATGCGACGGCGGAGCTGGACGATGTCGCGCTGAGCGATGCGGAACTGCGCGAGCGGATGAGCGGCAATATCTGCCGCTGCGCCGCCTATCCCAACATCATTGCCGCGATGCGCGATGTTTCTGGTCAATCTGGGCATGGGGAGACCGCGGCATGAAGGCCTTCACCTATGAACGCGCCGCCAGCGTCGAGGCGGCGGCGAAAGCGGCTGCATCCGTACAGGGCGCGCGCTTCATCGCGGGCGGGACCAACCTGCTCGACCTGATGAAGCTGCAGATCGAGACGCCGACCCATTTGATCGACGTCAATCCTCTGGGGCTGGACCGGATCGAGAAGACCGACGGCGGCGGGCTGCGCATCGGCGCGCTGGTGCGCAACACCGACTTGGCCGCCGACAAAAGCGTGCGACAAGATTATGCGGTGCTGAGCCGCGCGTTGCTGGCCGGCGCATCGGGCCAGTTGCGCAACAAGGCGACGACCGGCGGCAACCTGTTGCAGCGCACCCGTTGCCCCTATTTCTACGACACGCGCATGCCCTGCAACAAGCGCAAGGCCGGCAGCGGTTGCGGCGCGCTACAGGGGATGAGCCGCAGCCTGGCGATATTGGGCGTGAGCGACGCCTGCATCGCCCAGCATCCCAGCGACATGGCGGTGGCGATGCGGCTGCTGGACGCGCAGGTCGATACGATGGACGCAAACGGCGCGGCGCGGGCGATCCCGATCGCCGACTTCCACTTGCTGCCAGGCGACACGCCGCAGAAAGAAAGCGCGCTGAAACCCGGCGAGATCATCACGTCCGTCACCCTGCCCAAGCCGATCGTCGGCACCCATGTCTATCGCAAGGTGCGCGACCGCGCCTCCTATGCCTTCGCCTTGGTGTCGGTGGCGGCCGTGTTCGGCAAGGACGGAACGGCGCGCTTCGCCTTTGGCGGGATCGGCGCGAAGCCGTGGCGCGTGGAGGCGGCCGACGCCGCTGCCAAGAGTGGTGCGAAGGCCGTGGCCGAAGCGGCCCTCGCCGGCGCACGCACCACCCATCATAACGACTTCAAGAAGACACTGGTCGAACGGACGCTCGCGTCCCTCTACCGCCAGCGGGAGGCACGGGCATGAAGTTCGACACGCCAGCGGGCATCAACCCGATCGACAAGGGCCGGGTGATCGGCATTCCGCACGACCGCATCGACGGCGCGGCCAAGGTGACGGGCAGCGCGCCCTATGCCTATGAGCGGCACGATGCCGCGCCCAACGCCGTCTATGGCTGGATCGTGGGGTCCGCCATCGCCAAGGGGCGGATGGCCTCCATGGACCTGCGCGCTGCGGAGGCCGCGCCGGGCGTGCTGGGCATCGTCACCCACGCCAATGCCGGCAAACTGGGCAAGGGCAGCATGAACACCGCGCCTTTGCTGGGCGGACCGCAGGTGGACCATTATGAGCAGGCCATGGCGCTGGTCATCGCCGACACGTTCGAAAATGCGCGTGACGCGGCCAAGCTGGTGCAGATCGATTATATGCCGGAGGACGGCAAATATGATCTGGCGGCCGAGAGTCTGAAGGGCGTCATGCCGCCCGACAGTTTCGGATCGCCGGCCGATACGAAGGCGGGCGATTTCGACGGTGGTTTCGCCAGGGCGGCCATCAGGATCGACCAGCGCTATACGACACCCGACCATAGCCATGCGATGATGGAGCCGCATGCGACGACCGCCGCCTGGAATGGCGACAGGCTGACGCTGTGGACGTCGAACCAGATGATCGCCTGGGGCGTGGGCGAAGTCGCCAAGACGCTGGGCATCGCCAAGGAGAAGGTGCGGCTGGTGTCGCCCTATATTGGCGGCGGCTTCGGGTCGAAGCTGTTCCTGCGCGCCGACGCACTGCTGGCGGCGCTGGGCGCGAAGCAGGTGGGGCGGCCGGTCAAGGTCGCCATCGCCCGGCACCAGATTCCCAACAACACCACCCACCGCCCGGCGACGATCCAGCGCATCCGCATCGGCGCGGACAGGGACGGCGTGATCGACGCGATCGGCCATGAAGTCTGGTCGGGCGACCTGCCCGGCGGCAGCCCGGAAACGGCGGCGCAGCAGACGCGGCTGCTCTATCGCGGCGCCAACCGGATGACCGCGCACCGGCTGGTGACGCTGAACCTGCCCGAAGGCAATGCGATGCGCGCGCCGGGCGAGGCGGTGGGCCTGCTGGCGCTGGAAGTGGCGATGGACGAACTGGCCGAAGCCTGCGGCGTCGATCCGGTCGAACTGCGCATCCGCAACGATGTGCAATATGATCCCGAAGCCGGTCCGCAGCGCCCCTATTCTAGCCGCAAGCTGGTGGAATGCCTGCGCGCCGGGGCCGATCGTTTCGGCTGGGACAAGCGCAAGGCCAAGCCCGGCCAGGTCCGCGACGGGCGCTGGCTGGTGGGCATGGGCATGGCCGCGGCCTTCCGGAACAATCTGGTCAGCAAGTCGGGCGCGCGGATCGGCGTGGATGCGCAGGGCCAAGTGATCGTCGAGACCGACATGACTGATATCGGCACCGGCAGCTATACGATCATCGGCCAGACCGCAGCCGAGATGCTGGGCGTGACGCTGGACCAGGTGACGGTCCGGCTGGGCGACAGTCGCTTTCCGGCATCGGCCGGGTCGGGCGGGCAATGGGGCGCCAACAGCTCGACGGCGGGCGTCTATGCCGCGGCGATGGCGTTGCGCGCGAAGCTGGCGGAGAAGGCGGGCTATCCCGCCGACAAGGCGCAGTTCGACGATGGCCTGGTGAAATTCGACAATAAATCCCAGACGCTCGCGGCACTGGCCGGGCGCGAGGGGCTGTGGGCCGAGGACAGCATGGATTATGGCGATCTCGACAAACGCTATGCCCAGGCCACTTTCGGCGCGCATTTCTGCGAGGTGGGCGTCGATATCGACACCGCCGAAGTGCGCGTTCGCCGTATGGGCGGGGCCTTCGCCGCCGGGCGCATCCTGAACCCCAAATCCGCGCGCAGCCAGGTGATCGGCGCGATGACCATGGGGGTGGGCGCGGCGCTGATGGAATCGCTGGAGGTCGACACTCGCTTCGGCTTCTTCGTCAATCACGACATGGCCGAATATGTGGTGCCGGTGCATGCCGACATTCCGCAGCAGGACGTGCTGTTCATCGACGAACTGGACGACAAAAGCTCGCCGATGAAAGCCAAGGGCGTGGGCGAGCTGGGTATCTGCGGCGCAGGCGCGGCGGTGGCCAATGCGATCTACAACGCCACCGGCATTCGCCTGCGCGACTATCCGCTGACGATCGACAAGCTGTTGAAAGCGCAGGCGGCATGACGACGGCCCGACCCAAGGTATAATGGAGCGCCGCGCCGCCGCCCCCTAGCCTCCCCGCGATAAAAGACGGGAGGATGGGCGTGAGGGTGATGGCGGCGCTGTTGGCGGGAAGCGCATTGATCGGAGCCGGATCGGCGTTGGCGCAGGCGCCCGATGCCGGGGACGCCGTGCGCCAGCCGATCATCGTCACTGCGCCCGGCGGCGCGGTCGATCTGGACGACGCGCTCACGCTGGCCGCCGCCGACATCGGCAAAAGCGGCAGTCCCGATTTCCTCGGCGCGCTGACCCGCAATTTCGCCGGCGTCACCTTGCAGGATGCGCAGAACAACCCCTGGCAGCCCAATCTCGTCTATCGCGGCTTCGTCGCGTCCCCGCTCCAGGGGCAGGCGCAGGGCATCGCCGTCTATCTGGACGGCGCGCGCTTCAACCAGCCCTTTGGCGATACGGTGCAGTTCGACCTGCTCCCCGAAGCGGCGATCCGGGGCGTCAGCCTGCTCGACAAGAGCGCCGTCTATGGCCTCAATGCCCTGGGCGGGGCGCTGGTCATCGACACGAAGACGGGGCTAAGCGATCCGGGGCTGGAAGCCAGCCTGTCGCACGGCCGCTTCGGCACGACCGAGGCGAGCGTGGCGGGCGGCATGGCCTGGGGCGACTGGAGCGCATTCGGCGCCTTCCAATATAGGCGCGACGATGGCTGGCGCGATCATTCGCCCTCTACCCTCTATAATGGCTATGCCGATGTCGGCTTCGACACGGCGACCGGCGGCCTGCACCTGAAGCTTGTGGGCGCGAACACCGACCTGACCGGCAATGGCGTGTCGCCGGTGGAATTGCTGGCGGCGGATCGGCGCGCGGTCTTCACCTGGCCCGATAACAGCCGCAGCCGCTATGGCCGGGTCAGCCTGCACCCCTGGGTCGCGCTGTCCGGCACGACCCGGATCGAAGCCACGCTCTATGCGCAAAAACTCACCCTGCGCACTGTCAATGGCGATGCTGCCGATATTGAAGGGTGCGAGGATGACGACGATGCCGGTTTCGTCTGCCTGGAAACGGTCGGGGGCGATGGCGAGGAGGAAGAACAAGCCGTCCTGACCGACGCCGATGGCAATGCCATCATCGATATGCTGGGCGGCGAGGGCTATGGCGTGCTCAACCGCGGGCGCACGGCGACGCGAGCGATGGGCGCGCTGGTGCAGCTGATCGACAAGCGCGCGATCGGCGCGGGCGAGAATGTCTTCGCGCTCGGCTTCAGCTACGACACCAGCCGCACCCGCTTCGACACCTCGACCGAACTGGGCGCGCTGATCGACGATCGCAGCGTCGAGGGGCTGGGGTCGATCATCGTGCAGCCGGATGGCGCCATCGCGCCGGTCGGCCTGATCGCCCATACAGACTATTGGGGCGCATTCGTGCAGGACCGGTTGCCGATCACGGCGCGCCTGTCGGCGGAAGTCGCGCTGCGCTACAATCATGCGCGCATCGTGATGCTGGACCAGATCGGCACGGCGCTGAACGGCCGCCATCGGTTCGAGCGGGTCAATCCCGGCATCGAGTTCGACTATAAGCTGTCGGACGGACTGACGCTGCGCGCGGGCTATGCGGAAAGCAACCGCGTGCCGACGCCGGCCGAACTGTCCTGCGCCGACGAAAATGCGCCATGCAGCCTGACCAATTTCTTCGTCGCCGATCCGCCGTTGAAGCAGGTGGTCGCCAAAAGCTGGGAGGCGGGCGCGAAGGGCCATGCCCAGGCGGGCGGCTTCACCATCGACTGGCTGCTGTCGGCGTGGCGTACCGACAATCGCAACGACATCCAATATGTCGCGTCGGAGATTCGCGGCCGCGCCTATTTCCGCAATATCGGCAGCACGCGGCGGCAGGGGGTGGAAGCGACCTTGCGCGCCAGCCGGGGCGGCTTGCACGCAGGGCTGAGCTACGCCTTCACCGACGCCACCTATCGCGCGCCGCTGACCCTTTCCAGCCCCGCCAACCCGTCGGCGGACGAAGAAGGACTGGTCGAAGTCGCGCGCGGCGACCGGCTGCCCGGCATCCCGCGGCACAGCGCCACGCTGAACCTCGATTATGCGGGGAACGGCTGGTCCGTGGGCGGCGACTTCATCGCGCGGTCCGGCCAATATCTGGTCGGCGACGAGGGCAATGACGAACCCAAACTGGGCGGCTATGCGCTCGTCAACCTGCGCGCGAGCCTAACCCTGGTGAAGGGCATCAGCCTGTTCGGCACGCTCACCAATGCGCTGGGCCGCCGCTACGCGACCTTCGGCACCTTCAGCGAAGTGGATGAGATCCAACTGGAGGAGACGCCCGGTGCGTCCAACCCGCGCGCTTATGGGCCGGGCGCACCGCGCCGCTGGCAAGTCGGCGTGAAGGCCCTATTCTGACCATCTAACATCAGGAGAGAAAGAGCATGACCGCCTATTTCGTCGCCGTCCGCAACAGCATTTCCGACCCCGACACCTTCGCCACCTATGGCGATCTGGCCGGCAAATCCATGGCGGGCCATGCAATCACGCCGCTCGCCGTCTATGGCAAGACCCGCGCCACCGATGGGCCGGCGACAGAGAGCGCGGTCATCATCGCCTTCCCGACCTTCGAGGAGGCCGAGGCCTGGTATGACAGCCCCGCTTATCAGGAGGCGCTGAAGCTCCGGCTGGCGAGCGGCGACTATCAGACCTTCATCATCCAGGGCGTCGACTGACCCTTTCGCCCAAAATATCCACTTTTCGGCGCTTTCCAGATTCCCATAAGTGATTGTTTATAAAGAAAAATAGGAAGTCGTGCGTTCAGATCCGGCGCATGACTTCCTAAAAACCGTTATTTAACAACGGCTTGAATTTCGGAAATTTGTGACAACTGTCCAACTCGCTGTTGCATTCACGGCACATCCACCCGCGGCAGCAGCGTCGCCTCCAGCCCCGGATAGAGGTGCGACACGCTGCGCTGCAATTCGTAGCGCCCCGCCGCCATTGTCGCGAACCGATCGGGAATGGGCAGCTCGCCCGCCTCGACCATGTCCAGCCCGCCCTGCACCGCCTGGGTCAGCGTCGCTTCCAGCCAGTCGATCCAGTCGCGCGTCTGGTCGATCGCCGTCGTGCCGCCCGGATCGAACGGGCCATGCCCCGGTACGACGCCTTTGTGCGGCAATGCCTTCAACCGATCGAGGCTGATGCGCCATGTGGCCAGATCCGCCGTCGGCGTGCTGGGCGCGCGATCGTGGAAGACCAGATCGCCACCCAACAGCAGGCCGGTCTGCGGATCGAGCAGGGCCAGGTCAGCCGCGCTATGCCCGGACAAGGCGAGCAGGCGCAGCGTGCGACCCCCGAAATCTTCTTCCACCTGCGTGATCGCCCTGCCCGGCAGCGTCAAGTCGGTGCCACGCATCCAGTCGCCCAGCAGGCGGTACATGCCGTCGGCATAGCCCTGCCCCTCCGCCCGCAGCGCCTCGATCGTGCCGGGCAGCGCCGCGACGATGGACGGATCGAAGGCGGCAAGGCCCAATCCATGATCGGGATGGAGATGGCTGACATAGAGTCGCACCACCGGTTTGCCGGCCAGTTGCTCTGCCACTTGCCGTAGCGATCGGGCGTAGCGGACGGAAGGGCCGCAATCCCACAGCACCGTCCCGGCCGGCGTGGCGATGATCGCGATATTGGCGATGGCGCCGCCATTGCCCGCCTCGATCGGCTCGTCCGCCCCGCGCACCAGCCAGACGCCGTCACCGATCGCTTCGGGGGTGATGGCATAGCCGGCCGCGCGCGCAGGGACCGACGCCAGCGCCACCACGCCACCGAGCAGCGATCGCCGCGACAGGGTCATCGGCCGCCCGGCATCGGCGCTGGAACAGGTGATTGCCGCGCCACGGACAGCGCCGCGCGATAGTCGCGCCCGTTGGTGTCCCGCGCCTCGACCCGCAGCGCCTCCCCGGCCCCGCCATCGACCATCAGCGTGATCGCCGGATCTTCGGCCACCGCCGCCCATATCTCCATCTCGCCCAGCGTCCGTCCATCCGCGCCCTTCACGCGCAGCGCTTCGAGATGATAGGTGGCGATATTGGCGACGAAGCCGGTATCCATCGGATGGCGGAAATTGAGCCGCACCCGGCTGCGCCCGTCCGCCATCGGCCAGGCTTCGCCGCGTATCTCGCCCAGATGGTCGGCCCAGTCGCCCCTGACCCGGCTGACCGGCGGCGCAGAGCAACCGCCGCCCGCCGCATCGACCCATCCGCCCGACACCAGCCATTGCCCGCTGGCCAGTTGCACCGCGCCGCGTACCGGGGTGCGCTGGTCGAGCTTGATGCGGGTTGCGACATAGGCGGCGGCGTGGAGGGGGCGATAGTCGATGGCGATGGGAATGGGATTGAGATCGACCAGCAGCACCATGCGGGTCACGCCCGCTATAGCGCGCGCGTCGATCACCACCGGAAAGGCGCGCTGATTTTCCGCGATCATCGGGAAATCGACCTGCACGCGCGGATCGAACCGCACCGGATCGTCGCCGAACAGGGTGCGGGCATGGGCGTCCCACATCGGCGACCCCAGCGGATCGGCCCCAGTTCGTTCGGGGGTTCGTTGAGGCGCTGTCGCCCCGGCATCGGCCGCGACCCATGCCAGGGCGAGCGCGACCCAAAGGCTTGCCTGCCTTCGCACTGTCCTTCTCCCTTAAGCCGGGGTCTATTCTCGTCCCGCGTCGGTTACCATTGGCCCTTGGGTCACCCGGAGACGATCATGCGCCGCTTCCTCATCCCCGCCCTGCTGATCGCGTCGCCGGCGGTCGCGCAGCCGCCTTTGTTCAATCCGGCCGGCTATCGCATCGCCCATTATCGCGCGCCGGTCCGGCAGGCGCCGGCCGGCGTCGGCCGGATCGCCCCGGCCGCCGCGGCGCAACTGGTGCCGGGACGCGACGCGCTGTTCATCGACGTGCTGCCGTCCGAGGGCGGGCATCGTGAGGCGGACGGGCGCTGGCGGCTGGCCGAGCCGCACGAATCCATCCCCGGCGCGCACTGGTTTCCCGAAACCGGGCGCGGCGATCTGGCGCCGGGGATCGGCCCATGGTTCGCACAAAGGGTCGCCCGCCTGACGCACGGGCGCCGCGACGCGATGCTGATCCTCTTCTGCCGCGCCGATTGCTGGATGGGATGGAATGCGGCCAGGCGGTTGCGCGCTGCGGGCTACAGCAATGTCTGGTGGCTGGCGGAGGGTACGGATGGCTGGAGCGACCTGAAAAGGCCGCTTTCCCGCATCGAACCGGACGGCGGCATCATGCCATAGGACCAAAGGTCAATTGTGCGCGCGGCCCCTGTGGCCGCACTCTCCATGCAATCCGGCAGAGAAAGCCGTCCGATTCCATGGAGAGTGATTTGACTGACCTGCGCATCCCGGCCTGCTTGCTGACCGCCGCCGTCCTGGCCTTTTCGCTGCCCGCTACGGCCAAGGATATCGTCGTCCATATGAAGAATCAGGGCGCCGACGGAGCGATGGTGTTCGAGCCCAGCTATGTGAAGGCCGCGCCCGGCGACACGATCCGCTTCCAGCCGTCCGACGCCAGCCATAATGCCGAAACCATGGCGACGATGCTGCCCGCCGGTGCGACGCCGATGAAGGGCGCGATGAACAAGGAAGCGGTGCTGACCGTCACCAAGCCCGGCCTCTACGGCATCAAATGCATGCCGCATTATTCGATGGGCATGGTCGCGCTGGTGCAGGTGGGCAAGGTGACGCCGGCGGACATCGCCGCCGCCAGGGCGGTCAAGCTGCCGCCCTTCGCCGCCAAGCGCATGACCGCGGCGCTGGCCAAGGTGAAGTAAAGCCACGCCTTTCTCAATTTTTACGCATAGCAATCGGGAGTAGACACATGCTGCAACAGGCGATGGAGCGTTTCACGGGAAAGACGCTGATCCGCGACCAATATGACAATTATATCGGCGGCGCGTGGGTCGCGCCGGTGCAGGGCGGCTATTTCGACAATATCTCGCCCGTGACCGGCCAGGTCGTCGGCAGGATCGCGCGCGGCACCGCCGCCGACATCGAGCTGGCGCTGGACGCCGCGCACAAGGCGAAGGACGCCTGGGGCAAGACCTCGTCCACCGAGCGGTCCAACATCCTGCTCAAGATCGCCGACCGGATGGAGGCCAATCTCGACCTCATCGCGATGGCCGAGACGATCGACAACGGCAAGCCGATCCGCGAGACGACCCATGCCGACATCCCGCTCGCCATCGACCATTTCCGCTATTTCGCGGGCTGCGTCCGCGCGCAGGAAGGGTCGATCAGCGAGATCGACCATGACACGATCGCCTATCATTTCCACGAGCCGCTGGGCGTGGTCGGCCAGATCATCCCGTGGAACTTCCCGATCCTGATGGCGGTATGGAAGCTCGCCCCGGCACTGGCGGCGGGCAACTGCATCGTGCTCAAGCCCGCCGAACAGACGCCGATGTCGATCCTGGTGCTGCTCGAGGTGATCGGCGACCTGCTGCCGCCCGGCGTGCTGAACGTCGTCAACGGCTTTGGCGTGGAGGCGGGCAAGCCGCTCGCCAGCAACAAGCGGATCAGCAAGATCGCCTTCACCGGCGAAACGACGACCGGCCGCCTCATCATGCAATATGCCTCGGAGAACCTGATCCCCGTCACGCTGGAGCTGGGCGGCAAGTCGCCCAACATCTTCTTCGCCGACGTGATGGACGCCGACGACGATTATTTCGACAAATGCCTCGAAGGCTTCGCCATGTTCGCCCTCAACCAGGGCGAAGTCTGCACCTGCCCCAGCCGCGCGCTGATCCAGGAATCGATCTACGAAAAGTTCATCGAACGGGCCATCGCGCGGGTGAAGGCGATCAAGCAGGGCAGCCCGCTCGACCCCAGCACCATGATCGGCGCGCAGGCGTCGAACGACCAGTTGGAGAAGATCCTCTCCTATATCGAGATCGGCCTGAACGAAGGCGCTGAGCTGCTGACCGGCGGCACGCGCGCATCGCTGGATGGCGAACTGAGCGAGGGCTATTATGTGACGCCCACGGTCCTGAAGGGCCACAACAAGATGCGCATCTTCCAGGAGGAGATTTTCGGCCCGGTACTGGCCGTCACCACCTTCAAGGACGAAGCCGACGCGCTCGCCATCGCCAACGACACGCTCTACGGGCTGGGCGCGGGCGTATGGACCCGCGATGGAACCCGCGCCTATCGCATGGGCCGGGGCATCCAGGCCGGTCGGGTATGGACCAACTGCTATCACGCCTATCCCGCCCATGCGGCGTTCGGCGGCTACAAGCAGTCGGGCATCGGGCGCGAAAACCACAAGATGATGCTCGATCATTATCAGCAGACCAAGAATCTGCTGGTCAGCTACAGCCCCAGGGCGCTGGGCTTCTTCTAATCGGGATGGCAGTTCGTCGAAGGCGGATTCCTCTCCATTATGCCTTCGACGGCGGCGGGCATCCTTTCCCCGATGCCCGCCGCATCGTCTTTTTCAAAGGAGATCGGGATGACCGGGCCGCCCCCACGCATATTGGCGACACCAGATGCAGAAGCGCTGATGCACAGCCTGACGCAGAAGCACGGGCCGCTGATGTTCCACCAGTCGGGCGGATGTTGCGACGGGTCCGCGCCGATGTGCTTCCCGCGCGGCGAATTCAAGGTCGGCGGTCAGGATGTGCTGCTGGGCCATGTCGCGGGCGATATCCCGGTGTGGATCGGCGCGGCGCAGTTCGACTATTGGCGCCATACCCAGGTGACGATCGACATCGTGCCGGGACGCGGTGCGGGCATGTCGCTGGAAAGCCCCGAAGGCGTGCGCTTCATCGTGCGATCACGGATCTTCGACGACGCGGAAAATGCGCTGCTGGAAGCGGCAGGCGATCCGCCCCGGGGCGAAACCGTTACGGCATAGGACGGGCGTGACATTGGGACGCGACGCGGTGCATAACCCCCGGAAAAGGGGAGGCCATGGGGGAGAGGAACATGACCATGCTGGCGTCGGAAATCGGTTTCGCATCGAGCCATTCGCCCGATCCGGCGACGGCGATGGCGGACGTCGCGCGGCAATTGGGCGATGCGCCGCTGGCCGGGATGCTGCTGTTCTGCTCGCACCGCTTCGATCGCGATGCACTGGCCCGCGCGGTCAACCGGCATAGCGAACATGTCGTCGCGATCGGTTGCACCAGCTCGGGCGAGCTGACCGAGGCGGGCTATGACGAGGACAGCCTGAGCGTGATCGGTTTTCCGGCCGACGCCTTCCACCTGACGTCCCATATTTTCGACGATATCGATGCATTCGATCCCGTTGCCGCGCGGGAGGCGATCCGATCGCTCGCCGCCATCGCCGATCGCGACAGCCGGCGGCTGGGCGACGCGGTCAATCATGTCGCGCTATTCCTGGTCGATGGCCTGTCCCACCGCGAAGAATTGCTGACGATGACGATCCAGGATGCGCTGGGCGACATCCCCCTGATCGGTGGATCGTCGGGCGACGGGCTGGCGTTCCGCGAAACCGCGATCTTCGAAGGCGGCCGTTTTCACAAGCGCGCCGCAGTAATCGCGATCCTGTCCACGCCGCGCCCGATCCATGTGTTCAAGGCGCAGCATTATCGTCCCGGCGCGGCGAAGATGGTCGTGACCGGCGCGATCCCGCAGGACCGGATCGTGACCGAGATCAACGCGGAACCGGCGGCGCAGGAATATCTGCGGCTGGCGGGCCATGCCGGCGAAGCGCTGGGCCTGGCCTTCTACGCCGCCCATCCGCCGATGGTGCGCGCGGGGGGCGACTATCATGTGCGGTCGATCCAGAGCGCCAACCCGGACGGCAGCCTGACCTTCTATTGCGCGATCGACGAGGGGATCGTGCTGACCGTGGGCGAGCCGATCGACCGGATCGCGGGGATGGAGACGATGTTCGCCGACATCGGCGCCCATGTCGGCCAGGTCGACCGGATCATCGCCTTCGATTGCGTGCTCAACCGCATCGACGCGGAACAGCGGCAGATCGGCCGCGCCGTGTCCGAACTCTATGGCCGCCATCGGGTGATCGGTTTCAACACCTATGGCGAGCAATATCATGCGCTGCACGTCAACCAGACGTTCAGCGGGCTGGCGATCGGGCGATGACGGAAACGACCCTTCCTTCCACCGAGGCGGAACTGGCTCAACTACGCGAAGACAACCGCAAGTTGCGCAAGATCAACGCCGCGCTGATCGATCGGGTGGAACGGTCCAGCGACATGGCCGGCAACGCCTTTTCGATGTTCGAAACCGCGATCACACTGGAAGCGATGGTGCGCGAGCGGACGACCGAGCTGGAAGACGCGCTGGGCAGGCTTGCCACCGCCAATGCCGACCTCGCCCAGGCCCATGCCAGCGCCGAAGCGGCGCAGCTGCGGCTGCGCGACGCGATCGATTCGATCAACGAAGGCTTCGTGCTGTTCGATGCGGAAGACCGGCTGGTCCTGTTCAACGACGCCTATCTGGGCTTCTGGCCCGAAATCGCCGACCAGTTGCACGAAGGCATGTCGTTCGAGGATGTCGCGCGGCTGGCCGCGGCGCACCACCGCCCCCCCGGATCGGTGGTCGCGCCCGACCGCTGGGTGTCCGACCGGCTGGCGCGCCACAGCGTCGCCGATGGCGGCCATGTCCAGGCGCTGGCCGACGACCGCTGGGTCCAGATCAACGAACTGCGCACCAGCGAGGGCGGGATCGTCGGTATCTACACCGATATCACCGAAGTGAAGGCGGAGGATGCCCGCAACCGCGCGCTGGAACTGGCCGAACGTAATCTGGTGCTGCAATCGACGCTCGACAATCTGTCCGAAGGCGTATGCCTGTTCGATGCGCAGGGACGGGTCGCCGCCTGGAACGAGGCGTTGCAGCATGTGCTCGACCTGCCCGACGACTGGGCGCAGGAAGGCGCCAGCCATGGCGCGCTGCTCGGCTGGTGCCGCGATCGGCTGGGCATGGCGGACGGGGGCTGCCTGGACTGGCGGGGCGACCAGCCCGGCGCGGCCCGCCATGCGCTGGTCGCGGCCGGGGATCGTCATTTCGAAGTCCGCAGCACGGCGCTGGAGCGCGGCGGGCAGGTGATCGGCTTCACGGATGTCACCGACATGCTGCGCGCGCAGGCGGGCCTACAGGAAACCGCCGAGACGCTGGAGCGTCGCGTCGCCGAGCGCACCGCCGAACTGCGCGCCGAAGTCGCCGAACGGCGCGAGATCGAGGCGCAGTTGCGGGACGCCAAGACGGCGGCGGAGAAGGCGAACCTGTCCAAGACCAGCTTCCTCGCCGCCGCCAGCCATGACCTGTTGCAACCGTTGAACGCCGCCCGGCTTTTCGTCGCGGCGCTGGGCGATCGGCGGCTGGCGCTGCCCACCCGCGCGCTGGTCAACCAGACATCGACCGCGCTCGATTCGGTCGAGGATCTGCTGGAGGCGCTGCTGGAGATCAGTCGGCTCGATGCCGGCGCGATCCAGCCGGAAATTGGCGACTTCCGCCTCGACACGCTGCTGGGCACGTTGCGGGTGGAATTCGCGCCCGTCGCCCGCGCATCGGGGCTGATGCTGGACATGGCGAACGAACCGCTCTGGGTCCGCTCCGATATCCGACTGGTGCGGCGCATCCTGCAGAATTTCCTGTCCAACGCGCTGCGCTATACCCAGCAGGGATCGGTGCGGGTCGATTGCTTGGTCGGCGAACAGGCCATTCGCGTGAGCGTGACCGACAGCGGTCCGGGCATCGCGGCCGACAAGCAGGCGCTGGTGTTCGAGGAGTTCCGCCGGCTCGACACCCGCACCAGCGGCAAGGGGCTGGGCCTGGCCATCGTCAAGCGGGCGAGCGACATGCTGGGCCATCGCGTGACGCTGGAGTCCGCGCCCGGCCGCGGATCGACCTTTGCGATCGAGCTGCCGCTGGGCGAACCGGTAGCGGACCTGGACAACGGATCGGAGACGATCGGCCGCGACCGCACGATGCGCGGTCTCGACGTGCTGGTCATCGACAATGAACGGGCGATCCAGACGGGGATGCGCACGCTGCTGGGCGGCTGGGGCTGCACCGTGCGGACCGCCGGCGGCTTCGCCGAAGCGACCGGCCTGTTTGCGCCCGGCGAGGCGCCGGACATCATTCTGATCGACTATCATCTCAACGACGGCGAAACGGGCGAAATCGCGCTCGACCGCCTGCGCGGTCATTTCGCCATGCCGGTTTCCGCCGTCATGATTTCCGCCGATCGCGGCAAGGAGTTGAAGGCGCGGCTCGACGCGCATGGCATCCCGCTGCTCAACAAGCCGGTCAAGCCGGCCCAGTTGCGGGCGTTGCTGCGGACCATGCTCAAATAGGGGCCGCGCAGTCCTCTGGACCTGCCGGGATCAGGCGCTACTAGAGGAAGCGAAGCTGATGCAGGGGGACGCAATGCATCCGATGCAATTGTTCGAATTGCTGGTCGCCATGCTGCTGGCGATCATCCTGTTGCATTATGCGGCGCACAAGATAGGCCTCCCGCCCGCCGTGGCGCTGCTGACCGGCGGCGCGCTCTTTGCCTTCCTGCCCGGCCTGCCGGTCATCTCGCTCGATCCGGAACTGGTGCTGGTCGTCTTCCTGCCGCCACTGTTGATGGATGGCGCCTGGTTCATCGCCCTGCGCCACCTCCATCGTCACATGCTGGGCATCATCGCCCTGGCGGTGGGCGCGGTGGTCTTCACCACGGTGATCGTGGCGGTGGTGACCCACTGGCTGGTGCCGTCCCTGCCGTGGGCCGCCTGCGCGGCGCTGGGTGCGATCGTCTCGCCACCGGATGCGGTGTCGGCGCGCGCCGTGCTGCAACATGTCCGCCTGCCCCGTCGCCTGTCCATCCTGCTGGAGGGCGAAAGCCTGTTCAACGACGCCAGCGGCCTCGTCCTCTTCCGCTTCGCGATCGCAGCGGGCGTCACCGGGGCGTTCAGCTTGATGGAGGCGATGGAAAGCTTTGCGCTGCTGGCGATCGGCGGCGCGCTGGTCGGCGCGGCGGTGGGCATGGCCTGGGTCCGGCTGACGCCGCGGCTGGACGACAAATATCTGATGATCGCTTCGTCGCTCCTCGCACCATGGGCGTCCTACCTGTTGGCGGAGACGGTCCATGTGTCCGGGGTGATCGCCACGGTCACCACGGGACTCATCTGCGGCTGGTTTCAACATGTCGTGTTTTCCGCCACGGTGCGGATGAACGGCACGGCTTTCTGGGCGGTGATGATCTTCCTGATGGAGGCGTTCGTCTTCCTGCTGATCGGTTCCTCGCTGCGCGGGGTGATCGACCGGGTCGGCGGCTTCCAACTGGTGCTGGCGCAAATGGCCGGGCCGGTGCTGGCGATCCTGATCGCGCTGACGCTCGCGCGCTTCCTCTGGGTTTTCGGGTCCGACGGCGTCACCCGCCTGCTACGGGCGATGGGCGTGCGCCGCTATACGCCGATTGGTCCGCGATCGGCGGTGGTGCTGGGCTGGGCCGGTATGCGCGGCGTTGTGACGCTGGCAGTGGCGCTGAGCGTGCCGGAAGGCTTTCCCGGCCGCGACTTCATCCTCGTCGCCGCCTTCGCGGTCATCATCGGCACCGTGCTGATCCAGGGCACCACGCTGGGTGCGGTGATCCGACTGCTGAAGCTGGAGGAACCGGCGAGCGACCGGGCGCGTCTGAGCATGAGCGAGGCGGAAGCCGCCATGGCGCAGGCGCAGGTCCGGGTGGTCGAGGCCCATGCCTATGACGCCGACGGCACATTGCTGCATCCGCGCCTTCTCGACCGATACCAGCGCCATGCGACGTTGTCGGTCACCTATGCAGGCCAGGAAGCGGAACATGCGCACATCCTTCATGCGCATTTCGATCTGGTGCTGATGGCGGTGGCGGCGGGACGGGCCGAATTGCTGCGCCTGCACCGGATCGGGGACATCGACGAACAGACGCTGCACGAACTGGAGCGCGACCTGGACCTGGAGGAAATGAGCGCGCTGTCGGCAAAGGCTTAGGGATCAGTCCAAACCCGGCTTGAACAGCAGACACATCGGCGAATGCGGACCATGAAGAGGATATCAATCCGCGCCGAAATGCACCCGGTTCGCTTTGATGACCGCCTGGGTGCGACTCAAGACGCCCAGCTTCTGGAGGATAGCCGAGACATGCGCCTTGATCGTGGTCATCGACACGTTGAGGTCATGCGCGATCTGCTTGTTGAGACGGCCGTTGACCAGATGGCCCAGCACCGTCTTCTGCTGCGGCGTCAGGCTGTCGATGCGGCGGGCGATGTCGTCCTCCTCCGCTGACGGCGTCGCGCCCTCGCCCATCGTTTCGGGCAGGTAGATTTCGCCTGACACGACGCGATGCAAAGCCTCCACGATCGCGCTGCGCTTGAGCGACTTGGGAATGAAGCCTGCGGCGCCGGCGGCCAGCGCCTCCTGCACGATCGAGCGGTCGAACGCGCCCGACACCATCACCACCGGCAGGATCGGGAATCGATCGCGCAGCAGCTTGAGCCCGTCCAGACGGCGCACGTCGGGAATGTTGAGGTCGAGCAGGATCAGGTCGAAATTATCCTGCTTTTCCAGCGTGGCGACGGCCTCTTCCAGTCCGGCCGCCTCGAAAATCTCGATATTATCGAAACTGATTGCGATCACGCTGCGCAACCCGTCGCGCACCAGGGGATGATCGTCGATGATCAGCACCCGCTCCATCACCGCTTCCCCGCCCATATAAAGCCCCATATCCTGCCCCTGCCCATGATGATCGGACACATCATGGGACGTGGCAAGCCGCAATGCGCCGGGCGGGATGGCCGGGGCCGATTGCGCATAATATCCACGTCCCATGACGATCATTTGCCTGGTTCCTTATTTAGGCAGCTTGAACACCCAAAGGGCGCCGCCTTGGTTGATGTCCTTGAACGACTTGGCGACTTCGCCGCCCCACAGCGGCACCGCGCCGCCCCAGCCGGACATCACCGCCACATATTGTTCGCCATCCTGTTCCCAGGTGACAGGTGATCCGACCACGCCCGACCCGGTCTGGAACTTCCACAATTCCTGGCCGGTCTTGGCGTCGAACGCCTTGAGGAAACCTTCGGGCGTGCCCGTGAAGACGAGGTTGCCGCCGGTCGTCAGAACGCCGCCCCACAAAGGCGCCTTGTTCTTATATTCCCACACGATCTTGCCGGTCTTGGGGTCCATCGCCCGCAATGCGCCGATATGATCCTCCGCGATCGACTTGATGGTGAAGCCCGCGCCCAGATAGGCCGCACCCTTCTTGTAGGCGATGGGCTCGTTCCAGATATCCATGCCCCAGTCGTTGGATGGGATGTAGAACAGGCCGGTATCCTGGCTGTAAGCCATCGGCATCCAGTTCTTGCCGCCCAGGAAGCTGGGCGAGGCGAAGACCGGCTTGCCCTTGCCCTCGCCGGGCGCGGGCGGACGGCCTTCGGGGATGTAATTGGGCTTGCCAGCCTTGTTGAAGCCATTGGCCCAGGTCGTCTGCATGACGAACTTGTTGGCGCTGATGAACTTGCCGTTGGTGCGGTCCAGCACGAAGAAATAGCCGTTGCGGTCGGCCTTCGCGCCCAGCTTCATCGGCTTGCCGTTGATGGTGGCGTCGAAGGGAATGAATTCATTCACCCCGTCGAAATCCCAGCCGTCGTGCGGCGTGGTCTGGAAATGCCATTTGATGACCCCGGTGTCCGGGTCGATCGCCAGCGTGGAGGCGGTGTAGAGATTGTCGCCGGGACGCAGGTGGCTGTTCCACGGCGCGGGGTTGCCGGTGCCGAAAAAGAGCAGGTTGGTTTCGGGGTCATAGGTGCCGCCAAGCCAGGTCGCGCCGCCGCCGCTCTTCCACAGGTCGCCCTGCCAAGTGGCGTTGAGCTTGCCGGTGATGCCGTTATCCTTGCCCTTGAGCGTGCCCATATGGCCTTCGATCACGGGACGATGCCAGATCAGCTCGCCCGTGTTCACGTCGCGGGCTTCCACCGCGCCGACGACGCCGAACTCGCCGCCCGAATTGCCGGTGATGACCATGCCCTTGACGATCAGAGGCGCAGCGGTGGCGCTGTAGCCTTCCTTGTAATCAGCGATCTGCTTGTTCCAGATCACCTTGCCGGTGTTGCGGTTGAGCGCAACCAGACGCGCGTCGAGCGTGGCGAAGATGATCTTGTCGCCATGGATGGCGGCACCGCGATTGACAACGTCGCAGCAGGGCATGATGCCGTCGGGCAGGCGGGCGTCATATTGCCATTTTTCCTCACCGGTGCGGGCGTCGAAGGCGAACAGGCGCGAATAGCTGCCCGTCACATAGATGGTGCCGTCATAGACGAGCGGCTGCGCTTCCTGGCCGCGCTGCTTTTCTCCGCCCAGCGAGGCGGCGAAAGCCGGCACCAGCTTGGACACATTGCTCGTGTCGATCGCCTTCAGCGTGCTGAAACGATGCGCCTGCGGCCCCATGCCATAGGTCAGAACGTCGCCGGTCGATGCCGCGTCGTTCATCAGATCCGCATCGGTCGGCCCTTCAGCCAGCAGCGGTGCGGCGCCAATCGCCAGCGTCATCGCGGCAACGCCCGACAGCGCCCGCATGATCGGTCCCTTCATAACCATCCTCCCTTGTTGAACGGGCGCTCGACGCCCCCCGTTGTCGTGCAGACTATGCTGCGCGGCGGGCGCAGCAATTGAACCTTCGGTCGGCACTCACCCCGCGGCGTTCGCCGGTGTCCAGGTGATGCCATAGCGCGCGAACAGCGCCTTCATCTCGCCGCTGGCGGCCATGGCGGTGGCGATTTCCTCGACCGCATCGCCCAGCGTGCGGCTATTTTCCTTCACCGCCATGCCGATGTCCCAGCCGGGCGAGGCGAAGGCAGGGAGCGGCCCCTTGCGCAGCGCGATCCGGCTGGCGCCATCGCCCGCGCGGTGCAGCCCCTCCTCGATCTGGGCGCGGCTGGCGAGTACGGCGTCGGCCTTGCCCGCCGTCATCGCTTCCACGGCTGCCGATCCGCTGGGATAATGGGCGACATCCTTGGTCAACAGGCCGCCGAAAGATCCGATCAGGTAGAAATCGGGAATGCTGTCCAGCTCGGCCGCCAGCCGCCGCCCGCGCCATTCGGTCGGCATTCCTTCCAGCGCTACCGCCCCCCCCACGCCGGCGAAGGCGAAACTCTCGCGATAATAAGGTGCGACGATCGCGACCTGATCGTTGCGCGCGGCGAAGGTGCGATCGAAGGGAACATGCAGCATGACGTCGCCCGGCGTGAAGCCCAGCAGACCGCCCTTCCATACGCCGTTGCGCAGATCGTCGTCGGCGCTTTCGTCCGCCACGAGTTCCGCCACGTCGGCGCGGACGCCCAGTTTTCCGGCGATCGCCTGCGCCAGGTCGACGTCGAGGCCGACGAGCTTGCCCCCCTCCTCCCACGACCAGGGTCGGTTATCCTTGTAGACGACCACCCGCAGCGTGCCGAGCGCCTTGACCTTTGCCAGCGGCGCGGCGTCGCTGCGACCCGGCAACAGGCCCAGCGCCAGCGCCGCCCCTGCCCCGCCCATCCATGCGCGACGGCTGAGCATCGGGATCAGCCTTCGTGCTTGGTTTCGAGCCAGGCGCGGATCGCCCAGCCGGCCTTCTGCCCCAATACGTCGCCGAAGGGCGGCATATAGACCTTGCCGTCATGGCTGGAACCGTGGCGGAAGCGTTCGGCGAACCACTGGTCGCCCGACTCGCCCGCTTCCAGATAGCGCAGGTCGGGGGCGATGCCGCCGCTTTCCGCGTCCAGACCATGGCAGCGCGCGCAATTCTGGCCATAGGCCGACTGGCCGATCTCGATCGCCTTGGCGTTGCCGCTATAGGGGTTCTTTTCCAGCCAGGTGTCGCCGATTTCCGGCAATGCGGACGTATCGACGGCTTGCGGCGTCACGTCGCCATGCGCCAGCAATGCACTTGTCGCGGTCATGCCCAGCGTAGCGATGGCGCCCAGCAATGCGACCCTACCCAATATCTTCATTATATCCTCACCCGGTCGGTTTTCCCCTGATGGCCGCCAGTGTAGGCAAGGGCGGGCCGCGTCCCCATTGGCCATTGGTACAATCCCGTAGCGAGCGGGCTGCGGATAGACCGTTGGGAGAAGATTAGGGGCAGGAGACGGGTATGAAGCGCATCATCATGGCAGGGTTGATATTAGTGCCTGCCGTCGCGCAGGCCGAAACCCTCTATGTCTCCAATGAGCGCGGCGACAGCGTCAGCGTGATCGACGCCGCGTCGGGTACGGTGACGGCGACCTGGCCGGTGGGCGGCCGGCCGCGCGGCATCACGGTGTCGAAGGACGGCAAATATCTCTATCTTTGCGCCAGCCTGGACCATGCGGTGCAGGTGATCGACCGGGCGAGCGGCAAGGTGGTGGCGGAACTGCCGTCCGGGCAGGACCCGGAACAGTTTTTCCTGTCGCGCGACGGCACGACCCTGTTCGTCGCCAATGAAGATGACGCCGCGCTGACCGCGATCGACCTCGCCAGCCGCACCGTCGCCTTCCAGGTCGATGTCGGCGGCGAGCCGGAGGGGGTGGCGCAAAGCCCGGACGGCCAATGGGTCGTCGTCACGTCCGAAGAAGATAATCTCGTCAACTGGATCGACATCAAGGCCAAGGCGATGGTCGCCGAAACCCCGGTCGATCTGCGCCCCCGCCATGTCGAATTCACCGCCGACGGCAAGCAACTATGGGTCGCGGCGGAAGTCGGCGGCACGGTGCAGATCATCGACACCGCCAGCCGGCAGGTGGCCGAAACGCTGCGCTTCGCTATTCCCGGCATCCCCGACCATCGCATCCTGCCCTGCGGCATAAGCTTCACCCCCGACGGCAAGACCGCGGTCATTGCGCTGGGCCGGGCCGACCATGTCGCGCTGGTCGATGTCGCGACCCGCAAGGTGCGGGTCTATGTGCCGGTCGGCAAGCGCGTCTGGCATGTCGCGATCAGCGCCGACGGGACGCGCGCTTATGCCGCCAATGGCCTTTCGGACAATGTCAGCGCGATCGACCTGGCCAAGGGCGCGGTGACCCAGACCATCGCGGTCGGCGCAGCGCCGTGGGGCATCGCCGCCGCGCCCTGATTCGCCTCCTGTCCGAAGGGACGAGAACCTAAGTCCAATTTCTCGGTTCCCCCATCCGTCCCACTCTCCGCCCCAGCCGGACACAAGTCGGCGATATACAGGGAGGATGATAATGAAGGGGACGTTGCGCCTGATGAGCGCGGCTGGAGCATTGATGCTCGCCGCCACCGCGGCGCCGGCCATGGCCGGAACCACCGCGGATCTGCTGAAGCGGCTGCACGAAAAGGGCATCCTGACCGATGATGAATATCAGGAGTTGGCGAAGGGTCAGACCGCCGAGGCGGCGCAGACCGCCGCGGCTCCTGCCCCGGCGGTGACCCCCGACGCATCCGGGGGGGCGGGCTATGTGCGCATGACCGACAGTGGCGTGGGTCTCCAGATTGGCGACGTGACGCTGAAATTCTCCGGCTCGGTCAACGGCTTCTACGTCCATGACAATGGCGATACGCCCAGCGCCACAACCACGGTGACCGGCGGTGTCGCGACCGTGGGCGGCAGCAGTTCGGCCGTCCGCAACGGCCTGCTCCCCGGCTTCCTGAAAGTGGAAGCCTCAACCAGCCTGGACGGCTGGGACGTGGGCGCCCATTTCGGCATGTATCCCGGCATCAATTCGGTCAATTATGCGGCCGGCGGCGGCGCCAACAGTGCCGGCAATCCCCGCGCGCTGCAAACCGCGGGCATCGACTTTCGCCAGACCTATCTGACCTTCGGTCGCGCCGGCTTCGGCGAGGTGAAGATCGGCCGCGACATCGGCCTGTTCCAGTCCGAATCGATCCTCAACGACATCACCCTGCTGTCGTCGGGCACACCTGCGGGCAATGTCGCCCCCTCCAACACGACGCTCGGTCGTATCGGCACCGGCTATATCTACACCGACTTCCAGCCGCAGATCACCTATACCACACCCAGTTTCAGCGGCTTCACCGCCAGTGTGGGCATATTCGAACCCTTGTCCTCGCTGACGGGGCCGGCCGAGACTAACAAGCAGCCGGGCTTCCAGGCGAAATTCGTCTATGACGGCAAGTTCGGTGACGTCGGCACCCGCCTGTGGGTGTCGGGCGTGACGCAGAAGCATAATGTCGATGCCGGGCCGGACTATACCGGCTGGGGCTGGGACGCAGGCGCGAAGGTCACGTTCGGGCCGGTCACGGTGGTCGGCACCTATTATGACGCATCGGGACTGGGCACCACCGCGCTCAACCTGTTCGACACTGATGGCCTGGGCAACAAGCGCGACAGCCACGGCTTTTACCTGCAGGGGTTGGCCACGTTCGGCAAATTCTCGGTCGGCGGCAGCTATGGCGAAAGCAATCTCGACTACGCCACTATCGCCGATGCGCTGGCCAATCCGACGCTGGTCGACAAGAATAGCAGTTGGGTCGGTCAGGTCCGCTACGGCCTCAACAGTTGGGTGACGCTGCTCGGCGAATATGTGAACAGCCGGTCGGAAGCGCATAACGGTAATCGGGCGACGTCGGACGCCATCGCGGCGGGAGCGATTCTCTTCTTCTGACGCGTCATGTGACCAAAGGACCAATGTCATGGGGCGGGGGCTGCATCCTAATAAGGTGCAGCCCCTTTCCATTTGCAAAAGGCATGGAAAATAAGGAGAGGGGCGTCGAGGGGATCGCCATGAAAATTTTCATTCTGCCCGCTATCTTGCTGTCCGTACCCACAGCCGCCTTGGCCCAGGCGCCCGATGATGCGCCGGGCGACTCATCGCAGATCATCGTCACCGGCGCGGGGTTGGACCTGCCGCCCGGCACGCCGGCTTACGGGTCGGTGGTGATCGACCGGCAGCGGCTGCTCGACAGCGCATCGGGGCGGATAGAAAGCGTGCTGGGCGATGTCGCGGGCTTCCAGCAATTCCGGCGGTCGGACAGCCGATCGTCAAACCCATCCAACCAGGGCGCGACCTTGCGCGCGCTGGGCGGCAATGCATCGAGCCGGACGTTGATGCTGCTCGACGGCGTGCCGATCGCCGATCCCTTCTTTGGCTATATCCCGTTCAGCGCGCTGGCGCCCGAACGCCTGTCCGTAGTCCGCGTCACCCGCGGCGGCGGCATCGGCGCCTTCGGCGCAGGTGCGGTCGCCGGGACGATCGAACTGGCCAGCGCGACGCGCGCGCAACTGCCCGATTTTTCCGCCAGCGCCTTCTATGGCAGCCGCGATTCGACCGAAGTCTCCGCCGGACTGACCCAGGATCTGGGCGGCGGCTATGTCTCGCTGTCGGGCCGCTGGGACCGGGGCGACGGATTCCAGACCACGCCCGGGGATCAGCGCGTCGCCGCCACCGTGCCGGCCGCCTATGACGGCTGGTCGACCAATCTCCGTGCGGTCGCCCCGATTGCCGCCACGTCGGAACTGCAATTCCGCGCGACCCTGTTCGAGGATAACCGCACGCTACGCTTCGCCGGGGCCGACAGCATGAGCCAGGGGCAGGACGCCAGCATCCGCTATATCAATCGCGGCGCGTGGCAGGTCGATGCGCTGGCCTATATCCAGGCGCGCAACTTCTCCAACATCGTCATCTCCTCGTCGACCTTCCGCAAATCGCTGGACCAGCGCAACACCCCCTCCACCGGCATCGGCGGCAAGATCGAGATCCGGCCGCCGGTCGGCCCGGACCATGTGCTGCGGCTGGGCGTCGATACGCGCTTCGCCACCGGCGACATGTATGAGGACGCCTATAACGCCAATATTGCCACCAATCCGCGCACCTTCCTGCGCCATGCCGGCGGCGACCAGTGGACGAGCGGCATCTTTGCCGAGGATGACTGGACGCCGGAAGGTCTTGGGGGCCGGCTGGTTTTGACCGGCGGGGCGCGCGCCGATCGCTGGTCGATCCGCAATGGCTTCTACAAGGAGGTCAATGCCACCACGAGCGCCGTGTCCAAGGATTTCGGCTATGCCGACCGGTCCGCCTGGGAAATATCCGGCCGGGTCGGCGCGCTCTATCGCGCCAGCGACGCGATCGCGCTGCGGGCGGCCGCCTATAGCGGCTTCCGCCTGCCGACGCTCAATGAACTTTACCGGCCGTTCGTCGTCTTTCCGGTCACCACGCGCGCCAACGAAGCACTCAAGCCGGAAAAATTGAAGGGCGCCGAAGCCGGCATCGATCTGACCCCGGCCAAGGGCGTCACCTTGTCCGCCACCGCCTTCTACAATCGGCTGGACGACGCCATTGCCAATGTCACCATTTCAGCGGACGGGAACACGCGCCAGCGCCAGAATGTGAATCGCGTCGTGGCGAAGGGCATCGAACTCACGGCCAGCGCCCATGTCGATGATTTTAGCGTCTCTGCTTCCTATGCTTATAGCCACAGCATTGTGCACGCGCCGGGTGCGCTGTTCGACGGATTGTCCCCTGCTCAGACGCCGCGCCACGCCGCCAGCGGAACAATAGCATGGGCGCCGGCCCATGGTCCGTCATTATCGACGACATTGCGTTATACATTCAAGCAATATGAGGACGATCTGCACAAAGACGTGCTGCCCGCCGCCATCACCTGCGACGCCATCGCGCGCCTGCCGATCGGCCATGGCGTCAGTCTGGTGGCGCGGGGCGAAAATCTGTTCGATGAACGGGTCGTTACGCGGCAGGTGACGACCAACGGCATTCCCTCCACAGACCTGGGTACGCCGCGCACGCTGTGGATCGGCGTCAGCTTCGGGGGCTGACACGATTCGGGCGATCCTGCTCCCCACGGCTTTACTGTTGGCAAACCTGGTCGCCTTCGCCCTCTTTGGCATGGACAAGCGGCGTGCCCGGCTGAGGCTGCGCCGCTTGTCCGAACGTACGCTGCTCTTATGGGCGCTGGCGGGCGGGTCGGCGGGTGCGCTCGTCGGTCGGCGGCTGTTTCGCCACAAGACGCGCAAGCAGCCCTTCTCGACCCTGTTATGGCTGATCGTCGCGGCGCAGGCGGTGGCGGCCGCCGCCTGGGCAATGCGTTGATCGTCGGATGTCCGGGGGAGAAATGGTGCTGCCGGTGAGGATTGAACTCACGACCTCAGCCTTACCAAGGATGCGCTCTACCACTGAGCTACGGCAGCACTCTATTTCTGTCCCGAGGCGCCGTTCGCGCTTCGGAGGCCGGGCCTATGGCCGCCCCCCGTCCCGATGTCAAGGCGGGTTGCGGCCGAGTACGCATTTTGCTTAAGCCCATGGCATGGCTGAAACGCAGGACGAGAAAAAGACAAGGCTGGCGCAGGCGCTGCGCGACAATCTGCGCCGGCGCAAGGCCCAGACGCGCGAGGCTTCGCGGGAGGGCGCAACGCCGCCTCCCGCCGAAGACCCGAAGGACTGATGCTTAGAGCGGCGCGCAGGCGGCCTTCAGCCAGGCGAGCGCGTCGCCCTCCAGTTGCGGGCCGACCAAGTCCAGCACCGTTGTATGATAGGCGTCGATCCAGGCGCGCTCCTCGCTGCTCAGCAGGTCGATAGAGATGAGGGCGCGGTCGATCGGCGCGAAGGTCAGCGTCTCGAAACCGAGCATGTCCTTTTCTGCGCCGGGCACCGTGCGTTCCTCGACCAGCACCAGATTCTCGATGCGGATGCCATATTCGCCAGTCTTGTAATAACCCGGCTCGTTGGAGAGGATCATGCCCGCGACCAGCGGCTCGTCCCCGCCGCCGAAGGTGGCGATCCGCTGCGGCCCTTCATGCACCGACAGGAAGCTGCCGACGCCATGGCCGGTGCCATGGGCATAATCCAGACCTTCGGCCCAGAGATATTGCCGCGCCAGCACATCGAGCTGGCCGCCCCGCGTCCCCTTCGGAAAGATGGCGCGGGCGAGCGCGACATGGCCCTTGAGGACCAGGGTGAAGCGGCGGCGCATTTCGTCGGTCGGCGTGCCGATCGCCAGGGTGCGGGTGACGTCGGTGGTGCCGTCGCGATACTGTCCGCCCGAATCGACCAGATAGAGGCTGTTCAGCTCGATCGGGCGATTGGTCTTTTCCTCGGCGCGATAATGGACGACGGCGCCGTTCGGCCCCGCGCCGCTGATCGTGTCGAAGGACAGATCCTCCAGCAGGCCGGTCTCCTTGCGGAATGCCTCCAGCCGGTCGGACGCAGACAGTTCGGTCAGGCCGCCCTTGGGCGCTTCGACCGAAACCCAATGCAGGAAGCGGCTGAGCGCCGCGCCGTCGCGTGCCTGTGCAGCCTTATGCCCCGCAATTTCGATGTCGTTCTTGATCGCCTTGGGTAGCACGGCCGGATCGCGCAGCGACAGCACGGTCGCGCCGCCTTGGTCCAGCCCGGTGAAGATCGCGGCCACCGCCCGCTCGGGGTCGGCGACGACGGTCTTGCCGGCGAAATCCTGGAGCGCAGCGGCGAAGGTCTCACCGTCCAGGACACGCACCGCATTGCCCAGATGCTGAGCGACGGCCTCGTCCATTTTTTCCGGGGCGACGTAGAGGTCGGCGGTCGCGTCGGCATGGACGATGGCATAAGCGAGCGCGACCGGCGTGCGATCCACGTCCTTGCCCCGGATGTTGAAGGTCCAGGCGATCGAATCGAGGGCGGAGAGGACGACGGCGTCGGCCTTTTTCGACACCAGCCAGTCGGCCATGGCGGCGCGTTTCTCCGCAGCCGACCGGCCGGCGAAGCGGTCGCCATGGACAACCAGCTTGGCGTCGCTGCGCGCCGGCCGATCGGGCCAGACGGCGTCGACCGGGTTGGTGTCCACCGCCACCAGTTCCGCGCCCTTCTCGGCCAGCGCCTGCGTCGCCTGTTCCACCCAGGCGCGCGTGTGGAGCCAGGGATCGTAGCCGATCCGCGCGCCCTGGCCGGCATGATCCTTCAGCCAGGCGGCGATGGAGGTCTGCGGCACGCTTTCATATTGCCAATGGGCGCCGTCCACCTGCTCGCGTACTTGCAGCGTATAGCGGCCGTCGACGAAGATCGCGGCTTCCTGCGGCAGCACCACGGCGCTGCCTGCCGACCCCTGGAATCCGGTCAGCCAGGCGAGCCGCTGCGCATAGGCGCCGACATATTCGCTCATATGCTCGTCGGTCAGCGGCACCACGAAACCATCGAGCTTCTGGCGCACCAGTTGCGCGCGCAGGGCCTTCAGGCGGTCTTCATAACTGGACATCACAATTCCCTTGGATCATGTCGGGCCTCTTGCGTCGGCCATAATGCCGACAACATAGAGGGGCGAGCGCGCTTATTCCAGCGCATGACCCCGTCTGGACCATGGATAGTTAATGACCGATCAAATGCAGCCCCCCCTTCTGCCCCCCGTCGCCGAGCGCCGTCCGCACAGCGTCACGCATCATGGCGTCACGGTGGACGATCCCTGGGCATGGCTGCGCGACCCGGGCTATCCGGATGTGAAGGACAAGGATGTGCTGGCCTATCTGGAGGCGGAGAATGGCTGGTTCGACGGCGCGATGGCGCCGCACAAGCCGCTGCTCGACACGCTGTTCGCCGAGATGAAGGGGCGCATCAAGGAAGACGACCAGTCGGTGCCGCAGAAGGATGGCGACTATGTCTATTGGCGCGCCTTCGAAACCGGCGCGCAATATCGCAAATGGTATCGCAGGCCCGTTGCCGGTGGCGACGACCAGTTGATCCTGGACGAACCCGCTCTGGCGGAGGGGCATGACTATTTCCGGCTGGGCGCGATGTCGGTCAGCCCTGATGGCCGCTATCTCGCCTACGCGATCGACACCAATGGCTCGGAACGGTTCGAGGCGCGGATCAAGGACCTGTTTTCGGGCGACATCCTGCCGGAGGTAATCCCCGACACATTGTCGTCGCTGGTATGGACGGCGGATAGCAAGGGGCTGCTCTATGGCATGGCCAATGAGAATTGGCGGACCGACAACGCCCGGCTGCACTGGCTGGGACAGGATGTGGCGAGCGATGTCGAGCTGTTCCATGAGGATGATGAGGGGTTCCGCGTCTCGATCGGCCTCACCTCCTCGGAAAAATATATCGTCATCGCGACCGGCGACCATGTGACCAGCGAAGCCTGGCTGATTCCGTCGGATGATCCCACGGCCGCGCCGCTACTGGTCGCGGCGCGCCAGCCCGGCCGCGAATATGATGTCGATGAGCATGAGGGCACGCTCTACATCAAGACCAACGACAACCATCCCAATTTCCGGCTGGTGAAGGCGACGCTGGACGCGCCCGACCGGTGGGAGGAAGTCATCGCGCCCGACGCCCATTTCTACCTGACCGACTTCACCCTGTTCAAGAACTTCTACGTCACCGAAGGGCGGCAGGACGGGTTGGACCAGATCGAGCTGCGCGATTATGCGACACACACGCCCAAGCGCATTCCCTTCCCCGAAGCGAGCTATTCCGCGTCGCTGGACGACAATCCCGAATATGACGTGACCAAGCTGCGCATCGGTTATGAATCGATGGTCACGCCCGACACCATCTATGATTATGATCTGGCGACCGGCGCGCTCGATGTTCTGAAGATGCAGGAAATTCCGTCGGGCTATGACGCCAGCCGCTACGCCACCGAACGGCTGATGATCGCGGCGCGGGATGGCACGCAGATCCCGGTGTCGATCGTCTACCCCGCCGACATGCCCCGCGACGGCAGCGCGCCGCTGCATCTCTATGGCTATGGCGCCTATGGGCTGGCGATGGAGCCAGGCTTTTCCACCAGCCGGCTGTCGCTGCTCGATCGCGGCTTCGCCTTTGCGCTGGCGCATATTCGCGGCGGCGATGACCTGGGCCAGCAATGGTATCTGGATGGGAAGCTGGACAAGCGGGTCAACACATTCACCGATTTCGTGGACGTGGCGAAGGGGCTGATCGACCTGGGCTATACATCCAAGGGCCGGATCAGCATTTCGGGCGGGTCGGCCGGTGGCGAGTTGATGGGCGCGGTGGTCAATAGCGATCCCGACCTGTGGGGCGCGGTGGTGGCGCATGTGCCCTTCGTCGACGTGCTCAACACCATGCTGGACGAAACGCTTCCCTTAACGCCGGGCGAATGGCCCGAATGGGGCAATCCGATCGAGGACGAGGCCGCGTTCCATACGATCCAATCCTACGACCCCTATACTCATGTCAGCGCGCAGGCCTATCCGCCGCTGATGGTGACGGCCGGGCTGAACGACCCGCGCGTCACCTATTGGGAGCCGGCGAAGTGGGTGGCGAAGCTGCGCGCGACCAAGACGGACGACAATATCTTGCTGCTCAAGACCAATATGGGTGCAGGCCATGGCGGCAAATCGGGGCGGTTCGAAAGCCTGCACGAGACGGCCGAAGAGTTCGCCTTCATCCTGTGGCAATTGGGCATCGAGGGGTGAAGGCAACGCCTTTCTTCCGGTCGGGTTGAGCCTGTCGCAGCCCGGCACTTTCTTCAAGGATGCCCTGCGACAGGCTAAAGGCGAACGGAGTGAGGTTATGGCGTCCAGTTTCACCAAGTCGTTCACCGCATTACCCGAACATATCGATGTTCTGGGCCATGTGAACAATGCCGTCTGGGTCCAGTGGATGGAGCAGGTGTCGGTCGAACATTGGATGACGCACGCCCTGCCCTCCCATGTCGACGCCTATATCTGGGTCGTGACCCGGCATGAGGTGGATTATCGCGGCAATGTGACCGAAGGCGAGACCGTGACGGCGCGGACCTGGATTCCCGATCCGCCGCGCGGCGCGCGTTTCGACCGGTTGATCGAATTCATCGGGCCGGATGGCAAGGTGAAGGTCGCCGCCCGATCGACCTGGGCGATGATAGACAAGGAAACGGCGCGATTGATGCGAGTGCCTGCTGAAGTAGCGGCACCTTTCCTGAACCTCAGATAAAGGAACTACTGACAAGACCGGGACGTTTCTCCGCCCGTCATGCACAATGACAGGAGAATAAAATGCATAATCATTTCGGGTCCACCCTGCGTGGTTTTCTTGCCGCATCCGCCCTTGTCCTGACGGCTACTCCCGCTTTCGCCGGTGACGAGGAACGGGCACTTGCTGCGATCGCGCAGGCCCAGGGCAAGATCAACGCCGCCCAGCGCCTGCCCACCACCAATCCCGCCACGCCTGAACTGCTGGCCAAAGCGCAGTCATCGCTGCGGCTGGCCCAGGAAAGCTACAAGAGCGGCAAGGAACAGGCCGCAATCAAGTCCGCCGTCGAGGCGCAGCAATATGCCGACACGATGATCGGCGAGAGCCAGCAGCAATCCAATATGGACGCGCAGGCGCAGGCGCAGGCGACCGTCGATGCCCAGGCCGAGGCCGGCGCCGCCAATGCCCGCGCCGACGCCGCAGAGCGGGCAGCCGCCTCCGCCGCCGCCGATGCCCAGGCAGCGCGCAACGCCGCCGCCCTCGCCGCGGCCACGCCGGCCACCACCACCGTGACGACCGAAACGGTCAAGCCGGCCGCGGCGCGGAGTACCGCGCCCAGACGCAAGGTCGTGCGCAAGACGACCACCACCGCGCCCCGCACCTCGGTCGCCGAACGAACGACGACCACGGTCACCACGCATAATTGACCGGCAGAACCGACCTGATGACGCCCTCTCGATCAAAGGATCAGGAGGGCGTCACGACCTCGAACATATCCGCGATGCCCGGCTCGCTTGGCATCGTCTCCCGCTCCGCCGCCTGACGCGCCCACATGAGCGCATAAAGACCGTCGGCCCGGACCAGATCGGCATGGCGGCCGCGTTCCACGATCACGCCCTTGTCGAGCACGATGATCTCGTCCGCATCGACCACGGTCGAGAGGCGATGCGCCACCACCAGAGTCGTGCGCTGACGACTGATGTCGCGCAATACGGTCTGGATTTCCGTTTCGGTACGGCTGTCGAGCGCGCTGGTCGCTTCGTCCAGCACCAGCACCGGCGGGTCTTTGAGCAAGGTGCGGGCGATCGCCACGCGCTGTTTTTCGCCGCCCGACAATTTGAGGCCGCGTTCGCCGACGCGGGTGTCATAGCCCTTGGGCAGGCTGAGGATGAAGTCGTGGATCGACGCCGCCTTCGCCGCGGCCTCGATCTCCTGCCGGGTCGCGCCTTCGCGGCCATAGCCGATATTATAGCCGACCGTGTCGTTGAACAGCACCATGTCCTGCGGCACGATGCCGATCGACGCGCGCAGCGACTGTTGCGTGACCTGTGCGATGTCCTGCCCGTCGATCGACACCTGGCCCGACTGGATATCGTAGAAGCGAAACAGGATGCGGGCGATGGTGGACTTGCCCGCACCGGACGGGCCGACGATCGCCAGTGTCTTTCCGGCTGGGACGGTAAAGCTGACATCGTGCAGGATTTCGCGTTCCGGATCATAGCCGAAGCGGACATGATCGAAACGGACAGCGCCGCCATGGGCTTGCAGGTCGCGGGCATCGGGGGCGTCGGCAATCTCCTGCGGCGTGTCGATCAGCTTGTACATCGCCTCCATGTCGATCAACCCCTGGCGGATGGTGCGATAGACCATGCCGAGCAGGTCGAGCGGGCGGAACAGCTGGGATAGCAGCGTGTTGACCAGCACCACGTCGCCGGTGGTGAACTGCCCGCGGCTCCAGCCCCAGACGGTATAGGCCATGGCCCCTGCCATCATCAGGTTGGTGATGAGCGACTGGCCGATATTGAGCCAGGCGAGGCTGTTCTCGCTCTTGACCGCCGCCTGGGCATAGCGGCGCATCGCCGTGCCGTAGCGGGTGGCTTCGCGCTGTTCCGCGCCGAAATATTTGACCGTCTCGAAATTGAGCAGGCTGTCGACGGCGTGGGCGACGGCATTGGTGTCCATATCCACCATGTCGCGACGCAACTGGTTGCGCCATTCGGTGACGGTGCGGGTGAAGCCGATATAGAGCGCCACCATGACGAGCGTCGCGACGACCAGGCCGGGGCCGAACTTGACGAAGAAAATGGCGCAGACCGCGACCAGTTCCAGCACGGTCGGCGCGATGTTGAACAGCAGGAAATAGAGCATCGTGTCGATGCTCTTGGTGCCGCGCTCCACGATCTTGGTGACGGCGCCGGTGCGGCGGTCGAGATGGAAGCGCAGCGACAGGCGATGGAGATGCACGAACACATCGTCCGCCAGCCGCCGCCCCGCCTCCTGCCCGACCTTTTCGAACACCGCATTGCGGAGGTTGTCGAACAGGACGCTGCCAAAGCGTGCACCAGCATAGACCGCGACCAGCGCCATGGCGAGACCGACGGCCGGCTCCAGTCCCGGCGCCATCCGGTCGATCGCGGCCTTGTAGGCAAAGGGCATGGCGAGGCTGACGACCTTCGCCAGCAAGACCAGCCCCATGGCGAGCGCCACCCGGCGGCGCAGCGCGGCCGAGTCTGCTGGCCAGAGATAGGGGAGGAAGCGGCGCAAGGTCGCCCAGATGGGCGGGATCGGCGCGGAGGAAGCGGTATCGGGGGGCATTGGCCGCATGTAGGCGCAATGGCGCGGCAATCCAATGGGATGATCCAGCCATCGAAACTGTGCTGATGCGCGCACGCACCCTGACGACGGGACGTGCCGGAGGAACAAAGCGACGTCTTCCCCCTTTTCCTTTGCAGCGACGCGGGGCATGGTGGGTGCATCGCGGCGCATCGCAGGAGGCAAGGCAGGCGCATGTTCGGGGCATTATGGAATCGGATTTTCGGAAACAAAGCCGATCGCCCGGAACCCAAAGCGCCGCAACCCGCGCTCGAGGCCAGTTACGACCCGGTCGCCGCGCTGCGCGATCTGGTGCGGCGCGACGTCGCGGGCGGCTTTTTCGACGACGACGCGATATTGACCAATGCGAACGACATGTTCGAGGAGGAACTGCCCCGGCCGCTGCTGCGGGTCGAGGCGTCGGCGGCGTTGCGCGCGGCGCTGGCCGAACATCGCGCCGCCGAACAGGGCTGGTCCGACACGACCGATTGCGACCGGCTGGATGCCGCTTTCGCCGCGCTGGAGGAACAGGGCGTGGTCGCGCGGCAGAATTTCACCTGCTGCGGCACATGCGGCGCGACCGAAATCTGGGACGAGATCGAGGCTGCGCAGGAGGAAGGCGTGGCGGTGGAGGGCTATGCCTTTTTCCACATGCAGGACACCGAGTCCGCCGTGGAAGGCCATGGCCTCTATCTGAACTATGGCGCGTGCGAACAGGGCGAGGATGGGGCGATCGCGATCGGCCATCGTATCGTCGCCGCGCTGGAAGCGCAGGGCCTGAGCACCGGATGGGACGGTCGGCTGGAGCAGCGGATCAGCGTGGCGCTGGACTGGAAGAAGCGGCGCGGCGTGCGGGTGCTGGAAGGCTGATTGCGCGCCGCAGCCACATATGTAGGTGACAGGCCGAAGATATAGGGCGAAGTTCACTCCATTGTCGGGCTTTTCGGGTCGAAGCGCTCCCAAGGCTTCTGCAAGGCGCGCCCGAAGCGTCACCGACGCGCCCCCAAAGCGCCCCTTCCTATCGTCGGTCGGGCGACGCCCGCGCCATGATCGATGGATAATGGCCGGGCCATCAACCGATCATGCAGCATCAGCGCCTCATTCCAGTTCCGGTCGAACTCCGTGCCCGCTAGGCGGCGGCGGAGACGATGCGCGCTGGACGGCGACAGGCCCACCGCGCACGCGGCATGGCGCACGCTGCCGGTCTGTAGCAAGGTGCCGAGAAAGGACGCCTGCAACGCGGGCGTCCAGCGGGCGCGGCGTTTTGGGGCGGGGCCGGCGGGCGGATTGGGGAGAGGCTGCTGTTCCATCCATCAGGATGGATCAGAGGATTTCCTAATAGGAAAGGGCTGATGCAGCGGGGGCGAGATGCTGACGGAACCAGTCGGCGAGGTCTTCTTCGGAGAGGGTGCCGGCGGCCAGTTCGAGGAATGCGACGACCAGTTCGGCGTCGGTCGCATTCAGGCTATGGCCGTTCAGGAGCAGGAAGGTTTCGCTAACTACCGCAGCGATCCGCTTGTTGCCATCGACGAAGGGATGATTACGGGCGAGGCCATAGGCATAGGCGGCGGCCAGAGCAGCGGCGTCCGGATCGCCATAAGCTGCAAGATTTTCTGCCCGGGCCATCGCGCTTTCAAACAGGCCACGATCGCGCAGGGCATCGCCACCCCCGCCATGTTCGGCGATCTGTTCGGCATGGGCGGCCTCCGCCACGGCGAGCGTGACCCAGACCCAGTTCTGCCGCGCCATTATTTGGCGAGTTCGCGCAACGCCCGCTTGCGCCGGGCCATCACGTCGCGCGCCGCCGCCATCTGCGCGTCGAAGTCCGGTTCGGCAGCGGACAATTCGATCCCGCGGGGGGTGATGACGACGGAGAGACTATCCCCGGCGGCGGCGTTGAGATGGGCGAGCAACTCCTTGGGGAGGATGACCCCGGCGCTGTTGCCGATCTTCGTGATTTTGAGGGGCATGTTCATACGGGAGTTATAACATAAAGTTGTATCGTCGCCAAATGCCCCATGTCGAGGCTAGCCCGCTATTGGTGCATGGCCATAATAAGCGAAGATTTCCATCATTCGGTCAGCGCTGATCCCATGCTCCTGTGCAACAGCCAATGGATAATCGTCATCCATCACCCAAAGGAGTGGGCGCTTCCTGCCGGGCCGAAGTTGAACCCATACACCGATAGCCTCATTCCCATCAAAGTCAGCCAACCGATTGCAGAGCCAGCCACTCCACAATTCCTCCTGCGAAGGATGGATTGAATCAAAGCCTTCTATATATTTTTCAAAGTTTTGCCGTGAGAGCGTGGACCAGCAGCCAAAGCCGAAATCGTCACACATGCCCTGCACGGGGATAGTCAATATGCAACGGACGAAGAAATGCTCGCCGTTCAGCACGCAAAAATCCTCGGACAGAAAATCGCCGTCCATTCTCAACGCGCCATTCGGTTCATATTCGGGAACATGGGGCCATGGATCGGGCGCGTGCGCTGCTAAGTCGAACGGCCAACGATGTTCCTGATCGCACGAGCCACAGAGCCAGCGCCCCTTCTGCAATTGTTCAGATGACGTCGAAGCGCGAGCGAGGCGCAGAATATTCCACATATGCTGCGCCCAGTTCGGCATCAATCATGCTCCCTGCCGCCAGCACCCATATAGAGCTCGCTGCCATTGTCCTTGAAGACCTTGCTCATCTCTTCCATGCCCTTGAGCGCGGCGGCCTTGCTGGCGGCGGCGGTTTCTGCGCCGGTGGGGCCGGTGGCGATGAAGCCTTCGACATTCTGGTTCTGCTTGGCGGCGAAGTCGCGGACGTCCTGGCTGATCTGCATCGAGCAGAATTTGGGGCCGCACATCGAACAGAAATGCGCGCTTTTCGCGCCTTCGGCGGGGAGCGTCTGATCGTGATATTGTTCCGCCGTTTCGGGGTCGAGCGACAGGTTGAACTGGTCGCGCCAGCGGAATTCGAAGCGGGCGCGGCTGAGCGCGTCGTCGCGAACCCTGGCGGCGGGGTGGCCCTTGGCCAGATCGGCGGCATGGGCGGCGAGCTTGTAGGTGACGACGCCGACCTTCACATCGTCGCGGTCGGGCAGGCCCAGATGCTCCTTGGGCGTGACGTAGCAGAGCATCGCCGTGCCGTACCAGCCGATCATCGCAGCGCCGATGCCCGACGTGATATGGTCGTAGCCCGGCGCGATGTCAGTGGTGAGCGGCCCAAGCGTATAGAAGGGCGCTTCGCCGCAGACCTGCAACTGCTTGTCCATATTCTCCTTGATCTTGTGCATGGGCACATGGCCCGGCCCTTCGATCATGACCTGCACATCCTGTTTCCAGGCGCGGTGGGTCAGTTCGCCCAGCGTGTAGAGTTCGGAGAATTGCGCTTCGTCATTGGCGTCGGCGATCGATCCGGGGCGCAGGCCGTCGCCCAAGGAATAGGCGATGTCATAGGCCTTCATGATCTCCGTGATCTCGTCGAAATGCTCGTAGAGGAAGCTTTCCTTGTGATGGGCGAGGCACCATTTCGCCATGATCGATCCGCCGCGCGAGACGATGCCAGTGACGCGCCTGGCCGCCATCGGGATATAGGCGAGGCGCACGCCCGCATGGATGGTGAAATAATCGACGCCCTGCTCCGCCTGCTCGATCAGCGTGTCGCGGAATATGTCCCATGTCAGGTCTTCGGCGACGCCACCGACCTTTTCCAGCGCCTGGTAGATGGGGACGGTGCCGATCGGGACGGGCGAGTTGCGCAGGATCCATTCGCGCGTGTCGTGGATGTTGCGCCCGGTGCTGAGGTCCATGACCGTGTCCGCACCCCAGCGGATCGACCAGACCAGCTTGTCGACTTCGCTCGCCACGTCGGACGCGACGGCGCTGTTGCCGATATTGGCGTTGATCTTGACCAGGAAATTGCGGCCGATCGCCATCGGCTCGGATTCGGGATGGTTGATGTTGTTGGGGATGATGGCGCGGCCGCGGGCGATTTCGTCGCGGACGAATTCGGGCGTCACATAATCGGGGATGGACGCGCCAAAGCTTTCGCCGTCGCGGACATAGGATGCGAGTCGGGCGCGGCCAAGATTTTCGCGTTCCGCCACATATTCCATTTCCGGCGTGATGATGCCGCGGCGGGCATAATGCATCTGGGAGACGTTGGCGCCGGGCCTGGCGCGCAGCGGGCGCTTGACGAGGTTCGGGAAGGGCTGGACGCGTCCATTTCTGGATTCCGTCACCGTCGAGACTGTGCCGGTGGCGCTGCGATCCGGGCCTTTGAGGCCATTATCCTCCGGCTTGATTGCGCGGGCGGCATATTCCTCGACATGGCCGCGGGCCATGATCCAGTCGCGCCGCAACTGGGGCAGTCCCGCCATGATGTCGATGCGGACATCGGGATCGCTATAGGGGCCGGACGTGTCGTAGACGCGCACCGGCGGCTCGCCGCTGCCCGGTTCCAGATGGATTTCGCGCATCGCGACCTTCAGCGGGCCGACATGGATCTTCTTCGACCCCCGGATGGGGCCGGTGGTGACTTTCATAGCGGCCTGCCGGCCGGTGGAGCCTTCGGCTTCGGGCATTTCGGTGCGGGCGGCGACATCTGCCATGAGGATACCTTTCAGACGGAAAGTGTGGCGCGGCCGGTGAGGCCCGCAAGGAAGAGGAGAAGGCCGAGTATCAGGGCGATCAGCGCCCAGGTGCGGATGAAATTCGTCGACCAGTGGCCGATGCGGATCAGCGGACCAGGTACGGCCAGCAAGGTCGCGCCTTCGATCAGGGCGACATAGCCGATCAGGCTGACGATAATGGCGAGCGGGTCGGTCCAGATGCTGTGGATCAGCACCAGCGTGCCGCCGACGGCGAAGACGGCGAAGCCCAGCGCCACGACCAGCCCCGGCGACCGGTTGAGATCGTCCATTACCGCGCGCCAGCGCTGCGGACTGGCAAGCCCGCCCAGGCCGATGACAATCATGTAGAGGCCGATAATTTCGGCCAGGCGCAGCGTCAGAACGGAAATCGTATCCATGGGCCGCCTCTCTTCGTCTCTTTTCAAGGACGCGGGGCGGGTGCGGTCTGCTGGTTACACAAGCCGTTCCCTCCCTACGCCGGTCTCAACCAGATCAGGTTCAACGGGTCGTGGCCACATCAGCCACCTCTCAACCGCCTGTGCGCGGTCCCCCGGGGATGCTGGACAGGGTAAGGACTAAACGGCACAAGGTCCAGCACCATATGTTCGATCACCCATCCTCCGACCGGCCTGGTCCCGATCTGTCGACCAAGGCTGGCCGCAAGGCGTGGCGGCACGAGATGCGGATGGTGGCGGTGCGGCCGCGCCGCTGGGGACTGTGGCTGCTGACGCTGGGTTTCCTGCTGGTGATGGCCCCTGCCGCCTTCGGCCTGCACAGCCTATGGGGCTGGTCGCCCAGTTTCATCGGGAGCCTGTTGATGCTGGCGGCGTTACCCCTGTTGATAGCGAGCGCGGTGTTGCGGGCGCGCTATATGAAGGGGCGATCGACATTGCCGGGGGACAAGCACTGATGAAAAAGAGGATGACGCTGTTGGTGACTGCGGCTTTGTTGACCGGCGCCGGCGCGCCCCCTTCGACTGTTTCGGCCCCTGCCCCGGCGGATGACCCGTTCCTATGGCTGGAGGATTGGACCGGCCCGCGCGCGATGCAATGGGTGGAGGCGGAGAATAAGGCGACGGTCTCGACCTTGCAGGGCGATCCGCGCTATGCCGGTTACTTCAAGGACGCGCTGGCGATCGCATCGGCCAAGGACCGGATCGCCATGCCGATGCTGATCCACGGCCGGGTCTATAATGTCTGGCGCGACACCGATCATCCGCAGGGCATATGGCGCTATACCAGCGAGGCTGATTATGCGACCGACGCGCCGCGCTGGACGACGGTGCTGGACCTGGACGCGCTGTCGAAGGCCGATGGCAAGAAGTGGGTGTGGAAGGGCGCGTCCATCCTGGACCCCGACGAGCGGCTGGCGCTGATCCATTTGTCCGATGGCGGCGAGGATGCCGTGACCTTGCGCGAGTTCGATCTGGTGACCGGGCAGTTCGTGGAGGGCGGGTTCGCCATTCCCACCTCCAAACAGAATGAGGACTGGCTGGACAAGGACACGATCCTGCTCGCCCGCGATTGGGGCGCCGATGCACAGGGGGGCAGCATGACGGCGTCGGGCTATCCCTTCGTGGTGAAGACATTGAAGCGCGGGCAGCCGCTGTCCGCCGCACAGGAAATCTATCGCGGCGCGCCCAGCGATCAGGTCGGGACGTTTCCCATGGTCCTGTCTGATGGCGGGGGCAATCGCGCCGCTTTCCTCTATCGCGGCGTCACCTTCTTCGGCAACGAAACCTATCTCGTCACCGCCGATGGCGTGAAGAAGCTCCCCCTGCCGGCCAAGAGCCAGTTGCAGGGCATGGTACAGGGTCAGGTGCTGATCCAGACCAGTCAGGACTGGGCCAGCGGCGGGGTGACCGTCCCGACGGGATCGCTGGCGGCGGTGCCGTTGAAGGCGCTGCAATCCGGCGAGACATTGAAGCCGCAGATTCTGTTCGCGCCCAATGCGCGCCAGTCGATCGATGGGGTGACGGCGACAAAGGATCGGGTGATCCTGGCCATCAACGACAATGTGCGCGGACGGGTGCAGGTGCTGACGCCGGGCAAGGACAGGTGGACGACCACCCCCGTCGCCCTGCCCGACAATGCGACCATCTCGATCGCGGCATCCACTCACAAGAGCGACAAGGCCTATCTGTCGGTCGCCGGCTTCCTGGCGCCGACGACGCTCTGGGCGATCGACGCGGCAAAACCCGCGCCGCGCCAGGTGAAGGCGATGCCTGCGCGGTTCGACGCCGCTGGCCTGATGGTCGATCAGTTCGAGGCGACATCGACCGACGGGACGAAAATCCCCTATTTCATCGTCCACCGCAAGGATATGAAGCCGGACGGTTCCACCCCGGCGATCATGACCGCCTATGGCGGCTTCGAGGTGCCGATGACGCCCAGCTATGCGGCGATCACCGGCAAGCTGTGGCTGGAACGGGGTAACAGTTTCGTGCTGGCCAATATCCGTGGCGGTGGCGAGTTCGGCCCGGCCTGGCATGAGGCGGGGCTGAAGACCAAGCGGCAGATCATCTATGATGATTTCGCGGCGGTGGCGCAGGATATTTTTGCGCGCAAATTATCGTCGCCCGGGAAATTCGGCATCTATGGCGGGTCCAACGGCGGCCTGTTGATGGGCGTCGAGTTCAACCAGCATCCCGACCTCTGGAACGCGGTAACGATCCAGGTGCCTTTGCTGGATATGGTGCGCTACGAGCAGATCGCGGCCGGCGCGTCCTGGGTCGATGAATATGGCAGCGTGTCGGTGCCGGAGGAGAAGGCGTTTCTGCAAAGGATTTCGCCTTATGCGAACATCCGGCGGGGGGTGAAATATCCCACGCCCTATATCTGGACGACGACCAAGGATGACCGGGTCGGGCCGCAACATGCGCGCAAGTTCGCGGCGCGGCTGAAGGATTATGGGCTGCCCTATTATTTCTATGAGGATACGGCAGGCGGCCATGCGGGCGACGCGGATATCGCGCAGGGCGCGCGGTTGCAGGCGATGCAGATGGTGTATTTCAGTCGGCAGTTGGAAGGCGCCGATCGGTGACATGGGGTCGGCGGCGGGAGATGTCCGCCGCCCGGCATGTTGGGTTGGACATGGCGCGGGCAATAAAAAACCCCGCTTTGTGGGCGGGGTTATGGGGTGCAATGGACCCCGGCCTTTGCCGGGGCCACGCAAATCTTTGCGTTCGCGTTGCTCACTGGGATGTAATCTGGTTGGGGGAGCAGGATTTATGGGCCTTTGGCCCATGGTCTTCGCCGGGCTTGCCCGGTTCCGGCTGAACGCGACCTTCAGCTTATGAGCCTGACGGGACGGCAGCACCAAAGGCAGTTCGGGTGGAACGCCGACGGCCTGATGATCCTGGGGATCATCGGGCCAGGTCGTCTGACTGCTGACGTGGGCTGTGGTTCATTGGGTGCGACCTGTGGTTGCGGGAGCAGGATTTGAACCTGCGACCTTCAGGTTATGAGCCTGACGAGCTACCGGGCTGCTCCATCCCGCGCCAGAGGCACGACCAGAGATCGCAAAAGACGTTGTGAATGGGTTTTTTTGTGTTCCGATATATGCGCGAGCTTCAATGCCTGGCGACGCCCTACTCTTCCAGTGCTTGAGCAATAGTACCATCGGCGCAGACTGGTTTCACGGCCGAGTTCGGGATGGGATCGGGTGGGTCACAGACGCTATGGTCACCAAGCAATGAAGCTGGCGCATATATGGGTTTTTGATCGATGCCGTGCACATTTTGGTTCGTATATAAACATATATCTGGGCTGGCTTAACAACCTACGATCGCTGACATGCGCTGGAGACCAGTGCTGTCGTTGATGGTGGGACTCTTAAGCGCGAATAGGACAATTAGTATCGGTTAGCTTCATGCGTTACCGCACTTCCACATCCGATCTATCAAGGTCGTGGTCTTCGACCGTCCTAAGAAATCTTATCTTGAGGGAGGCTTCCCGCTTAGATGCTTTCAGCGGTTATCCCGTCCATACATAGCTACCCAGCTGCGCTCCTGGCGGAACGACTGGTACACCAGAGGTATGTTCAACCCGGTCCTCTCGTACTAGGGTCAACTCCTCTCAAATTTCGACGCCCACGGCAGATAGGGACCAAACTGTCTCGCGACGTTCTGAACCCAGCTCACGTACCACTTTAATTGGCGAACAGCCAAACCCTTGGGACCTGCTCCAGCCCCAGGATGTGATGAGCCGACATCGAGGTGCCAAACGATTCCGTCGATATGAGCTCTTGGGAATCATCAGCCTGTTATCCCCGGCGTACCTTTTATCCGTTGAGCGATGGCCCTTCCACGAGGGACCACCGGATCACTATGACCGACTTTCGTCTCTGCTCGACTTGTCAGTCTCGCAGTCAGGCGGGCTTATGCCATTGCACTCTAACAGACGGTTTCCAACCGTCCTGAGCCCACCATCGCGCGCCTCCGTTACTCTTTAGGAGGCGACCGCCCCAGTCAAACTACCCACCACAGAGGGTCCCTGTACCGGATAACGGTACGAGGTTAGACATCAGAAAACAGCAGGGTGGTATTTCACCTATGGCTCCACATCAACTGGCGTCGATGCTTCAAAGCCTCCCACCTATGCTACACAGCTCTTTCCTAATGCCACTCTGAAGTTGCAGTAAAGGTGCACGGGGTCTTTCCGTCTAACCGCGGGTACTCCGCATCTTCACGGAGAATTCAATTTCGCTGAGCATATCCTGGAGACAGTGGGGAAGTCGTTACGCCATTCGTGCAGGTCGGAACTTACCCGACAAGGAATTTCGCTACCTTAGGACCGTTATAGTTACGGCCGCCGTTTAC
>NZ_AP018818.1:685000-855000 GCF_024349785.1 Sphingomonas bisphenolicum
CAGCGATCGGGCGATGGCCAGCCCACCCCCGTCCCACCCCGATCGCGCTTGCTGGTGAAGAAGGGATCGAAAAATCGGATTCGGTCGCCCTGAGGAATGCCCGGCCCGTCATCGACAAGGTCAAAGCAGGCGATACCCTCCCGCACGACCAGAACGATATCCAGACGCGACGCGCCAGCCTGTTGCGCATTATCGCCTAGAATCGTCAGCACCACCTCCAGCGCATCCGAATCGATGGCCAGCCTGGACCCCTATCGTCACATCGGCCCGCGCCAATTCCATCAGCCGCCGCACCAGACGAGACAATCGCTCTGCGTCGGCAGCCATATTCGCCAGAAATCGCTCGCGGTCGATGGACGCCATGTCGGTTCCATGATCTTGCAGCAGCTCGACGGCGACTTCAATGTCGGCCTGTCCGACCGAACGGGCTGGTGGAGATGGTGCGATATAACCGCGAGGATAGCGCAGGCGTGCGGTCCAATTATTGGCGGCAGGAATTCATCCAGCTCGCCAGTCTGGCGGCGTCGGGGCCTCGGTCGGTCTGGAGCAGCGAGACAGCCAGGGAATGACCGGACCTCTGGCAGCCTATCCGTCATGAAGAAACTGTAATGAAGCGCTCATCCTCCTGATCTTCGACCTGTCGTATCAATGGCTGCGGTCATTATCTCGACCGTGGAGCGAGAGGCGGCGCCTCCCCTGTTGCGCCGCCTCTCCAAAGCACGGATGAACGATGCAAAGGCCGATCTTCTACGACGCCAGCGGGCGACGGCGGCGCATCACCCTGCCTGCGCTGTTCATCATGCTGGTCGCCATTCTGCTTGCCGCGCTGGCTTTCGCCCTCACCATCGTCGATGTCCCCACCCCGCCGGCCGTTCCGTTGCAGATGGAACGCCCGCGCGCCGAAAGCATCGGTCAGAAGCTAGGTCATCTGAGCGCCAAGCTGCGCGCCGGTTTTGCCCAATGGTTGCCGCACGGCCGCTCTATCCTTTCTGCTCATCCCGTAACGGCCGCCTTCTATGTGCCTTGGGACGACGCCAGCCGCGCCTCGCTGCGGCAGCATGTCGATCATATCGACTGGATCGCCCCGGCCCTGCTGTCGGTCACCGGCCCAACCCACCCGCTGAAGGTGACGGCCGACCCCGCCTTTGCCGCGATCATGCGGGCGGCGCATCGCCGCCCCAAGATTCTGCCGGTCGTCCAGAACGTCGACGACGGCACATGGGACAGCGCCGGGACGGCGGCGCTTCTGCACGATCATCACGCGCGCACGGCCTTCCTCGAGCATCTCATCCCGGCGTTGCGCGCAATGCATGCGGCCGGCGTCGTCTTCGATTTCGAGGCGCTGCCGGCGGTGGCGCAGGGCGACTATCTCGCATTCCTCCGTCAGGCGGCGTCCATCCTGCACGATCACCACCTGCTGCTGACGCTGACCGTCCCGGTCGATGACGCCGGCTGGAATCTGGCCCGCTATGGCCGGCTGGCCGACCGGCTATTCCTGATGGACTATGACCAGCATTATATCGGCGACACGGCCGGACCGATCGCCGCCCAGCCCTGGTTCGTGCAACGGCTCCACGCCGCGCTGAAAGTCGTCCCGGCCACCAAGACGATCGTCGCGATCGGCAATTATGCCTATGACTGGACCGATGGCGTGAAAAACGCCGACACGCTGTCGATCGAAGACGCCTGGCTCTCCGCGCATGACAGCGGTGCGGCGATCCGCTTCGATCCGGCGTCAGGCAATGCCAGCTTCGATTATCAGCAGGACGGGCAGGTCCACCATGTCTGGATGCTGGACGCCGCGAGCGGCTGGAATCAGGTCCGCGCGGCGCGGCTGGCGGGGACCGGAGGCGTCGCCCTGTGGCGGCTCGGATCGGAAGATCCCGGCTTCTGGGCCGCGCTCAAACAAGGCAAGGCCACGCCGCCCGCCGCGATCGGGCGGCTCACCAGCTTCAACTCGGTCGATGTCGAGGGCAATGGCGAGATATTGCGGATCGACGATGTGCCGACCATCGGCCATCGCACGATTGTCATGGGGTCGGGCCGCACTAGCGGCCTTATCACCGACGAACATTTCGCCAGCCTGCCCACCCCCTATGTCATCCGCCGCACCGGCTATCGGCCGCATGAGGTCGCGCTGACCTTCGACGATGGTCCCGATCCGGTCTGGACGCCGCCGATCCTGGACATATTGCGCAAGGCCCATGTGCCCGCGACCTTCTTCGTCATCGGCGAAAATGCGATGATGCATCCCGGCCTGTTGCGGCAGATCGTCGCGCAGGGCAGCGAGATCGGCAATCACAGTTATACTCACCCCAATCTGGCGCAGGTTTGGGACCGGGGCGTATCGCTGGAACTCAACAGCACGCAGCGACTGGTCGAAGCCTATACCGGCCGGGCGATGCGCCTGTTCCGCGCGCCCTATTTCGGCGACGCGGAACCGACCACGGCGGACGAGATCGGTCCGGCGCTGGAGGCGCAGAAGGCGGGCTATCTCAATGTCGGCCTGCATGTCGATCCGGGCGACTGGACGCGACCCGGCGTCGACGCCATCGTCGCACGCACCATCGCCCAGGTCGAGGCCGGCGGCGCCGACCGATCGGCCCAGATCATCCTGCTGCACGATAGCGGCGGCGACCGGGCGCAGACCGTGGCGGCGCTGCCGCGCATCATCAAGACGCTGTCGGCGCGCGGCTATCGCTTCGTGCCGGTGTCGGCGCTGGCCGGGCTGACGCCTGTGCAGGTGATGCCGCCCGTCCGTGGGGCTGATCTGGCCGCGGTGCGGGTGGATGTCGCCATATTCCTGCTGCTGGCGGCTATCGCGGTAACGCTCAAATGGCTGTTCTTCGCCGTCATCCTGTTCGGCATCGGCCGCGCGCTGATGCTGGCGGGGCTTGCGTTGGGCAGCCGGTCGCCGCGCAACCGGATCGCACCGCCGGCCAGCCAGCCCGATATCTTCGTGTCCGTCATCATCCCCGCCTTCAACGAGGCCAAGGTGATCGAAACATCGGTGCGGCGCGTCCTGGCCAGCCAGCAGGTCGGGCTGGAGGTCATCGTGGTCGATGATGGGTCTACCGACGCGACCAGCCGCATCGTGGCCGACAGCTTCGCCGACGAGGCGCGCGTGCGCCTGCTCACCCTTACCAATGGCGGCAAGGCGGCGGCGCTGAATCGCGCGCTGGAAATCGCCCGCGCGCCGATCATCGTCGCGCTGGATGCAGATACCCAGTTCGAACCATCGACCATCGCCCGCCTCGCCCGCTGGTTCGCCGATCCGGCCATTGGCGCTGTGGCCGGCAATGCCATGGTCGGCAACCGCATCAACCTCGTCACCCGCTGGCAGGCGGTGGAATATGTGACGGCGCAAAATCTGGAGCGGCGCGCGCTCGCCCGTTTCGGTGCGATCACGGTCGTGCCGGGCGCGGTCGGCGCCTGGCGGCGATCGGCACTGGACGCCGTCGGCGGCTATCCGCTGGACACGCTGGCGGAGGATCAGGATCTGACCATCGCGGTGCAACGGGCCGGCTGGCGCATCGCCTACGACACCGAAGCCGTCGCCTGGACCGAGGCGCCCGAAAGCTTCGGCGCACTGTCCAAGCAGCGTTTCCGCTGGGCCTATGGCACGCTGCAATGCCTGTGGAAGCATCGCAGCATCTGGCGCGAGCGCAAGCCGGCAGGCCTCGCCTGGGTCGGCCTGCCCCAGGCCTGGCTGTTCCAGATCGGCTTCGCGCTGGTATCGCCGATCATCGACCTGGCGCTGGTGGTCAGCGCAATCGACACCGCGCTGCGCGTCCACCAGCATGGCTGGGCCCAGACCCAAAGCGACGTGCTGCGCATGGCGCTCTACTGGATCGCCTTCACCGCGATCGACGTCGCCTGCGGAGCCGTCGCCTATCGTCTGGAGCCGCGCGAGCAACGCTATCCGGCGCTTCTGCTGGTAGCGCAGCGCTTCATCTATCGGCAGATCATGTATAGCGTCGTCATACGCGCCGTCGCCACCGCCATATTGGGGCCATGGGTCGGATGGGGCAAGCTGGAGCGCAGCGGGCGAGTACAAACGACGAGCGCGCTGCCCCATGCCGACAGCGCATGGAGCCATGCGGCATGAGCCGGTCGACCGCCGCGCTTGCCGGCCCGACCTGCGCCCTGCTGCTGGCACTTTGGTATATCGGCTATATCGGCAACGGGGCGCTGTTCGACCTGATGCCTGCGAAAGGTGCGGTCGACCCGCGCCAGCCACGTGCGGTGGCGCTCTATTTGTCGGGCGACATGGGGTTTCACGCGGGACTGGGACCAAATGTCGCAGAGCGGCTGACACGCCGGGGCATCCCCGTCGTCACCGAAAACAGCCTGCGCTTCTTTCGCACGCGCCGCACGCCCGAAGAAGCGGGTGCCATGATCGCCGAAGGATTGCGCCGCGCCATCGCCGTCGATCCGAAGGCGCGCCTGCTGCTGCTGGGCCAGTCCTTCGGCGCCGACGTCATCGCGCCGTCGCTCCCCTACGTGCCCACCACGCTGCGTCGACGGATCGCGTTCATCGGCCTGATCGTGCCGGGCGCCACTCGCCAGTGGCGCGCCTCGCCATCCGAAATCTTCTCCTTCAACGAACCCGAAGAAGACGCGGCGACCGCCGCCCGGCGACTGAGTTGGGTGCCATTGCTGTGCATCCACGGCGCTGAGGAGGCGGCCAGCCTTTGCCCGGCCTTGCGCCAGTCCAATGTCACCCGACTGCAACTGCCCGGCGGCCATCCCCTTAATCATGACGCCGATGCCGTCAGCGCCGCGCTGTCAGGGGCGATCGGCCGAGCGATCGGCTGGCACGCCGCGGCACCATGACCGGCATCGCGCGGCCGGTCGGCGCCAGCCGATACCGACGGATCCTGGCCATCACTATGTTGCTGCTGGTGGCGGCGCTGGCATGTATCGCGCTCGATCATCTCTTTGCCGAAATCCGGTGGAGCGACGTCCGCGCCGCCTTCCAGGCCATTCCCCCGGTCGCGATCATCACGGCCGCGGTTTTGACCGGCCTCAGCTATCTCGCCCTCACCCTCTACGATCATCTGGCGCTGCGCATCATCGGCAGCGCCGTCGGCTGGCGCACGGCGGCGCTGGCGTCCTTCTGCAGCTACACGCTCAGCCATAATCTGGGTCTGGCGCTGGTCACCGGCGGATCGGCGCGGCTGCGCATCTATGGCGCGGCCGGCCTAGGTCCCGGCGACGTCGCCCGCATCATCGCGTCGGCCAGCTTCGCCTTCTGGGGCGGCGTTTTCACACTGACGGCCTTGGCCATGACACTATACCCCGCCGGCCTCACCTTGGGCGGCTTCACCATCGACGCTCCGGTCCAGCGCGCCATCGGCGCTACGCTGCTCGGCGGCGCGATCCTGCTGCTGGCCGCGCTGCGATCCGCGACGCGGCCGGTCAATCTGTTCGGCTGGACATTGACGTTGCCCAGCCGGTCGCAGGCGCTGGCTCAGATCGGCATCGCCTGTATCGACCTGGCCTTCGCCAGCGCCGCGCTGTTCGTGCTTGTCCCCCATCTGTCGCCCGCGCTCTATCCGGCCTTCTTCCTGGGCTATGCACTGGCGATCATCGTCGCGCTGATCAGCCATGTCCCCGGCGGCATCGGCATATTCGAAGGCGTGATCGTCGCCAGCCTGCCCCATGTCGACAGGCCGGCGCTGGTCGCCGCGCTCATCGCCTATCGCATCCTCTATTATCTGATCCCGCTGTTCGTCGCGGTCGTCCTGATCGCCGCGCATGAGCGGCGCGCCTGGCGACAGCCGCTGCGCAACGTCACGAGCGGCGCGCAGACCATAGCCCGGACGATCGCGCCCATCATGCTCGCCGCTTTGGTGGCGGTGGGCGGCGCCATCCTGCTCATTTCCGGCTCGCTGCCGGCGGTGCCGGGCCGCTTCCGCATGGTGGCCGGCATCATCCCCATGCCCTTCGTCGAAGCGTCGCATCTGGCCGCTAGCATGATCGGGGCGCTGCTGATCCTGCTGGCGTCGGGCCTGTACCGGCGGCTGGACGGCGCTTTCTGGCTTACCCGACTGCTGCTGGTCGCCGGCGCGATCTTCTCGCTCGCCAAAGGACTGGACTATGAAGAGGCAAGCATCCTGCTCGTCATCGCCGCCCTGTTGCAATGGAGCCATGCGGCCTTTTATCGCCGGACCAGCCTGACATCGGCCATATTGACCCCCGGATGGATTGCGACGCTGGGCCTCGCCGTCGGCCTGTCCATCTGGATCGGCTTCATCGCCTATCGCCATATCGACTATCAAGGCGACCTGTGGTGGCAATTTGGACGCCATCGGGATGCATCCCGTTTCCTGCGTGCCGCGCTGGCGGCGGGCGTCGTGCTGGTCGGCGCGGCACTGTGGGCGCTACTGCGTCCCGCCCGCGATATATGGGACGAATCACCATCCGATCCGCCCGGCGACGCTGCGCTCTCCTTGGCTACCCGGACCGATGCTTTTCTGGCGCTGACCGGGGACAAGAAATTCCTGACATCTCCGTCGGGCCGCGCCTTCCTCATGTACCAGGTCCAGGGGCATAGCTGGATCGTCATGGGCGATCCGGTCGGCGACCCGGTGGAATGGCCCGATCTCCTCTGGCGGATGCGGGAACGGGCCGACGCGGCACAGGGCCGCCTGCTCCTCTATCAACTCAGTCTGGCATCCCTGCCGCTGGCGATCGACCTCGGCCTTTCCATCGTCAAATATGGGGAGGAAGCACGGATCGACCTGAACGGCTTCACCCTGGAAGGATCGCAGGCGCGCGCCCTGCGCCATGGCGTTCGCCGGACCGCGCGCGACGGCGCCCTGTTCGAGATCGTCGCGGCCGCCGACCTTCCCCCCCTGTTGCCTGCCCTGCGCGCCGTGTCCGACGACTGGCTCGCGGCGAAGGGCGCAACCGAAAAGAGCTTCAGCGTCGGCCGGTTCGACGACGCCTATCTAACGCGCTTCGATTGCGCCCTCGTGCGTTGCGGCGGGCGGATCGTCGCTTTCGCCAATATCTGGGCGACGGCGGATGGCCGGGAATTGTCCGTCGACCTCATGCGCCACAGCGCCGACGCGCCGCCCGGCGTGATGGACTTCATCTTCACCAGCTTGCTGCTCTGGGGCCAGGACAAGGGCTATCGCTGGTTCACCCTTGGCCTTGCGCCGCTGTCGGGGCTGGATGCGCGCCGCCTGTCCCCGCTCTGGGTCAAGGCGGCCGCCTTCCTCTATCGCCATGGCGACGCCTTCTATGGCTTTGGCGGATTGCGGGCCTATAAGGCGAAATTCGCGCCGATCTGGGAACCGCGCTTCATTGCCGGGCCGCACGGCGTTTCGCTGGCGCGGGCGATGGTGGACCTGCAACGGCTGATCGGCGGCGGACGGGGCAGCATGGCCGCCCGGATGCGTAGCGCTGATCCGGCGGTGGCCGGGAAATGAGGACGGTCATGAGCTATAAGGTGCTGCTGGTCGAAGACGACGCGACCACCGCCGATTACATCGCCAAGGGACTGGTCGAGGAAGGCTTTACCGTCGATCGCGCCGACAATGGCCGCGACGGCCTGTTCCTGGCGACCGAAGCCGCGCATGACGCCATCATTCTGGACCGGATGCTGCCGGGCATGGACGGCATGGCGGTGCTCGCGGCGCTGCGCGCGGCTGGCATCGACACCCCGGTCATCATCCTGTCGGCGCTGGCGACCGCCGATGAACGGATCAAGGGGCTGACCGGCGGGTCGGACGATTATCTGGCCAAGCCCTTCGCCTTCGCCGAACTGCTGGCGCGGTTGCGGATCATCCTGCGGCGCGGCGGTGGACAGGCGCCCGAAACGCGCCTGTCCTGCGGCGACCTGGACGTCGACCTCCTCTCTCGCAAGGTGAAGCGCGGCGCGCGCGTCATCGACCTGCAGCCGCGCGAGTTCCGCCTGCTCGACTATCTGCTGCGGCATCAGGGCGAGGTCGTCACCCGCACCATGTTGCTGGAAGGCGTATGGGATTATCATTTCGATCCCGGCACAAATGTCATCGACGTGCATATCAGCCGGCTGCGGCGCAAGATCGACGAGGATGGCGAGCCGCCGCTGATCCACACGATCCGCGGCGCAGGCTATCGCCTGAGCGAACAGGGGTGACGATGCGCTGGCGCCAGAGCGTCATCTGGCGATTCGCCGCGCTCGTCTTCCTGATGCAGATCGCCTGCGTGCTGGTCGCGCTGTGGGCCGTGCATCAATTCACCAGCCGTTCGGTGGACGAAGCCAGCCGAGCGGTCGCGGTGAACCTGCGCGACGATATCGCCGCCACCTATGCAGCGGCTGGCCTGCAAGCGGCTGGCGCCACGGTGCATAGCCGCATGATGGCCGACCCGGACGGCAGCTCGATCATGTTGCTGATCGGGCCGAATGGCCAGCGCATCGCCGGTAACATCCCAGGCTGGCCAGCCGACATCGGTCCCTCGGAAAGCTGGCGCCAGCTCGACCTGCTGCGCATCGGCCAGAAGAACCGCGATCCCCAGAGCATCGGCATCGTCAGCACGCAATTCCCCGACGGAACGCGATTGCTGACCGGCCATGTCGTGGAAAACGACCTGCGCTTCGGCGGCTACCTGGAAGCGGCGCTGATCGGCGCCATCCTGCTCGCCATGCCCCTGGCGGCGGGCGCCGCCTTCTTCTCCGCCGCCATCATCCGGGGCCGGCTGCGATCGGTCATCGATACCGCTGCGGCGGTCGGCACGGGCGACATCAAGCGCCGCATCCTGCTGAGCGGCAGCGGCGACATGTTCGATGCGCTGGGCGAGGAGATCAACGCGATGCTGGACCGCATCACCGCGCTGGTGGATGAAATGCGGCTGGTGACGGACGGCCTGGCCCATGACCTTCGTTCTCCCCTTACCCGGCTGCGCGCCGTGCTGGAGAGCGCCTTGCGCCAGAGCCGGGACGAGGAATCGATCGCAGCGCTGGAAAAGGCGCTGGACGAAGGCGACACGCTGTTGCGGATGCTGGATGCCGCGCTGTTGATCAGCCGGGCCGAAGCGGGGATCGGCCGCGACAATTTCTCGGCGGTCGACGTCGCGGCGCTACTGGACGATTTCCAGGATATGTATGACGCGCTGGCCGAGGACAAAGGCGTGACCATCAGCGTCGATGCGCCGCCCGGCCTGCATATCCGGTCGCATCGCGAGATATTCGGTCAGGTGCTGTCGAACCTGATCGACAATGCGCTCAAATATGGCGGCGATCACATCCTGCTGTCCGCCTGGCGGGATGGCCCGTCGATCTGCGTCGCCGTGGCGGATAACGGCCCGGGCATCGCCGAAGAAAGACGGATCGAGGCGCTGCGGCGTTTCGCCCGGCTGGATGCGTCGCGCCATATCACGGGCGCCGGTCTGGGCCTCTCGCTGGCGGCGGCGGTCGCTCATCTCCATGACGGCACCTTGACCTTGAGCGATGCGGGACCCGGATTGCGCGTGACTCTGATCCTGCCCGTCGAGGACGAGCAGCATTCGCCTTAAGGGATCTGATCGGGATCGCGCCCGCCGGGGCATGCCTGCACCCTTCGGTAAAGTTTCTGCCGTGACACTTTACCGAAGGGCAAAGTGTCACGGGCGACAAAATGCGACTCGCCGAAAAAAGCGGATTCACAAGCGACTCGCTCTGTGCTTGATTCACGATATGTTTCATTCAGCCCTTCCGTCCCGCATCCCCGGCGGCAGCGATCTTTCGCTGTTGCTCGACCAGCTCTCCCATTGCTGCTCGCGGCCGCGATACGCCTTCATGCTGCTGACGCTGATCGCGGACGTGGCCCGACCGGACGGCAGCGCAGGGCCGGAGGTCCGGGTGGGCGACGGGCTGGTCCCGCTACGTGACTGGCTATGCGATGCGCTGACGCCGATGGGCCACCGCGATCCACGCCGCATGGCGCTGGTGGAGCGGGTGCGCGACGAGTTGCGCAAGGACATGAAGTTGACCGGCGACACCCTGACTGACGATGTGCAGGTGCAGGAAGAAGTGCGCAACCGCGTGCGCGCGTCGGGCAAGACCAATCTCAGCCGGGCCGCGTCGGAACTGGTCAAGGCCGGCCTGCTCAAGCGCCATTATCAGGGCTATGGCGTCGATCATCTCAATCGCGGCGCACAGCGCCAAGCGGTATATACGCTCACCGGCCGCGCCCGCGTGCTCATCGGTACGCCGGCCGCGCCACGACGACTGGCCGCCCCACCCCGGCAGGGCGACCTGTTCGCCCATTAAGCGCGTTCGCGCGCCTCGCGCCGGGCCTTGGCATAATTGTCACGACGCATCTTTTCGAAGCCAGTGCGCTGGGCGAAGCCGGCATCTTCAGGATAGTCGCGGAAATCGGCGAGTATCTCTTCAAACACCGTCGCCAGTTCGTCACGAAATTCGGGGTGGGGGAAGATGTGGAAACGGTTCTCTCGTACTGCTTCCAACGTGCGCGCTGCGATGACGTCCGGCTCCATGCCGAACTGGTGCAACTGTTCCAGCCGCCCGACGGCCGCGCTGTCCACTGGCTTCGCACCACCGCTGAGCGCGGATGGCCGCACTTCGTCGCTCGCATAGATATGGCTCTTCACCAGGCCGGGGCAGAGCACGGACACGCCGATACCGTGCGGCGCCAGGCTGTAGCGCAGGGATTCGCTCATCCCGCGCACCGCGAATTTGGTGGTGTTGTAGATGCCGGGCGCGCCGCCGCACAGGAAACTCGCCATCGACGCCGTATTGACGATATGACCGCCCTGCCCCAGCGCCTTCATCCGCGGCGCAAAGGTCATTACGCCGTTGACGACGCCGTGCAGATTGACGCCCATCACCCAGTCCCAATCGTCATAGCTGGACTCGTCGATGGTCTGGAACAGGTTGATGCCGGCATTGTTGAAGACCAGGCTGACCGGCCCCAGCGCCTTCTCCGCCCTGTCGGCCGCCTCGGCGAAACCTGTCCGCGATGCGACATCGAGTTGGACAGCTATGACGCTCTGATTGTCGAGCGTCCTGACCGCGGCGGCCAGCGCATCTTCTCTTATATCGGCGATCGCGACCTTGCACCCTTGCGCCAGCAGGGCGCGGGCCAGACCCAGACCGATGCCATTGGCGCCGCCAGTCACGAAGGCGGTGCGTCCTGCAAATTCGAGCATCCCATTCTCCCATGACGATCTTTGTAACGAACGTGTATTTTTCTCTCGCCATAATCGTATAGTTCACTTACAAATTCGCCAAGCCGAAATTTCATCCCTGTGAACAAAGGGAGAAGTGGAGAGGAGAAGGCCCATGGCCCTGGCACCCGCGCCGATTGCGACCGATACATTATGGGATGCGGAAGAGGCCGCATCGCCGGATGCCGCCGCATCCGCGCGCCCGCCCCATGCGATGGGTGCCGCCTATTGGGCGCTGTTCGTCATCATCCTGGCGACGTTCGTCACCTTCTTCGAACAGGTGGTGTTCGCCATGTTGGCGGAGCGGATCAAGGCGGATTTCGGCCTGTCCGATTCGCAGCTCGGCTTCCTGGCCGGACCCGCCAGCATCATCTGCTATCTGTTCGTCGGCATCCCGCTGGCGCGCCTGGCCGACATCTTCCCGCGCAAGTTCGTGCTGGCGGGAGGATGCGCGGCGCTAGGCATCATCACTTCATTAGGCGGCATCGCGCAGAGTTTCGGCCAGTTCGTCGGCACCCGCGTCTTCCTGGCTGCAGGCGGATCGGCCCATGCGCCGTCCTCCTATTCGCTGCTGGCCGACGCCTTCCCTCCGCGCATCCTGACCCGCGCCTTCGCCCTGCTGCAATTCGGCTTCATCGGCGGCACCACACTCGGCCCGGTAATCGGAGGCATGTTGATCTCCCATGCGGTGGGCTGGCCGCCAACCCAGCATGGCGGCCTTACCATATTGGGCTGGCAATGGCTGATGATCTGGCTGGGCCTGCCAGCCCTGTTCGTCGCCCTCCTGTTCCTGACAGTCAAGGAACCGCCGCGCCAGGCGCCCGCCGCCGACTCCATCACGCCGCCCGTTCAAGCCTCGCTGAGCCGCCGCATCCTGACCTTCACCGGCTTGGACGCCGCCAGGGCGATCCATGCCAAGCGCCGCGTCTATTATCCGCTGTTCGCCGGACTGGCGCTGAGCGCGATCGAGGTGTTCGGCCTGCAATTCTGGCGTGTCCCCTTCATGATCCGCACCTATGGCTGGAACGAGGCGCAGATCGGCGCGGTGATGGGATCGATGACCCTGGTCGCGTCGCTCACCGGCCTGCTGCTGGGCGGCATCTTCGTCGAATGGCTGGCCAAGCGCCACGCCGACGCCAATGTCCGCGCCGCCGCCATCTTCTTCGGCTGCGTCACCATCTGCGCCATCCTCGCGCCCTTGATGCCCAATGGCTATGCGTCGCTGGCCGTATCCAGCATCGGCGCGATGTTCGGCATGGCCGGGGCCGTCCCGCAAAATGCCGCGATCCAGCGCGTTGCGCCCAATGCGATGCGGGGCCAGGTGACGGCGATCTACCTCTTCATGTTCACCTTCTTCGGCGCGATGGGCAGCTTCCTGGTGGGCCTGGTGCAGGACTATATCGTCGGCGATCCCAGCCAGCTCTGGAAGTCGCTGGTGATGACCGCCGGCGTGCTGCTGCCGATCGCGACGTTCTGCATGATCCGCGCCATCCGTCCCTATCGCGAGGAAGTGGAGCGACTGGCTGCGGAAGCCGTTTAATCTGTAAGTATTACATACAATGATAGGAGAGCAAATTATGTCCGACATCGACCGTATCGCCCGCCTGGAACAGAGCGTCGCCGACCTTGGCACCCGCCTGCAACGGCGCGAGGATGAGCTGGACGTGCGCAAATTGCAGCATCTCTACGGCTACCTGATCGACAAATGCCTCTATAACGAAACCGCCGACCTGTTCACCGAGGATGGCGAAGTGCGCTTCTTCGGCGGCGTCTGGCGCGGCCAGGCAGGTATTCGCCGCCTCTATGTCGAACGCTTCCAGGCGCGCTTCACCCATGGCACCAACGGTCCGATCGATGGCTTCCTGCTCGACCATCCGCAATTGCAGGATATCGTCGACATCGATGCAGACGGCGTCACGGCCCATGCCCGCGCCCGGTCGATGATGCAGGCTGGCCGGCACAAGGATTATGCCGACCCCTCCAACCCGATGCTCGGCGCGCGCCAATGGTGGGAGGGCGGCATCTACGAAAATACCTACAAGAAGGTGGACGGCATCTGGCGCATCCAGATCCTGAACTACATGCCGCAATGGCATGCCGATTTCGACCAGGGCTGGGCCAATACGCCAGCCGAATATGTGCCTTTCCCCAAGATCACCTATCCCGAAGACCCGACCGGGCCGGACGCGCTGATCGAGGATCACTGGCTGTGGCCGACGCACAAGCTGGTGCCGTTCCACATGGTGCATCCGGTGACGGGCAAGGAAATCGTCGCCGAACGCTGGCAGGGCGATATCGACCGCGAACGGGCCGCGCGCGAAGCGGTGAGCGCCTGAACCCATGGCCTATCCCGACCTCTATCTGATGATCGATGGCCAGCGGCTGTCGGGCGGCGGGCGACGGACCCACAAGGTCGTCAACCCCGCCACCGGCGAGGCGATCGCGGACCTGCCGCTGGCCGATGCGGCGGACCTCGACGCGGCGCTGGCGGCGGCGCAGCGCGGCTTCCATCGTTGGCGCGATTCGACGCCCCATGAGCGGGCGGCCGTGCTGCAAGGCGCGGCCCGGCTGATGGTCGAGCGGCAGGAGGCACTGGCCCGCGTCGCCACGCTGGAGCAGGGCAAGACGCTGGCCGAAGCACGCATCGAAGTGATGATGAATGTCGGCCTGTTCAACTTTTACGCCGGCGAAGTCTTTCGTCTCTACGGCCGGGCGCTGGTACGTCCGGCCGGGCAGCGATCGACCGTTACCAAGGAGCCGGTCGGTCCGGTCGCCGCCTTCGCGCCATGGAATTTCCCGCTCGGCAATCCCGGCCGCAAGCTCGGTGCGCCGATCGCGGCGGGATGTTCGGTCATCCTGAAGGCGGCGGAGGAAACGCCTGCGTCCGCGCTGGGGGTGCTGCAATGCCTGCTCGACGCAGGGCTGCCCGGCGATGTGGCGCAGGCGGTGTTCGGGGTGCCCGACGAAGTGTCGCGCCATTTGCTCGGCTCCCCCATCATCCGCAAGATGAGCTTCACCGGCTCCACCGTCGTCGGCAAGCATCTGGCGAAATTGGCGGCGGAGGATTGCAAGCGCACGACGATGGAGCTGGGCGGCCATGGCCCGGTGCTGATCTTCGCCGATGCCGATATCGACAAGGCGCTCGATACGGTGGTGGCGGGCAAATATCGCAATGCCGGGCAGGTGTGCGTATCGCCGACGCGCTTCATCGTGGAGGCGGGCGTCCATGATCGCTTCCTTGCCGGCTTTGTCGAGCGCGCGCAAAAGGTGACGGTCGGCGACGGCGCGGCGGCCGGCAGCGTCATGGGACCGATGGCCAACGCCCGGCGTCTCGACGCGATGGACCGATTGATCGGCGATGCGGTGGCCAAGGGCGCGCGCCTCGAAACCGGCGGCGAACGGATCGGCAATGCCGGCTATTATTTCGCGCCGACCGTGCTGACGGCCACGCCGCTGGACGCCGCCATCATGAATGAGGAGCCGTTCGGCCCCGTCGCGCTCATCAACGCCTATACGGACGAGGCAAGCATGATCGCGGAGGCCAACCGCCTGCCCTATGGCCTCGCCGCCTATGCCTGGACCAGCGATGCCGCGCGCCAGCGCCGGGTTGGGCGGCAGATCGAAGCCGGGATGGTTGGCATCAACACGGCGATGATCGGCGGGTCGGATTCGCCGTTCGGCGGGGTCAAATGGTCAGGTCACGGCGCGGAAGACGGTCCGGAAGGAATCGACGCCTGCCTCGTCACAAAAGCCATTCACGAAGGATAAGCCATGACGCATGAACTGAAGACGGGCGGCGACCGCGGCTATCTGCGCATCGCGACGGAGGAAGCCTTCGCCACGCGCGAACAGATCGACGCTTATCTGCGCATGTTGCGCGACGGAACGGCCGACCGGGGCATGGTGTCGCTGTGGGGCTTTTACGGCCAGTCGCCGTCGCAGCGCGCGACCCAGATCATCGATCGGCTGCTCGACCTGGGCGACCAGCGATTGGCGGATATGGACGCGACCGGGATCGACGTCGCGATATTGTCGCTGACCTCGCCGGGCGTGCAACCACTGCTGGACGTCAACGAGGCCAAGGCGATGGTTGCCCGCGCCAACGATCATCTTGCCGAGCGTTGCGCCGCCCATCCCACGCGTTTCGTGGGCATGACATCGATCGCACCGCAGGATCCGGACTGGTCCGCCGCCGAAATCCGGCGGGGCGCTGGCGATCTGGGGTTCAAGGGAGTGATGGTCAACAGCCATACTCAGGGCGAATATCTGGACGATGCCAAGTTCGACCCGATCTTCCGCGCGCTCGCCGATACCGGCCAGCCGCTCTATATCCATCCTTCAACCCCGCCCGACGCGATGATCGGGCCGATGCTGGACGCCGGGCTGGACGGCGCGATCTTCGGCTTTGGCGTGGAGACGGGGATGCACCTGCTGCGGCTCATCACCATCGGTATTTTCGACCGCTATCCCGACCTGCAGATCATCGTCGGCCATATGGGCGAGGCGCTGCCCTATTGGCTCTACCGGCTCGACTATATGCATCAGGCGGGCGTGCGATCACAGCGCTACGAACGGATGAAGCCGCTCAAAAAATCGATCCACGACTATATGCGGTCCAATGTCTGCGTCACGACCAGCGGCATGGCGTGGGAGCCGGCGATCACATTCGCGCAAAAGGTGTTGGGCGAAGACAGGGTCATGTATGCGATGGACTATCCCTATCAATATGTGGCGGATGAAGTGCGCACCCATGACCTGCTGGACATGTCCGACGAGGCCAGGCGCAAGCTGATGCAGACCAATGCCGAGCGCGTGTTCGCCCTGTGACGATCATGACCCCTTCGCGCGCCACGGCCTATTATGCGCTGGCGCTGGTGGCCGGAACCAATCTCGTCAGCCTGCTCGACCGCAATATCCTCGCCATCCTCGCCCCCGCGATCAAGGCGGACCTGAAGATCGGCGACGCGGAAATGGGGCTGCTTTACGGCACCGTCTTCGCGCTCTTCTACGCGCTGTTCTCGCTGCCGCTGGGGCGACTGGCGGACGGGTGGGTCAGGACGAAGCTGCTGGCGATCACGATCGGCTTCTGGTCGCTCGCCACCGGCGGGGCGGCGCTGGCCACCGGCTTCTTCACGCTGATGCTGTCGCGCCTGTGCGTCGGCATTGGGGAAGCGGCGTCGCAGCCGGCCGGCACCAGCCTGACCTATGATTATTTCCCGCGCGAAAAGCGCGGCATGGTGATGGCGGTCATGGCCGCGGCGATCGCGATCGGGCTTGGCGGATCGCTCATCATCGGCGGCATGGCCGCGCAGTGGTGGGACGCGCGCTATGCGGCAGGCGCGGCACCGCTAGGCCTGAAGGGCTGGCAATTCGCCTTTGCCGTCGCGGCGACGCCCGGTTTCCTCATCGCCTTCCTGATGAGCCGCCTGCCCGAACCGCGACGCGGCGTCATGGATGGCATCCCGACCGCGCATGATCCGCATCCTTTCCGCGCCAGCCTGAACGTGCTGGGCGCTGTGACGCCTGGCTTTCATTGGCTCAGCCTGGCGCGCACGCGGGCGACCGGGGGGGACTGGGCGCTCAATATCGGCCTGCTGGCGCTGATCGTCGTCGCCATGCTGTTGGCGATCGGCTGGGCGGAAGCGTTCTCGCCGCGACCGCCGCTGCTGCTGGCCGGTATCGCGATCAGTCCGCATGTGGTGCAGTGGAGCGTGATCGGCTTCGGCGCCTTCGTCATCGCCAACCTGCTTCAGAATCTGAAAGGGCGCGATCCGGTCGCCTTCGCCCTCATCACCCGTAATCCATCGCTGCTGCTGTGCATCGCGGCGGGGGCGTTGCAGAGCGTCATCAACTACGGCGTGATGGGCTTCACGCCCTCCTTCCTGATGAAAGGCTATGGCCTGTCGCCGGCCGACACCGGGTTGCAATTCGGCCTGCTGTCCGCCGGGCTGGGCGTCGTCGGGCCGCTGATCGCCGGGCCATTGTCCGACCGGATCGGCGCGCATCGCCTGTCGCGCCGGGTATGGGTCGCGCTGGTCGCCATGGGCCTGTCGCCGCTCTTGGCGCTCTGGGTCTATCGCGCCCCGGACGCTGGCGACTTCTACCTGCGCTTCACCCTCTACAGCCTGATCCTGACCATGTGGATGCCGCCGCTCTATGCGGTATTGTTCGAACAGGTGTTGCCGCGGATGCGCGGGCTGACCGTCAGCCTCTATATCGTCGTGTCGACCATATTCGGCCTGGGCATCGGTCCCTATGCCGTGGGGATGATCAGCGATGCGCGCGGCGGCGACCTGGGCGGGGCGATCCTGTCGATCAACTGGGTCGCGCCGCCGCTGGTGCTGATCCTGCTGGTGCTGCTGTGGCGAGTCGAACGCGACCATGCCAGCCTGCTCCCCCGCGCCCGCGCTGCAGGGGAGCAAGTATAGGTTTCTGGCTTTACGCGATTTCCGAGTCGTCAGATGATTAGCTTCGCCAAACTGCGTTTCCATCTGACTAGAAATCGCTCTAAGGGCTGTGGGGATTTAGGATTCCCCTTTTGCTGGAGTTGTGATTCACACTCTGGATGGATCGCTTTGTACTGACGGACGCCCAATGGGCGCAGATGGAACCGCACTGTCTGGGCAAGATCACCGACCCCGGACGCAGCGGCAGAAACAACCGGCTGTTCGTGGAGGCAGTGCTGTGGATTGTCCGCACTGGAAGTCCATGGCGCGACCTACCGGCGATGTTCGGCAATTGGAGCACGGCATTCCGCCGATTTCGCGATTGGCGGGAAGCCGATGTTTTCAAGCGGATTTTCGATGCTCTGTCGGATGAACCCGACATGGAATACGCCATGATCGATGCCACCATCGTCAAGGTTCACCGGCACGGCCAGGGCGCAAAAGGGGGACTCAGAGCCAGGCCATTGGTCGTTCCAAAGGAGGCATGACGACCAAGATCCTGGCTTTGACCGATGCGCTGGGCAACCTTGTCCGCTTCCGCTTGATGCCCGGCCACCGCTTCGACACGGTTGGCGTTGCTCCACTCATCGACGGCATCAAGTTCGGCGCACTGCTCGCTGACAAGGCTTTCGACAGCAACGATATCGTCGCCGATCTCAACGAGCGGGGTGCAAAAATCGTCATCTCGCAGCACCCGCGACGCGCCAGACCCATCCCGCTCGACGCCGAAATGTACAAGTGGCGCCACCTCATCGAAAACTTCTTCTGCAAACTCAAGGAATTCAAGCGTATCGCCATGCGCGCCTGCAAAACCGATCGCAGCTTCGAGGCCATGATCCACCTCGCTGCAGCCGTCATCAATTCCCGGTGAATCCCCACAAGCCTTAGGCCGCCAGCCCGATCTGGTCGGCCGTCGCCCAATTGCCGTGCAGGCCAAACCGCAATCTTATCGGGATACGGATTTCCGCAATCGGTCCCTTGGCGATGTCCAGCGCGTCGAACAGCAGCAGATCGCTGCGATGCTCCTCCAGCCGGTTGCACACTTGCACGATCCAGCCGTCACCTTCCGCAGCATTGGGGCTGCGCGGGATGAAGCAGGGTTCCTGCAATGACGACAGCGGCCCGCACCACCATGTCTGCTCCACGCCGGTCCGGTGATCGATCAGGCCCAGCGTGTTCATCAGCATCCCCGACGGACTGCCGCCCTTCAGTTCCACCGGCCTGGTCGGGTCGATCACCAGCAGCCAGCCATAGCGATAGGGCAGGCCGGTCTGACGATCGTCGATCCGGGGAAATTCGCCCATCATATTGGTCAACCGCTGCACGCTGGCGAAATCCTCGCCGTTGGACGCCATGTCGACGGTCCAGCGGGTCAGGAAACTCGCCGATTCCGGCCCGTTGAACGGAGCGCCATGGATGTCGGGGAAGAAGGGGAACATATTGTTCTTCGCTTCGGGCGTGTCGAAATGAATTTTCGTGCCCTCCTGAAAGGCGTTCATGACATGGCTGGCGAAGCAATTGTCGCGCTTGAACCAGCGTATGTCCGCCGCGGTCGCATCGGCCCGGCGCGGCAGCACGCCCAGATAGACCGGCAGCGTGGCGTCGAAACCGAAATGCGGCAGCCCCTGCTCCAGCCGTTCCCAGTTGGACGTGCTGGGCACGACATGGAACAGCGCATAATCGGGCGTGATCGCGAAGTCGTGCATCATCGCATAATAAGGGAGTTCGAACCACAATTCCTGCTTCAACACCCCGTCCGGCGACACGACATAATAAGTCATGTCGCGCGTCAGCACCCCCTTGGCCGCATAGCCAAAGGCGATCATGTCGCCGGTTGCAGGGTCTATCTTAGGATGGGCGGTGAAGGTCTGCCCGGTCATCGCGCCATCGAACCATGTATAGCCGTCCGTCTCCAGCGTCGCCGGGTCCATCACCAACGCCGGACTATCTTCTTTCAGCGCATAGAGTTTCCCGCCATGGATGAAGGCGGTGGTGTTGGCGGTGCCGCGTATCTTGCCCTGCACCGCCTCGTCGTCGGTCAGCGGATTGCGATAGGCGCCGAACAAAGCCTTGCCCGCTTCATGCTCCAGCTTCCACTTGTCGGTCTTCGCCCAGCGTTGGCGGAAATCGACCTGGCCGTCATGAAAGCGGAACATGGTGATCATGCCATCGCCGTTGAAGGCGATGTCGTCGCCCAGCCGGGGCGGAAATTGCGGATCGGGTTGCACCCGGTAGAAGGCGCCGTCCAGTTCGGGCGGCACCGTCCCCTTTACATCCAGATCGGCGATGTCCGCCTCGATCCGCGAGGGCGTGTTGAAACCCGTGAAAGACGCTGTGTCCGGAAAATGCGCCACGTCTGATCCTCTCCCTGTTCTGGTTGAAGATATTGTATGTGACACTCACATTTTTTCAAGGCCAAGGATTGACGGGCCAGCGCTTACTGCGCACACTGTTACTATGAATACCATGAATGACCTGGAACCGCTCGACCTCTTCCCCGACCCTCGCCTCAGCGGCATAGACGGCCTGGTCGGTTTTCATATTCGACTGGCAAGCGCCGCCGTCTATCAACATTTCACCGAAACCTTCAGCGACCTCGGCCTCACCCAGAAGCAGGTTGCCGTCCTCTGGCTGATCGAGGATCAGCCCGGCATCGCTCAAGCGGATATCGGCCGCCGCTTGAAAATGGACCGGGCGAGCGTGATGGCCATCGTCAATCGAATGCAGGACCGCGGTTTTCTGACCCGCGGCGCGTCCGCGCAGGATCGCCGCCGCCAGACATTAAGCCTGACCGACGGTGGCCGCGACTCGCTGACGCAGGCCCGCGCCTGCATCGCCGAGCATGAGAATTGGCTGAAGGCGCGGTTCAGCCCGGCCGAAACCGCGATGCTGGTGGAACTGCTGCGGCGCGTCTACGTCTGAACGCACCATTGGCGGAACAAAGGATTTTCAGGGCTTTCTCTCTCCGCCCCCGATCATCCTGTCACTGCCACTACCACCAATAGAAACAACAGCATTATTTGCCCTCTCGCAATGAAGGCAAATAGTGCGACAATGTTCGTTGCGAGGTCGATGAGGCTCTTGCATCGGATAAAATTGTATGTCTTACTAACAATCGACGCACAGCAGCGTCACAGGCGGGTCACGTTCGGACAGGACGGATCTCAAAAGCCGGATTAGGAGAGGGGATTACCCATGCAACACGATCTTCGTGCAATGATGTCGCGCGCCCTGTTGGCGTCAGCCTCCATCCTCGCAATCACTACACCAGCGTCGGCGCAATCATCGGCCCAACCGCCCGCGGCCGCCCCGCAGGCCGCCGAGCAGGATGGCGCGTCGCAAAGTTCGGTCGCCGATATCGTCGTTACCGCCCAGTTCCGCGCCCAGCGGTTGCAGGACACGCCGATCTCCATCACCGCCGTCGGCGCCGCCGAGCTGGAGGCCAAGAGTCAGACCAACCTGGCGCAGATGGCCGATTCCGCGCCCAACGTGTCGTTGAAGCCGCAGGGCGCCTCTTTCGGCCCGTCCATCACCGCCTCGATCCGCGGTGTCGGCCAGAACGACTTCAACCCCGCTTATGAACCGGGCGTCGGCATCTATATCGACGATGTCTATTATCCGCAGTTGACCGGCGCGGTGTTCGAACTGCTCGACCTCGACCGGGTCGAAATCCTGCGCGGGCCTCAGGGCACGCTGGCCGGCCGCAACGCCGAGGGCGGCGCGATCAAGCTCTATTCCAAGCGTCCGTCGGGCGATGGCGGCGGCTTCGTTGAGGTCAATTACGGCATCCGCAACCGGATCGGTATTCGCGCCGCCGCCGATTTCGGCATCACCGACACGCTCGCCGTCCGCATCTCCGGCGTCGCCAAGCAGCAGGAAGGGTTCGTCGACCGGATCGATTATGGCTGCGCCAATCCCGGCAGCGGCATTCCCTCCACCCAGCCCGCAGGCGACTGCACCATCAGCAAGCTGGGCGGCGTGGGCTATCAGGCGATCCGCGCCATCGCCTTCTGGGAACCCAGCGACAAGCTGGATGTCACGGTCATCGGCGACTATACCCGCGACGAACATACGATCGCCGGCGAAGTGCTGATCGCGACCAACCCCGTCAATTCGCCCAACACCAATCCGGCGCCGGGCGTCGTCTATGACGACCGCTTCATCTGCGGTCGTTATTGCAACTATATCGGCACCGGTCAGCCCGCCGGCGTGTGGACACCGCCGATCCCGGTCGATCCCTTCGGCGCGGCGGGCACGCCGCTGGCTGCGACGCAGGGCACCGACCGCAGCCTCTACAAGGGCTGGGGCGTGTCGGGCCAGATCAACTATGCGCTGTCCGATGCGTTCAAATTGTCGTCCATCACCGGATACCGCACCTTCAACACCCAGTTCGATTCCGATGACGATATATCCCCCGCCAATATCGGTTTCGGTCGCAACTATCTGGAAAATTGGAGCTTCAGCCAGGAAGTCCGGCTGAACGCGGAGCTGGGCGACAATCTCAACGCCACGGTCGGCGGCTATTATTTCAAGCAGAAGTCGACCTATGACTCGCTCCAGGACATCCGCTACGTCCCGGTCTATCCGCTGCAATTCCGCCAGCCCGACCCGACCAAGGCGGAGGCCAAGGCGGCGTTCGCCCATCTGTCCTGGAAGCCGATCGACCGGCTGACCTTGAGCGGCGGCCTGCGCTACACGACGGAAAGCAAGGACCAGACCTATTATCGCCTGAACTATGACGGGACGGTCAACCGCTTCCTCGATCCGGTCGGCGCGGCCTATGGCATCGGCTATTCGGGCGCGGACACGCTCGACTATAATGGCAATGGCAACACCACCGAAACCGTGACGGCACTGTCGGGCCTTACCGCCCATTATAGCGCCAAGCGCTGGGACTATCGCATCGCGGCCGACTATCGCCTGACCGACAGCCTGATGGTCTATGGATCGGTATCCACCGGCTTCAAGGGCGGCGGCTCCAACCCGCGCCCTTTCAACACGCAGCAGGTCATCGCCTTCCGCCCGGAAAAGCTGACCGCCTATGAAATCGGCTTCAAGAGCGACTTCTTCAATCGCCGGGTCCGGTTGAACGCCGCGGCCTTCATCAACGACTATATCGATATCCAGATCCCGGTGCTGACCTGCCCCGGCGCACCTTGCGCCGCGCGGCTCAACGCCGGCGATGCGCGGGTCAAGGGGTTCGAGGCGGAACTGTCCGCCTACCCGATCGACGGCCTCGCGATCGACGCCTCGATCAGCTATCTCGACTTCAAATACAAGGCGAGCAGCCTCGATCCGGCAGCGGCCTATCCTACCAATCCGGGCGGCGTGTCGGCCAATGATCCGCCGGTGTCGCCACCCTGGAAGTTCAGCGTCGGCGCGCAATATAAGATCGACCTGGACAAGGCCGGCAGCCTGACCCCGCGCTTCGACGTCACCTATGAAGACAAGAAGTTCGGTGGCGCCGCAGTCATCAGTGGCGTCCGCGTCCTGAACTTCGTGCCTGCCTACACGCTCGCCAATGCGCGGCTGACCTGGCAGAATGCGGACGAGGATCTCGACGTCTCGTTCGAAGTCACCAACCTCTTCGACAAATATTATTATCTCTCCGTGTTCGACCTGCGCGGCGCGGGCGCGGGCGTGCGCAAGGCGCGCCCCGGCAATCCGCGCGAATGGGCGATCACGGTGAAGAAGAAATTCTAAGCCTCCCCCTCGGTCGGTCGGGCTGCGCACGCCCGGCCGGCTTCTTTTCGGAGACTCATCCGGCATGACCGACGTCACACTCTATCACTGGGAACCCAATGCCAATTCGGGCAAGCCGATGCTGGCGCTGTTCGAAAAGGGCGTCGCGTTCGACAGCCATTATCTCGACCTGCTGAATTTCGACCAGCACCGGCCCGATTATCTGGCGGTCAATCCGCTCGGCACTATCCCGGCCATGACCCATGGCAAGCTGGTGCTGACCGAATCCACCGCCATCATGGAATATGTGGATGAGGCGTTCGACGGCCCGCGCCTGATGCCCGCCGACCCGGTCGACCAGTGGCGCACGCGCTGGTGGATGAAGTTCATGGACCAGTGGCTCGCCCCCAGCTTCTCGATGATCGGCTGGAGCGTCTTCGTCGGCCCCTCGGTGCGGCAGAAAGACCCCGCGGAACTGGAAGCAGCGATCGACCGCATTCCGATGCCTGAACGGCGCGTCGCATGGCGCAAGGCGATCAACGGCGCCTTTTCGGCAGAGGAGATGACGGAATCGCAGCGCCGCGTCGCCCTCGGCATCGGCTATCTGGAACAGGCGCTGGGACAGCGGGAATGGCTGGCGTCGGACGAATATGGTCTGGCCGACATCAACGGCTTCAACCTCGCCTACGCCATGCCCTTGTCGCAGCCGCAGCTCTGCAATGACGAACTGACGCCCAATATCATGCGCTGGCTGCGCGCCATTTATGCGCGCCCCGCGACCCGCGCCTGCTGGGCGTTGGGCCGCACCGACCTCGCCCGCCGCATCTCCCTGCTCGAAAGCGAACCCGCATGACCGGCATCCTCTATCATGGCCAGCCCAATGGCCCGTCCTTCACCGTCCTCGCCGCCGCTTTCGAGAAAGGCGTCGATCTGGACTTGCGCGCGATCGATCTGGTCGCGGGCGAGCGCCACTCGACCGCCCTGCCCCATCCCATCGAAGTCGATCAGTCGATCGAGGGCGAAGGGCCGGTCCTGATCGTGGGCGACGCTGCGATGACCGATAGCGTCTTCCTCGCCTGCTATCTGGACGAGGTGGGCAGCGGCCCGGCGATCCGCCCGGCCGATCCCTATGCCCGTTGGCAGATGATGGCCTGGTGCCGCTATGTGATCGAGCGCGTGGCCCCCGCCGCCGCCGCGCTGGGCAACGCCGCCGCCCCGCCAGCTTCGGTCCCCGCCGGCATCGCCAGCGCAGACCTCGCCGCCCGCTGGTCACAGGCGGTGGAAGGCAAGGTGGACGAAGCCCAACTGGCCGACAGCCGCACCAAGATCGCGCAGGCGGTCGAGAAGCTGGAAGCGCAACTGGCCGACGGCCGCGATTGGCTGATGGGCGATTTCACCATTGCCGACCTTGAAACCCATGCCTGGTTGGCCGGAATGCGCGGCCTCGTGCCCGAGGCCTTCGCCGCCGCGCCGCTGACCGACGCCTGGGAAGCGCGCCTGCGCGCCCGCCCCGCCGTGGCGCAGGCGCTGGGCCTCGCCACCGTTCCTGAACCCGAAGCGATCTGGGCCATCGGCCCGGAGATCAACCGCTGGGGCTGATGAGATGCGCGCGATCGATTATTTCGACCGGGGCCATGATCTTGGTCCGGAACGCCCCTGCCTGATCGACGCGGAGAGCGGCGAGGCGCTGAGCTTCGCGGCGGTCAGGGCGCTGACGATCAAGGTCGCCGCCGCCCTCCATGCGGCGGGCTTCCGTAACCAGCAGCCGGTCGCGCTCTATGGTCCCAACAGCGCGACGATGATGGTCGCACTGCTCGCCATCTGGCGCGCCAATGGTCAGTGGGTGCCGGTCAATACCCGCAACGCGATCGACGCCAATGCCGCCTATCTCGACTATGTCCGCTGCGGCTGGCTCTTCTATCACAGCAGCCAGGCGGAGGACGTGGCGGCACTCAAGGCGCGAGTCCCCAGCCTGACCCATTTCGTCTGCCTAGATCGTGCCTATGATGGTGATCCCTCGCTCGACCAGTTCATTGCGAACAGCGAGTTGGACAGCTTGCCGGACTTTTCCGATCCGTTCGGCAAGCCCGACGATGTGGTCGGCCTCTTCCCCACCGGGGGCACCACCGGCCCGTCCAAGGGGGTGGTGGTCACCAATCTGGGCTGGGGCACGATGATCGAGACGCTGGCGCACGCCGTAGACGGCAGAACCGCATCACCTGTCTCCCTCGTTGTCGCACCGATCACCCATGCGGCCGGCCCGGTGGCGCTCGCTACCCTGTCGCTGGGCGCGACGCAGGTGATCCTGCCCGGCTTCGAGGCGGCCGCCGTGCTGGACACGATCGCGCGCCATCGCGTCACCCATGTCTATATGCCGCCGACCGCGCTCTACAACTTGCTCGACGCGCCGGAACGAGTGGGCAGCGACACGTCTTCGCTCAAGATATTCCTGCTGGTCGGCTCCCCCGTCTCGCCGGAGAAATTACGGCAGGCGGTGGAGATATTCGGCCCCTGCCTCTGCCAGGCCTATGGCCAGGTGGAATCGCCAATGATCGTCACATGGCTCTCGCCGGAGGATGTCGCAGCGGCGGCGTCGGGCGACCGGCCCGAACGGCTAGCCAGTTGCGGCCGGCCCAGCCGCTCCGTCCGGGTCGCGATCATGGGTGAGGACGGCGCGCTGCTGCCTGATGGCGAGGCGGGCGAACTGGTGGTGCGCGGCGTATTGGTGTCCCGCGAATATTATGACATGCCCGATGCCACGGCCGAAGTCCGCACCCATGGCTGGCACCATACGGGTGACGTCGCCCGGCGCGACAAGGACGGCTATCTTTATATCGTCGATCGCAAGAAGGACATGGTCGTGTCCGGTGGCTTCAACGTCTTTTCCGCCGAGGTGGAGGCCGCCGTCACGGAATTGCCCGCCGTGCGCGAATGTGCGGTGATCGGCATTCCGCATGAAAAATGGGGCGAGGCCGTCCACGCCATTGTCGTCGCCGACAATATCGGTGAAACAGAGATCATCTCCCATGCCAAGGCCCGGCTGGGCGGGGTGAAGGCGCCCAAGAGCGTCGCCTTCGTCCCCGCCATTCCCCGGACTGCCGCCGGAAAGATGGACAAGAAAGCCCTGCGCGCCGCCTATTGGACCGGCGCGCGGATGGTGAACTGAGCGAGATGCAGACATCCGCTCGACAAATGGAGAGGAAGAGGATGCGGGTCGCGATTGCGCTGCTGTTGGGAACGAGTCTGGCCCTGTCGGCCTGTGGCAAGGGCACGAGCCAGGACGTTACTGCCCCTGCCTCCACAGGCGGCGTGGACGCCGCCCGGATTATCGCCGCCAAGCCCGCCGAATGGCTGTCGACCGGCCGGACCTATGACGAGCAGCGCTTCAGCCCGCTGTCCGCGATCAATCAGGACACGGTCGGCAAACTGGGCCTCGCCTGGTCGGCCGACATGGACACCAATCGAGGGCAGGAAGCGACGCCGCTCTTCATCGACGGCACGCTCTATGTCTCGACCGCCTGGAGCATGGTGAAGGCCTATGATGCGCGCAGCGGCAAGCTGCTCTGGTCCTATGATCCGGAAGTGCCGCGCGACACTTTGGTCAAGGCCTGCTGCGACGCGGTCAATCGCGGCGTGGCGGCATGGGGCGACAAGATTTTCGTCGGCACGCTCGACGGCCGGCTGATCGCTGTCGATCGCAAGAGCGGCAAGCCGGTCTGGAGCAAAGTCACGCTCGACCAGACGAAGAATTACACCATCACCGGCGCGCCGCGCGTGGTGAACGGCATGGTCGTCATCGGCAATGGCGGCGCGGAATTCGGCGCGCGCGGCTATGTCGCCGCCTATGACGCCGACACCGGCATCGAAAAGTGGAAATTCTACACCGTCCCGGCCCAGCCCGGCACGGAAAAGGAGCCGGATTACCTCAAGAAAGCCGCCGCGACATGGTATGGCGAGTGGTGGAAGCAGGGCGGCGGCGGCACCGTGTGGGACGCCATGGCCTATGACCCGGAGCTAGACCTTCTCTATATCGGCGTCGGCAACGGATCGCCCTGGAACCAGGCCTATCGGTCCGATGGCAAGGGCGACAATCTCTATCTGTCCTCGATCGTCGCGGTTCATGCCAAGACGGGCGAATATGCCTGGCATTATCAGACCACGCCCGGCGACAGTTGGGATTTCACCGCCACCCAGCATATCATGCTGGCCGACATGGAGATGGGCGGGCAGAAGAAGAAAGTGCTGATGCAGGCGCCCAAGAACGGCTTCTTCTATATGCTGGATCGCACCAACGGGAAGCTGCTGTCGGCGAAGAATTTCGTGCCGGTCAACTGGGCCAGCGGCATCGACATGAAGACCGGGCGCCCGATCGAAAACCCGGAAGCGCGCTATTACAAGACCGGCAAACCCTTCATCGGATCGCCCGGTGCGACCGGCGCGCATAGCTGGCACCCGATGGCCTTCGATCCCAAGAGCCAGACCGTCTTCATCCCCGCCAACCTCGCCGCCTTCCCCTATATCCCGGAAAAGGGATGGAAGGCGAACAAGCTGGGCTTCAATGTCGGCGTCGATATCGCGGCCGCCGCCATGCCCGCCGACAAGGCGGTGCGGGATGCCGCGATGAAGGCGACTACTGGCGCGCTCATTGCCTGGGATCCGGTCGCTCAGAAGGAAAAATGGCGCGTCTCCTACAAGGGGCCGTGGAATGGCGGCCTGCTCGCGACCGGCGGCGATCTGGTGTTTCAGGGGACGGCGACCGGTGACTTCAATGCTTACGCCACCAAGGATGGCCGCAAGCTTTGGTCCTTCCCGGCGCAGACCGGCATCGTCGCAGCCCCCATCAGCTATGAACTGGACGGGCAGCAATATGTGGCGGTGATGGCCGGCTGGGGCGGCGTCTGGGCGCTGGCGCCCGGTATCCTGTCCGACAAGAGCGGGCCCAGCCGGAACATCAGCCGGCTATTGGTATTCAAGCTGGACGGCAAGGGCGCCCTGCCCGCACCGCCGCCCCATTCGGCGATGCCGCTCGACCCGCCGCCCTCCACCGCCAGCGCAGCGGACATAGCGGCCGGCGGCGCGCGTTTCGGCCGCTATTGCAGCACCTGCCATGGCGACGCCGCAGTTGGCGGCACCATCGTCCCCGACCTGCGCCGCAGCGCCGCGCTGAACGACAAGGCGACCTGGCAGATGATCGTACATGACGGTGCGCTCAAGGATAATGGCATGGTCAGCTTCGCATCGATCTTCTCCGCCAAGGAGATCGAAGATATCCGCGCTTATGTCATCCACCGCGCCAATGAGGACAAGACACTGGAAAGCAAGCCCAATGCCCGTTGATCCGACGAAGGTTATCGCCATCGACGTCCATGTTCATGCCGAAGTGTCGTGCCATGATCCCGAAGACCCGGTGATGGCCAAATATTTCGACGCGGCGTCGGCCTATTTCAAGGCGGACCGCAAGCGGCCGACCATTCCCGAAACTATCGCCTATTACCGGGCGCAGAATATCGCCTTTTGCCTGTTCACGGTCGATTGCGAGAGCGGCATCGGGGCCAAGCGGATCAGCAATTATGAGGTGGCGGAACTGGCCGCCAACGACAGCGACATCGTCATCCCTTTCGCTTCAATCGACCCGCGCAAGGGCAAGTTCGGCGCGCGCGAGGCTCGCGACCTGGTCGAGAATTATGGGGTGAAGGGCTTCAAGTTCCACGGCATCATGCAGGACTGCCACCCGGCCGACCGGGTTGCCTATCCCATCTATGAAGTGATCGCCGAATATAAGCTGCCCGCCATCTTCCATACCGGCCATTCGGGCATGGGGACGGGCATGCGCGGCGGCGGCGGGGTGCGGCTGAAATATGGCCAGCCAATCCTGGTGGACGATGTCGCGGTGGACTTTCCCGACATGAAGATCATCCTGGCCCATCCGAGCTGGCCCTGGACCGACGAAAGCCTGTCGATGGCCCTGCACAAGGACAATGTCTTCATGGACCTGTCCGGCTGGTCGCCCAAATATTTCCCCAAACAGGTGATCCAGTACGCCAACACACAGTTGAAACATAAGATGCTGTTCGGCTCCGACTGGCCGTTGATCCGCCCTGAAAAATGGATCGACGCCGCGCGGGAAGCGGGCTTCCGCGACGAGGTGCTGCCGCTCATCATGAAGGAAAATGCGGTCAAGCTGCTGGGGCTGTAATCGGGGTCCGGCTGCCTTGGGAATAGTGAATGGATTGGATGTTTGCGAAGACTCCAAAGCATATCCCCATCGAAATTCCATTTAATTATCGACATTAGCTGTTGCGCCAATTGACAGGGCCGACGTCTTCGACGGATAAGTGAGCGGATGCTGCCAAAGCTACTCTGAAAGGGTAATGATGGAACTTGATTTGAACAGCATACCGTCCGATTTCGAGGGTAGACGCCAGCATGCTCTGAATAAAATTCAGGACCACATCGAAGCTGGTGCCCATGCAGGTCGGTTTCTGGATATTGGATGTGGATCAGGCAACGGCGTCATTGCGGCATTACAGGCAGGATTCAAAACGGCAGTAGGCATAGATCGTAGTTTCACAGGATTTTCTTGGTTCAGTATTGAAGAATTCGATAAAATTTGCAAAGTCTATGATATTGATGCTGCACGATCATTGATGATCGAAGCAGATATATTCAAATGCAAGCTTCAGCCAAAGAGTTTTTCATGCGTCATGATGCTCGATAGTATTGAGCATGTTCCCAATCCTAAATCCTTTATCGATGTAGCTGCAAACTATGTCGCGCCGGGAGGTTACTTCCTTCTCGATACCTGCCCCCTATTCTACTCCAATGTCGGACATCATTTATTTGATGACTTTGGGCCAGAAAAATTTCCATGGGCGCATCTCCGAAAGGATTTCACCAATCTTGTCGAAGAGCATAAGGTGTCTTCTTGGAGCATGAAGTATTTTGAAGAATTGAACAAAGTTACTCATGCAGAACTTATCAGATATGTTGTCGAAGCCGGTCTTGAGATCATAAAGGAGCATAAGCAGCTTCCAACACAAGAAACCATGGCATTATTAGAAGAAAATCGCAATTTTTTGAATTTGGAAGGTATCGACGAAGCAACATTGTTCGAAGACTGGATCTTGCTTGTTGCCCAACGCCCAGCCGATAAGTGAAATGAGCCAGGACTACAGGCTAAAAGGATGTTCTGCCTGACCCACCTTGCTTGGTGGGGCATATCCAATGGAGCTGGTGATAGACACCATGGCATCCACTGAAATCTCCCGAAAAAGCTGACCGGGCGGCCCCCTTTATCCACCCGGCCAGAGGCATTTTCAGCTGTCGACCTTTTCCCGCTTCTCGCCGCCCGGCACGCCATGGGCGACGCGCTTTTCATAGTCGGGATCGTCTTCGGGCCGCGCGACTGCCGCCATCACCCGTCCGTGTATCTCCTCCAGCGTGCCGCGAAATTCCGGATAGGGCAGGATGTAGAGTTGGTTCGCCTCCACGCCCTTCAGCACATATTGGGCCAGAACCTCCGGCTCCATGCCGACCGCGATCACCCGTTTGAGATGCGCCATCATTTCGGGGTCTGCGCCATAATATCCGCTATTCTGCTGATGCGCCGGCCGGGTCAGCACCGCTTCATGGATATTGGTGTTGACCGCGCCGGGACACAACATCGATACGCCGATGCCATGATCGGCCAGGTCCAGCGCCAGGCATTCGCTCAGGCCCCGGATCGCCATCTTGGAGGTGCAATAGATGCCGGTCCCCTTGAGCGCGACGAAGGCGGACATCGACGCGGTGTTGACGATATGCCCGCCCTTGCCCCGCTCGATCATGCGCGGCACGAAGGTCTGGATGCCGTTGATGACCCCCTTCAGATTGACGTCCAGTTGCCAGTCCCAATCGTCATAGGTGGCGTTCTGGAGCGGGCCGAAGATCGATACCCCCGCCGTGTTGAACAGCAACTCGACCGGCCCCAGCTTCGCCTCGACATCGTCGGCGGCGCGGGCATAGGCGGCGCGGTCGGTGACATCCAGCTTTACCGCCATCACCGCAAGCTCGCGCCCCGCGAACCAGGCCATCGCCTCGTCCAGATGATCCTGCCGGATGTCGGCGATCGCCACCTTGCATCCAGCCTGCGCGAAGACCTTTGCCTGGCCCAGCGCCACGCCCGATCCTCCGCCGGTGATGAAGGCGGTGCGCCCCGCGACCTGCGTCATGCCGCCAGTTCCCTCGCCTTGCGCCGCGCCAACTGATCGTCGAACACCGGATTGCCGAGCAGGAAGCCGATTTCCTTCGCCCGGTCCTGATTGATCGTCTCATCGGGGAAGGACGCCAGGATCGCGTCGAAGCGCGTCCGCATTCCGGCGGCGAATTCGGGGTGGGTCAGGATGTAGAGGTCGTTGGCACGGATGCCGGCCAGTACCCGTTCGCCAACCTCGTCCGCGCTCATCCAAAGCGGCGACACGGGCCGCTTTTCCAGTTCCTCCTCGCGCTTGCGATAGCCGCTATCCTCGCGATATTCGGCGGGACGCAGTTCGCCGCTATGCGCGATATTGCTCTGCACCGGGCCGGGCATGAAGGCGGAGACGCCGATATTCTCCGCCGCCAGTTCGCCGCGAATGGCCTCGGAAATGCCCAGTACGGCCGCCTTGGCCGCGGTGTAGATGGCCGAATAGCCGATCGGGATCAGCGCCGATTGGGACGATGTGGTGACGATCTGCCCGCCCTCGCCATGCGCCTTGATGCGCGGCAGGATCGTGACCAGACCGTTGATGACCCCGCCCAGATTGACGCCCATGCCCCAGTCCCAATCGTCGAAACGCGCGTCCAGCACCGGCCCCATCACGCCCACGCCGGCATTGCCGATCAGGATGTGAATCTTGCCGAAGCGCGCCTCCGCCGCATCGGCGGCGCGGGCGAAACCGGCACGGTCGGTGACGTCCAGTTGCACGGTTTCCACCTGTCCATCGGCGGCCAGATCGGCCTTCGCCTGCGCCAGGGCGTCCTCGCGAATGTCCGCGATCACGACATTGGCGCCGGCCCGCACCAACGCGCGGGCTATCCCTAGACCAATGCCGTTCGCGCCGCCGGTGATGAAGGCCGTGCGGCCGCTGACGTCGCCCATGGGCGATGCTGCTGTCTGTGTCATATCGATCCTCTCCCTTATTGTTTCAGGCCCAGCATCGCCCGCGCTTCGCCGGCACTGGCGACATCCGCGCCGATGCGTTCGATGATTTCGACGCCCCAGCGCACCAGGTCGGCATTGTCCTGCGCCATCCTGCCCTTGCGCAGGTAGATCGTATCCTCGAATCCCACGCGGATATTGCCGCCCAGCAGCGCGGACTGCGCCGCCATGGGGAAGCTGTGACGGCTGACGCCAAAGCCGGTGAACTGCGCGCCGCGCGGAATCTGGTTCCTGGAATAGAGCATCGCCTCGGTGGTCGCGGGCAGGCCATATTTGGTGCCCAGAACGAAGGTGAAGGGCACATTCTTGGGAATGGCGCCCTTGGCCATCAGATCGTCGGCGAAGACGAAGTCGCCCGCCTCGAAACATTCGATCTCCGGCAGCACCCCGGCGTCCTGGATCATATGCCCCATCTTGGTGATCATGGGGTCGAGGTTGATCGCCACCCCACCCCATAGCTGCATCGTGCAGATGTCGAGCGTGCACATATCGGGCTTGAGATCGAGAATATGTTCCAGCCGCCGTTCGGCGGTGAACATCAAGGTGCCGGGGCCGCAGACGGCGGGATCTTCATCCCCCTGCATCCAGGTACAGCCCGGCCCGGTGGTGACGTTCAGGATCACTTCGTTGTTTTTGGCGCGGATCAGGCCGACGACCTCGCGATAATCGTCCAGCGCCTGTGACGGGTCGCCAGTCTCGCGATCCCGCACATGCAGATGGATGATCGCCGCGCCCGCCTCCGCCGCCGCCAGCGCTTCGGCCGCGACATGATCGGGGCGGAAGGGGAAATTGGGGTGCGCCGGCATCGGCGAACTCCCGGTCACCGCGCAGGTCACAAATAGCTTGCCAGCCAATCTTACTCTCCTGTCCAGTCTCGGCTATGCTGCCGATCGCAGACCACAGGGTCTTGCAGAGGCGACGGCCCGCAAGAAGGCCGGTGGATGTCCCATTATTGCGAGTAACTGGATAAGGCATGGCACAAAGGGAAGAATTGTCGCGGTTCCTGAAAGCCGCGCGGGCGAAGCTGGCCCCGGTCGAAGTCGGCCTGCCCGCCGGCGAACGCCGCCGCACCCGCGGCCTGCGGCGCGAGGAGGTGGCGACGCTCGCGGGGATGAGCGTGACCTGGTACACATGGTTCGAGCAAGGGCGGGAAGTCCAGCTATCCGCGCCGATGCTGGAACGATTGAGCCGCACCCTGCGCCTGAGCGCCAACGAGCGCGAATTCCTCTTTGCCCTGGCCCAGCATCGTCCGCCGCCATTGGCGCGCCGGCCCGACGAAACGATCCATGCCGGCACCCAGCATCTGATGGATGCCTTGTCGATCCCGGCGCTGGTGATCGTGGAGGACTGGACGGTGATCGGCTGGAACCGGCTCGTCGGTCGGGCTTTTCGCGATTACAGCAAATTGCCGCGGGAGGAGCGCAACCTGTTCCGCATCCTGATGCTGAACCCGCGCTACCGCGCCGACCCGGAGAAATTCCAGGACATGTGCCGCCGGCTGATCGCCCGTTTCAAATGGGACTATAGCCGCACCGCCCAGCCGGAAGTGTTCGAAGGCATCATCGCCGACATGATGGACCAGTCCGAATTTTTCCAGCTTTATTGGCAGGAATCGGAAATCATGGCGCATTTCGAGGACACGAACATCGCCGACATGCCCGGTGTGGGTGAAATCATGTTCCGCCACACCAGCTATGCGATCGAGGAAGCGCCGGGCCAGCGCCTGCTGCTGTTCGCGCCGCTGGACGATGTCAGCGCCGCGCGCCTCGCCAAGCTGGTGGCGGAGACAGAGAGCGTCGCTGCCTGACAGGCGACGCTCAGTTGGTCTCGCGCTTCAGTCGATCGGCCAGCGCCGCAATCTCATCCGGCTCCAGCAGCCAGGTGCGCGTCTTGCGCCCCTCGCGGTGGACGGGCTGGGTCAGCAGCACGCGCGCCTGCGCCTTCGCTTCGGGCTTATAGAGGCCATAATGGACGGCGCAGTCGCGTATCGTGCCGATCAGCGGCGGCTTGCCGTCCAGATCGATCATGGTCGCGGGCTGATCCCAGGGGATGGCGGCGACGCCGGGATATTTCTGTTCCATGGCGCCGGGGACACCACGCCCCGGCGCCGAAATCAAGACCTAAGCCAAAAACTATCGCAGCAAGGCCATCAGGATCGGGTCGCGCGTGGCGCCCGGATCGCGGCGAATCTCCGCCTCCTCGCGCCCGATCGCGCGGAATATCGCGTCGCCGATCTGGCCGGAGACGTTGTCGGCCAGCGCCGCATAATCCCGGCCGCCGCTGGCGGAAAGCGCGGCAGACAGCATTTCGAACATGTCCGACCGCAACGCGCGCGACGCGCCGGGTAGCAACGCCTCGACCACCGAGCCGCGCGCTTCCCGCGCCAGCAGGTCCGTCGCTGCCGTCGGTCCGCCGCGCAGCACCGACACGGCGTCAGCCAGCGTCATGCGCTGCACCGCGTCCATCACGATCGGGGTCGCATTATCGGCCAAGTCGACCGCGACATCATTGAGCGATCGCGCAACCTGATTGCGCACCGCATTGGTGCGCAGCAGTGCAGACAGCACCGCGCCGCCTTTGCCGCCGCTCAGGTCGGGCGGGACGATGCGCGTCAACTGGTCGTCATAGAAGCCGCCCGGTTCGGTCAGCCGGGCAAAGGCCCGCTCGCTTGACAGTTGGAGCAGGCGGCGCACGGCATCCTCAACCGTATAGCGGCCCATCGGCGTGGCGCAGGCGGCCAGCGGCAACAGCGCCAATGCCGCGATCAGGCTGCGCCTGTCGGAAAGGCCGAATGATTGCTCCATGACGCATCTCCCTTTTTTGCAGGGGACGCTATGGCGTGGTCAGGCTTGCCGGGCGCTGAACGTGGATAAGGCCATAATCTCCGTTCGCTTCGAGCGTGTCGAGAAGCGGCTGGCACTGCACGAGCGTTTGTTGCTATTTGGCGAACAACGCCCTGACGGCATCCGGCACCCGCTCCGCCCGCAATCCCCCCGGTCGGCTGGCGTCGGGCGCTGTCCATACCCGCTTTTCGACACATTCCACGCACAGCCGCCCGTCCAGCGACAATCGGTGCGCCACGGTGAAACTGCTGTTGCCGAAGACCGGCGCGTCGGCCTCCACCAGCGCGTCGTCGCCATAGGCGGTCGGCACGAAAAAGCGCGCCGATACATCGACCATCGGGAAGCCGGCGAAGGGCATGGTCGCCAGCATCTGCCGCTTCTTGGGCAGGCCGGCATGCTCGAACAGCAGCATGGTGCTCTCACCGAAAATGTCGAAATATCTCGGGGCATGGACGATGCCGGCGGGGTCGCAATGCCCCCATTCGATGCGGACGATCCGCTGGAGGAAGGCGCTCACGCGAGGATAGTCTTTCCTTGCTTCGTGGTCTTCTCCGCCATGTCTTCGTCGGTCGGCGGGGTGGGGATGAGGAGCCCGCGCTGCACCGCGGGCCGCGCTGCAATCCTGTCGAACCAGCGCCGAAGGTAGGGGAAGCCGCCCATGTCGACGCCGGCCCAGTCATGGCCGCGCACCCAGGGGAAGCAGGCAATGTCGGCGATCGAATAGTCGCCGACCAGATAATCGCGGGTCGCGAGGTGCGTGTTCATCACGCCGAACAGGCGCTGGCTTTCACGCACATAGCGGTCGATCACCGATGGCAGTTTCTCGTCGAAATAGCGGTTGAAAACGGTCGCCTGCCCCATCATCGGGCCGAGGCCGGACATCTGCCACATCACCCATTGGATGACACGGCTGCGGTCCTGCGCGTCGGTGGGGATGAAGCGGCCGTATTTCTCCGCCAGATAGAGCAGGATCGCACCGGATTCGAAGATGGCGAAAGCGCCGGCGTCATGATCGACCAACGTCGGGATGCGGCCATTGGGATTGAGCGCGACATACCAGTCCTGTTTCTGGACGCGATCGGTCAGCGAAATCGGCGTCACCTTATAGGGCTCGCCCAGTTCCTCCAGCAGGATCGACACCTTCCACCCGTTGGGCGTCTCCGACGTCAGCAGTTCCAGCATCATTCTCTCCGGCTTTTCTTGTCACCATCCAAAGCAAAGCCTTGGCTCCACCGCAAGACGAGTGGCGGCGCTATCATTGAAACTGACAGGTTAAGCGGCCCGCGCTGCCGGGTAGTTCCGCTGATAGTATCGACAGACGACTTGCGGCCTGCCGGATCGATGGCCAGTTTCATGCCTGAAGGCGCACCAGACGCCATAACCATAAGGTGAGGATGAACAGCGCATGTTGACGCTCTACAGCTTCGGTCCGGCTGCCAACAGCCTGAAGCCCCTGCTGGCCCTGTATGAAAAGGGGCTGGATTTCACGCCCCGCTTCGTCGACCCGACCCGGTTCGAACATCATGAAGATTGGTTCAAGGCGATCAATCCGCGCGGCCAGGTGCCGGCGCTGGACCATGACGGCCATATCATCACCGAATCGACGGTGATCTGCGAATATCTGGAGGATGCCTTTCCGAATGCCATCCGCTTGCGCCCGACCGATCCGGTGCAGATCGCGGAGATGCGCGTCTGGACCAAATGGGTGGACGAATATTTCTGCTGGTGCGTGTCCACCATCGGCTGGGAACGGATGATCGGCCCGATGGCGCGCAAGCTGTCCGACGCCGAGTTCGAGGAGAAGCTGAAACATATCCCCATCCCCGAACAGCGAGCCAAGTGGCGCAGCGCCCGCGCCGGCTTCCCCCAGGCGGTGCTGGACGAGGAAATGCGCAAGATTCGCGTGTCGATCGACCGACTGGAACAGCGGCTGGCGCAGAGCCCCTGGCTGGCGGGCGACGACTATACGCTGGCCGATGTCTGCAACTTCGCGATCGCGAACGGGATGCAGTTTGGCTATGCCGACATCGTCAACGGGGAGGCGACGCCGCATCTGGTCGCCTGGATCGAGCGCATCAATGCCCGCCCCGCCGCGCAGGCCATGTTCGCCAAATCCAAGAGCGAAATGCCGCCCCGTCCCACCGCGACGGCGGCCTGATCCATGGGCTGGCAGGATGAACCGGTCGCGGGACGACTGCGCATGTACCATATTCCCGGCTGCCCCTTTTCCGAACGGATCGAGCTGCTGCTCGATCTGAAGGGATTGCAGGGCATCATGGCCGATCATGAGATCGACATAGCGCAGCCCCGCCCCGACTGGCTGCTCGCCAAGACGCGCGGCACCACCGCGCTGCCGGCGCTGGAGCTGGAAAATGGCGCCACGTTGAAGGAGAGCATGGTCATCATGCGCTATGTCGAGGATCGTTTCCCCGATCCGCCGGTGGCGCGGCAAGACCCCTACGAACATGCGGTCGAAGCGATGCTGTGCGCAACCGACGGGCAGTTCACCGGCGCGGGATACCGCATGATCCTCAACCGCGATCCGGCCAGGCGCGAGGAGCATAAGGCGGAAGTGGACGCGCAATATATGCGGCTGGACGACTATCTGCGCCACTACGCCCCGAATGGCGACTATCTGTTCGACCGGTTCGGCTGGGCGGAGGTCGCCTTCACGCCGATGTTCAAGCGGCTCTGGTTCCTCGACTATTATGAAGCCTATCAGATCCCCCAGCATCTGACCCGCCTGTTGCGCTGGCGCGAGGCCTGCCTGTCGCATCCGGTAGCGCAGCGCCATCATAGCCATCGGGAACTGATGACGCTCTATTATGATTACAGCCAGGGCGGCGGCAATGGTCGCCTGCCCGAAGGCCGCGCCATCTCCAGTTTCGCACTCGACCCCCGCTGGGACAGCCGCCCGCTGCCCCCGCGCGACAAATGGGGCGCGCCCGCCACCGACGCCGAACTCGGCCTTCTTCCCGCATAAGGATTTCCCATGCCCAACACGCAGCAACATTATATCGATGGCCAGTGGGTCGACAGCCAGGGCGGCCGCACCATCACCGTCATCAACCCCGCCACCGACCAGAGCGCCGCCGACCTGATCCTGGGCACCGCTGCCGATGTCGATGCCGCCGTCGTCGCCGCGCGCCGTGCGTTCGAGACATTTTCCCAGACCAGCCGCGAGGAACGTGCCGCGCTGCTGGAACGGATCGTCGCCGAATATCAGAAACGAGTGCCCGACATCGCCCGCGCCATCGCCACCGAAATGGGCTGCCCCATCTCCATGGCGCAGACGGCGCAGGCGGGATCGGGTCTGGGGCATCTGGGACAAGCGCTCAATGCGCTGAAGAATTACGAATTTTCCGAGAAGATCGGCGACAACCGGGTGGTGCGCGAAGCGATCGGCGTGGTCGCGCTCATCACGCCGTGGAACTGGCCGATGAACCAGATCGTGGCCAAGGTCGGCCCGGCGCTGGCGGCGGGCTGCACCATGATCCTGAAACCTTCGGAAGAAGCGCCTAGCTGCGCCGCCATTTTCGCAGAGATTCTGGATGCAGCAGGCGTGCCGCCAGGTGTGTTCAATCTGGTGCAGGGCGATGGCGAAGGCGTCGGCACCGCGCTCGCCAAACATCCCGACATCGACATGGTCAGCTTCACCGGGTCGACCCGTGCGGGCATTATGGTGGCCAAGAACGCGGCCGACACGGTGAAGCGCGTTGCGCAGGAACTGGGTGGCAAATCGCCCAACATCATTCTGGAAGGCACGCCGCTCGACAAGGCGCTCCCCGGCGGGGTCGGCGGTGTGCTGCTCAACAGCGGCCAGAGCTGCGTCGCGCCCACCCGGATGCTGGTCCACAAGTCCCAGCATGATGAAGCGGCGGAAAAGGTCGGCGCATTGTTCGCCGCCAAGAAGGTCGGCGATCCGCAGGTCGAGGGCGACCATATCGGCCCGGTCGTCAGCCAGCGGCAATGGGACCGCATCCAGGGCCTGATCCAGACCGGCATCGACGAAGGCGCGACGCTCGTTACCGGCGGCACCGGCCGTCCCGAAGCGTTGAGCGAGGGCAGCTATGTCCGTCCCACCGTCTTCGCCAACGTCACCCCCGACATGACGATCGCGAAGGAGGAGATTTTCGGTCCCGTCCTGGTCCTCATGCCCTATGAAGACGATGAAGACGCCATCCGCATCGCCAACGACACGCCCTACGGCCTGGGCGCCTATGTCGCGGGCGATCCCGCCCACGCGCGCAAGTTCGTCAGCCGCATTCGCGCGGGCGCCGTATTCGTCAATGCCGGCGGCCTCGCCTTCGACATGCCGTTCGGCGGTTATAAACAGTCGGGCAATGGCCGCGAATTCGGCAAGTTCGGGCTGGAGGAATTTCTGGAGGTCAAGTCGGTGATCGGCGCGCTGCCAGAGGAAGTCGACTGATGGCCAGCCTACCGATCGCAGCCGATGTCGAGGATAGCGCGCGGCAGGCGCCCGCGCTGATCCGCTATCTCGATGAAGGCGATTTCGTCACCCGGCGCTACGTGTCGCGCGGGGTCGAGATCAACACCGGCCGCTATGGCGATCACCGCATGGTCGTGCGCGACGGGATGCCGATCCGCGATCATTTCCGTTTCGACACCCACGGCTTCATGCTGGGCAAACACCCTAGCGCAATCACCGACTTCTTCGACAAGGAGGAGGTCGATCGTCTCTATCTGCGCGAATGTGAAGAAGCGATCCGCGCGCTAACCGGCGCGAGTGGCGTGTCGGCAGGGGGCTGGATGATCCGCACCTCCGCCGACCTGACGGCCCGTGCGCAGGAAAAGGTCGAGAATTACCGCCATGAAGGCGGCATCCAGCCGCCCGCGGGCGAGGCCCATGTCGATTATAATGAGATTACCGGCCGCCGGGCCGCCGAACGGGCCTACGCCGCCGCCTTTCCCGACGGCCCCGGCTATAAGCGCTATGTTTGCGTCAGCTTCTGGCGCACCTTCACCCCCGGTCCACAGGACTGGCCGCTGGCGGTATGCGACGGGCGCACCGTGTCCGACGAGGAAGCGACGTCCAACACATTGTTCGTGGTGGACGAATTGCCGACCGGCGACGCGCTGACCGCGCCGGTCCCAGGCGAAGATCAGATGATCGCGGCCTCCATCTTCCGCCATCGCGACCGGCATCGCTGGTGGTATTTTTCCGACATGGCGGCTGACGATGTGCTGCTGTTCAAATTCCAGGACAGCGATCATAATGTGACCTGGCGATGCCCGCACACCGCCTTTCACGACAGCAGCCTGCCCGACACGAAGACGCGCTCCAGTATCGAAGTGCGCGCGGTGGCGTTTTTCGAATAGCCCCCGTTCGGTTCGAGCTTGTCGAGAACATTGCGCTATGCTTTTCGACAGGCTCGAACCGAACGGAATAAATTGGCCTACCAGCGCAGCAACCCGATCAACTCTCGCCGCCAAGGCCAAAGCAATATCGCGTTCAGTACCAGCGTTACGATACCGAACGCATATTCGACCACGCCGGGATCGAGCACGAAATTCCAGTAGCCGATCACGATGTTGAGCGGGACGCAGGCCAGCGCCGTGGGTAGCACCGCCCGGTTGGCCAATATCAGCAGCGCGGCGACCACCTCCATCAGCTTGATCCAGGCGAACAGGCCGCTATGGATCAGCGCCAGCGTGAATTCCTGCGCCAGCGGCGTATTGCCCAGCGGCTGAAGGTCGAAGGGGGTGAAATATTCCACCCCCGAAAACAGGAACCAGCCGCCGAAGATGATCCGGGCGGCAGTGAACGCCGCCCCGGCGCCGCGCCCCTGCCCGTTCAATGCGATCATGGTCAGAACCCCGCAGGCGCGGCGTCGAGCAGGATCGTCTTGGTTTCCAGATAGGGCTGCAGGCCTTCCACCCCGCCTTCGCGACCGATGCCCGATTGCTTGAAGCCGCCGAAGGGCAGGCCGAATTCCAGCTTCATGCCATTCTGCCCGAAGCCGCCCGCGCGGATGCGCCGGCCGATGCGATAAGCGGCATCGGCGTCGTTGGTCAGCACCGATCCGTTCAGGCCAAAGCTGCTGTCGTTGGCGATACGGATCGCATCCTCCTCATCTTCGGCGGGAATCAGGCAGAGCACCGGACCGAAAATCTCCTCCTGCGCGATGCGGCTGGCGTTATCGACATTGGCGAACAGGGTCGGCTCGATGAAATAGCCCTTGTTCAGATGCGCCGGACGATTGCCGCCCGTCACCAGATCGGCGCTCTCGCGACCCAGGGCGATATAGTCCTCCACCCGTTCCAGTTGCCGCTTCATCGCGACGGGGCCAAGCTGGGTGTCGGGCGCGTCGCTATGGCCGATGCGGATACCCTGCATCACCTTGGAAATGGCGTCGGCCAGCTCGTCATGCCGGTGCCTGGACACGATCGCGCGGCTCAGCATCGCGCAGACCTGCCCGCTCATGATGGTGATGGTGTTGCCCAGGATTGCGGCAGCGACCTCGATCGGGAAATCGTCGCGGACGATCGCTGCCGACTTGCCACCCAGCTCCAATGTGCAGCGTGCGACGCGGCCAGCGCACACTTCGCCGATCCGCTTGCCCGCCAGCGTCGATCCGGTGAAGGTCACCTTGTCAATGCCGGGATTGCGGACCAGATGGTCGGACGCATCGCGTCCGGCCGCGACCAGATTGACGACGCCCGCCGGCACGCCCGCCGCCTCTGCCGCTTCGGCCATGATATAGGCTTCCAGCGGGGTTTCGGGCGATGGTTTCATGATGACGGTGCAACCCGCGACCAGCGCATAGGCGACCTTGGCCGACATGATGCCATAGGGCGCGTTCCAGGGCGCGATCGCAGCGACCACGCCTGCGGGCTCCTGCACCACGATCGCGGTGTTGACCATGTGCGAGGGTCGCCGCTCCACGAAGGGATAGGTCTCGGCATAGCCGGCGATCGCCATCAGGGTCGCGGTCGCGCCACCGGTCATGATCGGCGCGAAGCTGGCGAGCCCGCCAACCTGCGCGGTCCAGGCCGCCGCCAGTTCGGGCGCGCGCTTCTCCAGTTCCGCGCCCATGCGCTTTACGATCGCACCGCGTTCGGCGGGGGCCATGGTCGGCCATGGTCCTTCATCGAACGCCTTGCGCGCGGCGGCGACGGCACGATCCATGTCCGTCTCCGTGCCATCGACGACCCGCGCGACGACCTCCTCGCTATTGGGCGAGACGATCTCGATCACGCCGTCGCCGGTCGAATCGATCCAGGCGCCGCCGATGAACAGCTTATCGGGATGGGCGATGCGGATGGCGTCGGGAGTCATGGTCTATCCTCTTCTGCATGTCGCCACCGCACCCTTGCTGGACCATGCGGCTGGCCTTGACTGACCACTTCATCATAACGAACGTTATAATTATTGCAACGGGTCAATCGACACGGAAGCCCGACACCATCGCTTTCAGCCCCAACGCGAAACTCTCGTCAAAGCCGATCATCTCGGCCAGATGATCGTGCATCGCCTCGCTCTGTTCATAGACCGCCCAGCCCAGCACAAGCGCATTGATCGACGCGAGGCAACTGAGCGCGTGGGCGCGCGACAGCCCCTGCGCCACCAACGGCGCGGACAGTAGATCGGCCGCTGCCGCTGCCGTGTCCGGCGCGGGCCGCGCCGTGGCGCAGAGCAGCGCCGATCCCTGATGGTTGAGCAGCGCGCGGCGCAAGGCCGCACCATAGTCCAGCAACCAGTGCCGCCAATCCCTGGCCGCACCCGTGCCGGCCGCAACCAGGGCGCGCGCATGAAAGCTTTGCGCCATCGCCCGCATCAGCACCGTCTTGGATGGGAAATGCCAGTAGAGCGCCGAAGCCTGCACGCCCAACCGCGCCGCGATCGCGCGCATGTTGAGCGCCCCCAACCCCTGTTCGTCCACCAGCGTCAGCGCCGCCTCGACAATCTCTTCCTGCCTGATCTTCACCGACCCTTCTTGCCCCATGGCGCGCGCCTTGACAATTGAACAACGTTCATTGAACATTGTTCAATAAATGAGGGAGAGTCGAAATGACCTATGTCCGCAACGCCTGGTATGTCGCCGCCTGGGAGCAGGATCTGGAGCCCGACAAGCCGATGGCCGTATCGATCCTGAATGACCCTATCGTACTCTGGTCGGCGGACGGCCGGCTGGTCGCGTGCGAGGATCGTTGCGTCCATCGCCTTGCTCCCTTGTCGCTCGGCCACTGCGAGGGCGCGCGGCTGCGCTGCATGTATCATGGCCTGTTGTTCGATGCGGACGGCGCGGTGGTGCAGATACCGGGGCAGGAGATGATCCCGCCGCAGGCGCGGCTGCGCACCTATCCCGTCGCACTGCGCCACAGTTGGGTCTGGATCTGGATGGGCGATCCCGCACTGGCGGACCCGGCGCTGATCCCGCCGGCGGTCGGCTTTGACGACCCCGACTATATATTGGGGCGCGGCTTTCTCGACTATGCGGCCGAAGCCCGGCTTATCGACGACAATCTGCTGGACTTCAGCCATCTGAGCTATGTCCATGCCAAGAGTTTCGGCGCAGGGCCGGAATTTGCAGAGGAACGCCCGCGTCTCCTGCCGCTGGACCGGGGGGTGCGTTTCGAGCGCTGGGTGGTCGGCACCCGTGGACCGGGCGGGCGCCAAAGCGATGCACCGATCGATAGCTGGCAAAGCTACGACTTCCTGTTGCCCGGCGTGCTGCTGATGTGGAGCGGCAGCTTTGCGGCTGGCACGGCAGAACGGTGCGGCTTCGAACGGCCCGATTATGACGAGGCGATCGGCGCGGTGACCTTCACCAGCCAGGCGGTGACGCCGACCGGCGACCGGACGGCGCGTTATTTCTTTTCCTGGGGACCGCATCGCAACCATGGCGACGAAGCCGTCCGCGACATGCTGATGCGCCTGGCCGACATGGCCTTTGCCGAGGACAAGCTGATGATCGAAGCGCAGCAGCGCGTGATCGATCGCACGCCTGCGCCGCGTATCATGCCCACCGTCCATGATCGCGGCGTGACACTGTTCACGCGCCTCGTCGATCGTCTTGCCCGCACCGAAGCCGGCGAAGCGGTCGCTGCCTGACGCAAGGAGGGCTCGTCCGCGGACGAGCCCTCCTCCCCCTATCCCTGCAGAAAAGATCAGAAGCTCTTCTTGACCGTGGCCGTCCATTCGCGCGGCCGGCCGACCGTGCCCGTGACGACCCCGAAGGTGCCGACATTTTCCGCTACGCCATTATAATAGAATTTGTCGAATACATTGGTCACGCCGACGCTGAGCGACCAGTCCTTGTCGGCCGCCTGATAGGTCAGCCGCGCATTGACCAAGCTGGGCGCGTCGATCAGATTATAGGGATTGTTGACCGAGTTATAATAGAAGTTCGACCGCCAGGACCAGTCGATCCGCGGCGTCAGCGTGCCGTTGCCGCCGAGGTCCGCTTCATATTGCACGCCCGCCGACAGTTGCCATTTGCTGATGAAGGGCGCGATCATATCCTTGGTAACCAAGGTCGCGGGATTAGTGATCTTCTTGTAATCGAAGTCCAGATAGCCGACCGACGCATCGAACGACAGGCCGTCCGCCGGACGCAATTGCGCTTCCAGTTCCCATCCGAACACTTCCGCATCGCCCGCATTGGACGGCACCGAGCAGGACAGGACGACGCTTTCCGGGCACTGATAGCGCACCAGCTGCATGTCGTTATATTTGTTGAGGAACACCGCGCCGTTCAGGCGCAGCATTCGGCCGAGCAGATCGGCCTTGAACCCGGCTTCATAGGTAGTGAGCTTTTCTGGACCGAAGGTCTGGACCTGGTCGGGCGCCGACGGGCGCGGGTTGATACCGCCACCCTTGAAGCCGGTCGATAGCTGGGCGTAGGTCATCAATTCGTCGGACCAGCGATAATTGACGCCGATGCGATAATCGACCCGATTGCCCTTGAAGGTGCCGGTCAGCCCGTCCAGCCCGACGAGCAGGAAATTGGGCGTGAAGAAGGCGCCACTGGGCAGCGTGCCGTCCACGTTGCGGCGCGAATAGCGATAGCTCTTCTTGTCGTCGGTGTAGCGCAGCCCGCCGATAATGTTGAAGGCGTCCGTCACATGAAACTCGCCATGGGCGAAAACCGATGCGCTGCGATTCTTGACGACATCGTCCGCCAGAAAATCGAACAACAGGGTCGGGATCTGGCTACGGCCCTGGATCGTATCGGTCGCCTTGTAATAGAAACCGCCGACGGTCAGGTCGACCTTGTCATTGAAATTGGCGCTGAGGCGCAGTTCCTGCGTGAACTGCTCATGGCCGTAGGTGAATTCCTGCAGAAGAATGGCGAGCGGCGATCCGTCCACGTCGATCGCGCTGGTGCCATCGGCGCTGCGATAGCCGGTGATCGACTTGAGCTTCAGACTGTCGGACAGGTCATAATCGATCGTGCCGGAGAGGCCCCAGGCCTTGACGGTGCTGGTCGGGCTGGCGGTGAAGCCGCCCGGCGCGATCTGGGTCGGGATGCCGAACACCGTCGTATAGTTGCCCCCCGTCGCATAGGTGGCATAGGAGGTATAGCTTTTGTCCCCGGTCAGGAAACGGCTGTCGAACGGGATGCCGGCTGTGGGATCGCCCGCGACATAGCTGCGCACCGACGGGTTATCGGCATAGAGCAATTTGGTCGCGACCGTCTCGCTCTTGTCCTTCGATACGTCCGCGACGATATTGATTTCCAGCGGCGATCCGGCCGGCGCGTAGCGCAGTGCGGCACGCAGCGCCATCACGTCGATGCCGCCTTCGGTGCCGATCTGGCAATTCTTGTTGCCGCTGCTGGGCGGAATGCCGGACGCTGGATTGACGCAGCCATAGTCGAGCAGCTTCATATAACCGTCGACATTCTTCGACACGCCCGACACCCGCAGAAACAGGTCGTCGGTCAATGGGACATTGGCGCTGCCGCGCAATTCCAGCCGGTCGAACCGGCCATAGGTCGCCTCGACAAAGCCCCCCGGCGTCGAATCCGGCTTCTTGCTGAACAGCTTTACCGCGCCGCCGACGCTGTTCTTGCCGGCCAGTGTGCCCTGCGGCCCGCGCAGCACCTCGACCCGCTCCAGGTCGGTCAGGTCCATGACCGCGCCGAAGGTCGTGCCGTAATAGATATCGTCGATATAGATGCCGACGCCCGGCTCCAGCGCGAAGCTTGCGTCGAGCTGGCCGACCCCGCGGATGAACGCGGCCACGGCGTTGCCCTGGATGCTGGTCGCGGGGGCCAGCGCGACATTGGGCGCGAACTGGCCGAGGTCTGTGACGCTGGTCTGGCTGCGCGCCGCCAGCGTATCGGCCGATACCGCGGTGATCGCGATCGGCGTATCCTGCAGATTCTGGGCCCGGAACTGGGCGGTGACGATGATGTCGGCGGCCCCGCCGGCCTGATCCGCTGCCTGTGCGGGCGCGTCGGCCGGTACGGTCGCATCCTGCGCCAGAGCCGGCGCAGCGATCATCGCACTCGCCAGCGCCCACCCCGCCACATGGCCTCGAAATATGCGTTTCCAGTCGGACATCTTGGTCTTCCTCCCTCTCTTGCAGCTCATGGCATGGAAAGGGCGACACCGGCCCCGCATGTCGCAGGTTCCGGTCGGGCGGCGCTTTGCACCTGCCTTATAATGTCATCCTCTCGCCCATACCGGCGGCCGGCTTGCGCGTTGCGGTTCTTGTTGGAGGGGGCAGAAGTAGACCACCCCTCTCTCGCTTATCAATAACGATCGTTAGTATTTTGTCAAGCGTGCCGCATAGCGATCAGGCTGCCTTTTTACCTTGCGCCGATGCCAATTGCGCCGCCGACACCCAGGCGCCATGGACCTGCGCGCGCATCGGCAAGGGCATGGGCACGCGCGCGATCGGCCCGGCCGCGATCGCGCCTGCATCGACCACCCACAATTCGGACCTGAACTCTGTTTCGCCCGCCTGACGGTCCACCACCATCAGCAGCCAGCCGTCATGTCCCGCTTCCGGGGAAGCCACATGCACCGGTTCGCTGATGGCCATGCCGAACTCCAGCCCCATCATGTCGATACGGCCGTTACCCGGCTCGATCTGCAACAGCGCGTTGAAGGCGAAGCCGACCGGCCCGCCCGGCAGCGGCGGACCACCCTGGGGGTTCATCGACAGATACCAGGCCGACCGATAGGGCCGCCCCTGGTCCGCGTCGCGCAGGCGCGGCATGTCACCGGGCGGCCCGACCAACCGTTCCTCGAAACGGTCCCCCTCCTTCGACAGGTCGAAGGTCCAGCGGGTCAACCCGCCCTGTATCTCCCGCTGGTCGCGCCGGATGCCGCCCGCTTCCCGCATGAAGCCGAACGCATTGGTATCCGACAGGCAGAGGTCGAGATGGACGAGATCGCCATCGTCATAGGCGTTGACGATGTGGAAGGCCGACACGCCCGGTCGCCCCCGGAACCAGCGCATCTCCCCCCCCATGCCATGGCGCGGCATGATGCCGACCCAACTGTCCAGATCCTGCCGATGCGCCCAATGCGCGCCGCCGGCCTTCAGCCGATCCAGGTCGGCCGTGGTCGGAAAGACCGGGAAGATCGCGTGGCGTTCGGTGATCGCAAAATCATGGATCGACGAGCAATAGGGCTGATCGAACCATGTTTCGCTGACCAGATTGCCATTGCGGTCCGCCACGCCATAGGCGACCTTGGTCGAACACAGGCCGTCCGCCTCATAGCCGAAGAAGAACATCTCTCCCGTCTGCGGATCGACGCGGGGATGGGCGGTGAAGGTCTGCGATGTGAAGGCGCCATGATAGTCCCAGCGACCGATCGTCTCCAGCGTATCGGGATCGATCTCATAGCCCAGCCCGTCTTCCTTGGTCATGAACAGCCGCCCGCCATGCCAGACCGGCGTGGTGTTCGCGACCGTACGATCGCGGCCGGCAACGACGGGATCGTCCGTGAACGGGTTGCGATACTGCCCGAACAGCGCGCGCCGCGCGTCCTTTTCCAGCCGGTAGCGCTCGGTTTCGACATAGCGGATCGCGTAATCCACCTTGCCGTCCTGGATGGTGAACTTGGCAACCATGCCGTCGCCCGACAGGACGATATCGTCGTCGAACATCGGCGCATGGGCGGGGTCCGGGACGGCGCGGAAAAAGGCGCCGGCTATCCCGGCAGGGATTTCGCCGATAACGTCCAGATTGCGGGCCGCCCATTCGATGCCGACAGGTGTGTTCAACCCGACGAAATGAATGGTCTGGGGATAGGCTGGCATGGCCTTGAGGCTCCTCTCTTATCTCGACTCATAGTAACAATCGTTACTGTTGTTGCCAAGCGGAGAGTGCAAGGCGCCGTCAGCGCAGTGTTAGGGGCAAGCCTGCCGCCAGGAAAACCGCTTCGTCAGAACAGGTCGCCACCGCCTGGTTGATGGTGCCCGCGACGTCGCGGAACCGCCGCGCCAGCGCATTGTCCGGGACGATGCCCAGCCCCACCTCGTTCGCGACCAAAATCACCGGCCCCCGCGCCTGGCGTAGCGCCATAACGAGAGCATCCACCGCTCCGTCGATGTCGCGCTCCGCCATCATCAGGTTGGACGCCCATAAGGTCAGGCAGTCGATCAGCAACACCCGGCCCGGCCGCGCTTCCGTCCGCACGATACTATCCAGCGCGACCGGCTCCTCGATCGTGCGCCAGCGTGCGCCGCGCTCCTCCCGGTGGCGCGCGATACGACTGTCCATTTCGCTGTCCAGCGCCTGCGCGGTCGCAACGAACAGACAGTCGCCCGGCATCGCTTCTGCACGGGCGAGCGCATAGCGGCTCTTGCCCGATCGCGCGCCGCCCAGCACCAATAGCACCGTCATAAGCCACTCCATGCAAAGAGCGCAGCGGCCAATCCAAGCAGCAGGCAGGCGCGCAGATAAAGGCGCAGCGCCGCTTCGAGATCGGCGGCGGCGAGATCCCCTCGGCCCGATCCGATCCACGGCTTGTCCTGCGCCACGCCATCATAGGCGATCGGCCCGGCCAGCCGTACGCCGAGAGCGCCCGCCATGGCCGCTTCCGGCCATCCGGCATTGGGAGAGGCGTGACGACGCGCGTCGCGCAGCATGATGCGCCAGCCTCGCCCCGCACTCAGGCAAAGCAACAGGCCGGCAAACCGCGCGGGTATGAGATTGAGCAAATCATCGAGCCTTGCTGCCGCCCATCCGAAGGCGCGCCACCGTTCTTCGCGATGACCGATCATGCTGTCGGCGGTGTTGATAGCCTTATAAGCCCACAGGCCCGGCAACCCGCCCAGCAGCAGCCAGAAGAGCGGCGCCACCACGCCGTCGCAAAAGCTTTCGGCCAGGCTCTCGATCGCGGCGCGCGCGATGCCCGCGCTGTCGAGCCTTTCGGTATCCCGGCCCACGATCATGGCGACGGCGGTGCGGGCCGCAGCCAGATCATTCGCCTGCAAGGGTTCCGTCACCGCGCGGACATGCCGGTAGAGGCTGCCTGCCGCCATGCCCGGCACGGCGCAGAGCGTGATGAAAATCCAGGCCCAGCGTCCTCCAATCCCATTCAGGCCCCACTCCAGCAAAAGCCCTGCCCCCATGGCGACGATCAGCAGCAGCAATAGACAACCAATACCCGCCACGCGTCGTAGCCGACCGGGCAATTCCGGTCGGTTCCAGGCCCGCTCGCACCCGTCGATGATCGCCGCAAAGGCGCCGACCGGGTGGCCGAAGCGCCGATACAATGGCTGGGGCCAGCCGATCGCACCCTCGATCGCCAGCGCCAGCAGGGCCACGGGCTCAGCCACCCTCCAGCGCCCGATCCAGTCGCGCCAGCGCCGCCGCGTCGGCAGGCAGACCGATTCGTAACCAGCCTGCATTCTCGTCGAAGGGCCGGGTCAGGATCGCGTGCCGGGCGCAACGGGCAAACAACGTCGTGGCGACATCGGTGACGATCAGGCGGAACAGGGGGCAAGCGCCCTGGGGAGACAGGCCATGTGCGTGCAACAATCCGTCCAGCGTTGCCGCCTGTTCGATCAGGCGTGCCTGGGTGGTAGTGATCCAGTCCCGATCCGCATAGGCGGCCGCCCCGATAACCAACGCCGCGGTCGATACCGGCCAGCTCCCCAGCCGTTCGCGAAATCGCGCGATGGTCGCGCGCGGCCCGATGACAAATCCCAACCGTATGCCAGCCAACCCGAAGAATTTGCCGAAGGAACGGAAGATGAGGAGACGCCGATCGTCCGCAATGCGATCCGCCATGCTGATGTCCGGCAGACAGTCGGCAAAGGCTTCGTCCAGCACCAGCCAGCCGTCGCTCGAAGTCTGTCGCTCCAGCAGCGCGTTCAGTTGAACCTTGTCCAACAAGCCGCCGTCGGGATTATTGGGATTGGCGATCAGCAGGATATTGCCGTCGAGCAAGGCCGGATCATCTACGCCGGGGATGAAGGCGCGGCCGTCGGGATGGATATCGCGATGGGTGCGGTAGCAGGCTGCGCCATGCAAGACATTCCCGGCTATGATCCCGCGCAGCAGCCGCAATCCCGCCTCGCTCCCCGGCAACGCGCATAAATGGGCCGGATCGACGCTGAAATGCCGCGCAGCGTTCTGCTCCAATTCGGCCAGTAGCGCATCGCCGGGCAAGCCGCGCCAATCGATCGCAGGCGCTTTCTCCACCGGCCAGCCAAGCGGATTGATCCCGGTCGACAGGTCGATCCACGGGTCCCGGCCTTCGCCGAACCATCGCCGCGCCTCGTTCAGCTTGCCACCATGATGGGTCCAGCGCGTCATGACGCCCGCGTCAGGATCAGTGCTGCGAGCAACAGGCCGCTTTCCAGCAGTTCGATGCCCGCACCATGGCTGTCGCCTGAAATGCCGCCGATCCGCACAAGAACCCACCAGCCCCACAATCCGGCCAACGGCGCCACGGCCAGCAGCGCCGGCATCCAGAAGGCGGCGGAGAGGAGCATGACGCCCCACAGCGCCAGATCGGCCGGGCGGATGACCGCGCGGAATTGCGCGCCAAGGCCGTCATGCAGAGGCGGCAGCCAGCGGCTCCAGAGCAGCGGCCCAATCCGTGCGGCGAAGGGGATCAACAGCAGCGCGGCGAATGCCTTCGATTCCACAAGGCCATGGAGCAGCACCAGCTTGGCGATCACCTGCAACGCCACCGCGGTGGCGCCCATGGCGCCGACATGGGGATCGGCCAGCACCGCCAGCAACCGCTCGCGATTCTTGTGCGCCGCGCTCGTCGCATCGGCCAGATCGGCCAGTCCATCCAGATGAAGCGCGCCGGTCACGCAGACCCACGCCACGAGCGCCAGCAACGCGCCGGTCCACGCATCGATCCAGGCGCCGGCCCATCCCGCGGCGGCGACCAGCGCGCCGACCACCAGGCCCGCCGCCGGAAAGCAGCGCATCGCGGCGGCGAACGCCGCCCCGTCCGCCTCCACCCGCGGCATAGGCAATCGCGTCAAGAACTGGAGCGCGAAGATGAGGCCCTTCACGCCGCAAGCCCCGCGATCTGCGCCCAAGGTTTCTCGCCAGGCCAGAGACGCAGCGTAAGACGGGCGGCATAGGGCAGGTCGATCGCCCAGATCTGGCGCTGGTCGAAGCCGCACAGCAGCGCCAGCGCGGCGCGTATGGCCCCGCCATGGGTGACGACCAGCGTCGGCCGGGGCGACAGGGCGGCGATCGCCGCACCGACCCGCGCTACCAGCGCAGACCAGCGCTCGCCTCCGGGGGGCGGACAGGCATCGGGGTCCGCGTAGAAATGCGTCAGGGCCGCCTGGTCCAGCATCGCCGGATCGGCGCCGTCCCATGCCCCGAAATCCAGCTCCCGCCAGCGCGGGTCGATCTGCGGCGCGATGCCACGCGGCGCGGCGATGGCCGTCGCCGCCTGCCGCGTGCGGGTCAGGTCAGACGATATTATAACCTCCGCCTCCAGCCCGCAGGCACGCGCCACGCAGGCGGCCGTCCCCGCATCGGTGGCGGCCCAGTCGGCATGTCCCAGCAATCGCCCGGCAAGTTCGGGCGTGCCATGCCGCATCAGATGGAGCAGCATGCCGCTCATCCGCCCGCCGATACACCCGCATCGGCGAAGGTCGCCATCTGGTCATGGGCCGCTACCGCCGCGCGGATCACCGCCACCGCCACCGCGCCGCCGCTGCCCTCGCCCAACCGCATGTCGAGATCGAGCACTGGCTTCAGTCCCAGCCGGTCGAGCAGCCGCCCGTGCCCGGCTTCGGCCGAGCGATGTCCGGCGATCACATGATCGGTGATCGCGGGCGTGGTGGCCGCCAGCGGCGCCAGCGCCGATGCGCAGATGAACCCGTCAAGCACCACCGGCACTTGGCGATGCCGCGCCGCCAGCATGGCCCCTGCAATGGCGACGATCTCCCGCCCGCCAACCCGGCGCAGCGTCTCGAACGGCGTCATCGGCGCTTGGGCATGATGCGCCATGGCCAGATCGACCACCTGTCGCTTGACCGCCAGTGCGTGGGCATCCACGCCGGTCCCCGCGCCGACCCATTCCGCCACGCTGCCGCCGAAGCTGCGCTGGCACAGGGCCGCGGCGGCGGTACTGTTCCCAATGCCCATCTCGCCCAGCAACAGCAGGTCCAGGCCCGGATCGACCATATCGGCCCCGCAGTTGAGCGCGGCCAGGCAATCCGCCTCGCCCATCGCCGCGGCGACCGTGAAGTCTTCGGTCGGGCGATCAAGGTCGATCGGCACGACCTGCAGATCCAGCCCGGCTGCGCCCGCCAGCGCATTGATGGCGGCGCCGCCAGCGGCGAAATTCGCAACCATCTGCGCCGTCACCGCGGGCGGAAAGGCGCTGACGCCATGCCGCGCCACGCCATGATTGCCCGCAAAAATCACCGCCCGGCCGCGATCGATATGCGGGCGCGCGCGCCGTTGCCAGCCGGCCAGGAAGATGGCGATCTCCTCCAGCCGACCCAAAGACCCGGCCGGTTTTGTCAATTGCCCCTGCCGCGCTGCGGCAGCGACGCGGCAGGCCAGGTCGGCCCCCGGCAGGGACGCCAGCGCGTCGTCGAAAGCCGCCACGGTGGGAAACAGGCTCATGTGGCGACGAACCCGGCAGGCGGCAGACGCACGATGAAGTGGCCCTTCACCCCTTGCGGCCAGTCGGCATAAGGCACCTGGCCATGGGCGCTCGCGGCATGATGCGCCGCATAGTCGAGGATCGCGCGCGCGGCATCCTCGTCGGGCGTAAAGCGCCCCAGCACATAACCGATCTTCCCCGGCGCCCGCAGATGGACGGCGCAATGGTCGGAACAGGCGAAGAGGCAGGGCATGTCCTGCACCGCCACCCCGTCATAGCGGTCCGACCCGGCCTTCACCCGGCGCAGCGCCTCCGCCAGCCGCGCACCGCCGCGCACGCCATCGGCATCTTCCCGCTGCCCCGGCGAGTGGCGGCAACTGCTGCACACCACCACCGCCGGACCATCCTCGACCGCGCGCAACATCAGGCGGTCGCCGCACGGCGCAGCAGGCCGCTGCGGTCGGCCAGATGCTGCAAAGCCAGCAGGCCGGCCAGGATCATGGCGTAGCGCGCGAACTGCCGCGCCATTACATCCGGCGCGAAGGCCGCCCAGCCGGAATCGAGCGCCCACGCGCCCGCCAGGACGGCCAGCTTGAACGTAGCGAACGCTGCCCCATAGGCCACGACCAGCCGCACCGCCGGATGGTGCGGCAACAGGCGCGCCGCACCATCCGCGCCGAGCAGCGACGCGATCGCCGCCAGCGCCATGGTCCCGGCCCACACGCCATTCTCCACAGTCGTTTCATAACCCAGCAGGCAATAGCCCACCCCCTGCGACACCGCCCAGGCCGCGAGCATCAGGATGATGCCGTCCTGCCGGCGGACATGCAACGCGGCGAGGGCGGCCAGGGCGGGGAAAGGCGTGGCGCAGGCCAGCGCCAGAGTGGTTATGGTGCTGGCCAGCGTCATCAATCCGATCCAGAGATGGCGGGCGGCGGCAGGGGACAGGCTGTCCATGGTCATACGTTCCTTGTCAGGGGGGATCAGAACCGCGCCCGCAGGCCAGCATGAATGCTGCGGCCCAATTGACCGTAGCGCCGCGCGGTTTCATAATATTCGTCGAACAGATTTTCGACCCGGCCGAATAGCGTCAGCTTGCCCATCACCGGCATTTCGGCACGCAGATCCACCAGCGTGTAGGCCGCGTTGACCAGTGGCGCGACCGTGGCGCTGGTGCGCGCGGTGTCGAGCGCCTTGCCCGACCAGCGCACCGCCACGGCAGTGCTCAGGCCGAACGCCCAGTCGTACCGCGCTGTCGCATTGGCCGCATGGCGCGGTCGCCGCGCCAGTTGGTTGCCATAGTTCAGGCCCGGCGACCGATCCTCCGCGGACACCCAGCTATAATTGCCGTCGATCGTCAGCCGACCGGCATGGGCGACGCCGGCCAGTTCCAGCCCGTGCGCCTCGCTGCGCTGGACATTGGCATAATAGCCAAAGCGCGGTGTCGTCGTGCCCGGCGCATAGCAGAGCGGCGGCCGGTTGGTCGTCGGACAGCCATTATAGGTGATGAGATTGTCGGTGCTGCGATCGAACCAGGTCGCCGACAGGATCAGCGCATGGTCGAACAGATGCTGTTCGATGCCGGCATCCCAGCCATGCGCCTTTTCAGGCACCAGGGCGGTGTTCCCATAATCGCTGTAGAGCTGGTAGAGCGTCGGCGCCTTGAAGCCCTCGCCATAGCTCGCCCGCAGGATCGTGCGGTCCTTGACCAGCGCCCAGGCTGCGCCCGCGCCGAAGACCGTGTTGCCGCCAAAGGTCGAATGATGATCGTAGCGCACTCCACCATTGACGGTCAGGCCGGCCAGCGGCTCGACGCTCAGTTGGGCATAGAGGCTGTCGATATCGGCAGACCCGCGGGTCGTGGCGTAGGCAGCCAAACTATCGGAAGGCGAAGCCGTGCGCATCCGCTGCTCCTCGCGCTCCGCGCCGAAGGCCGCGGTCCAGCCCTGCGCGATGGTGAACACGCCCTGATATTCGTAGCGCTTCGTCTCGCCTCTGGCGGTGAAACTGGTCTGGCGCAGTTTGCGGGCGGGGTTGACGTTGTCGCGTAGCGTCTCGCTGCGGCTGAAGGACAGGCGATTGCGCAGCGCACCGCCGAACAGATCGGCGTTCAGGCCGGCGTAGCCGATCCATTCCTCCACTTCCGAATATTCCGGACTATCGGGAATGGCCCCGGCGCTGTCGATGTCGGTGCGCCCCTTGGCATAATAGCCGCGCATATCGATCGACACGCCCGGCGCCAGCGCGACGCCGAGACGCCCGTTGAGCGTGCCGTTGGTGTAGCCGTCCTTCTCCTTGGCGCCAAAGCGCGGGCTGATCGCCGAGATGCCCTCCGTCGTGAAGCGGCTGCCCGCGACCTGCCAGTCGATCGCGCCCTGTCGTCCGCCCAGCGCAGCGCGGGCGCTGACGGTATCGCGCGATCCCGCCTCGATATCGAAGCTGCCTTCGATCGGGCGTTCGGCCCGCGCGGTGACGATGTTCACCACGCCACCGATCGCCTGGCTGCCCCAGAGGATCGACTGTGGACCGCGCAATATCTCGATCCGGTCGATGGCGCCGGTCATCAGCGTCGCGAAATTATAGCCGCCGCCGGTCGAAGACGGATCGGCCAGCTTCACGCCGTCAATGACCAGCACGGTCTGGTCGGCCTCCGCGCCGCGAATGCGGATCGAGGTCGCCGTGCCATAGCCGCCATTGCGGGTGAAGCTGACGCCCGGCGTGCGGATCAGCAGGTCGGACACCGCCAGCGCCTGTGCGGCGTCGATTGCCGGCTTGTCGATGATGGTGATGCTCGACGCCACCTGTTCGATGGCCTGCGGCTGACGCAGCGCGGTCACGATCACCTCGCCCGCATCATCGGCCCAGGCCGGCGTCGACAGGCCCGCCAGAAGCAGAAGGCCGCTCTTTGAAATCCAATGCATCATAATCCCCCAGTCGTTGACAGGACCGGGCGGACGCGACGCGGTGGCGATGCAGGGCGCACGCGCGCACGACATCGCCACCGTGCGAACCCGCACGGTCAGCTTGTCGTTGCGCGAGGATATCCTCGTTCGACCGGCACACCCTGTCCGGACGAAGAACGACCGCGACAGGCAGGTCTCCTGGCTTGCGGGTCAATGCCGTATTCGAAGCGCCTTCTCGGAATCATCGATTCCAATGGCTTGTGCCTCGATGGCTCGCCGCTCACAGTTGCAGGGGCAGCCGGGGTCTTTAACCCCGTTCCCTTTTGATCCCCTTGCGGGGAACCTGACGCGCAGCCGCCCTAATCGACTTGGATCAGGCGATCAAGTGGAAGAAGCCACCGGTCACCTGGCCCGCGCGGTGGCCCGCCGGAGGAAGGGCCTGCCCCTCCGCATCGGCCATGTCGGCCAGCGGCTCGCCCTCGCTGGCGGTGATGCTGGCATAATGGAACTCATGACCCAGCAACAGTTGCCCGACAGAGGCGAAGCTGGTGCCGTGCCGCAGCCGCGCGCTGCGATAGCCCAATGTTCGGCGCCTGCGCGCAAAACTGGTATCCATCGGCAACAGGCCCGCCATCGGGTGGACGATGCCGTCGCCATCCTCCAGCGTGCGGCCCAGCACCATATAGCCGCCGCATTCGCCATGCACCGGCCGGCTCTGCGCAAAGGCGCGCAGGCCGTTCAGGAACTGACCATTGGCCGCGATCCGCGCAGCATGGAGTTCGGGATAGCCGCCGGGCAGCCAGCAGGCATCGCAATCGGCGGGCGGCGATTCGTCCGCCAGCGGAGAAAAGAAGCGCAGCTCCGCGCCGGCCGACCGCCACCAATGTACGATATGGGGATAGAAGAAGCTGAAGGCGGCGTCCCTGGCGACGGCGATCCGCTGCCCCGGTGGCCGGATGCCGGGCGGTTGCGCCAGCACGTCTGTCGTAGCGCCGGCCGCCGCCTGGATCGCATCCAGATCGCATTGCGCCGTCACCCGCGCTGCGATCGCGTCGATTCGCCGTTCCAGTTCCTCCGTTTCGCCAGCCTGCACCAGTCCCAGATGGCGGGACGGCATGGCCAATCCCTCGTCCGTGGCCATCGCACCCAGCAGCGGCAGGCCGATACGCGCGAACCCATCCTCGATCATGCGGACATGGCGCGTGCTGGCCACCTTGTTGGCGATCACTCCGGCGATGGCCGGCGCGCCGGGAAAAGTCGCGCAGCCATGCGCCACCGCCGCCACCGTCTGCGCCGCTGCGCGGGCATCGACGACCAGCAGCATCGGCCAGCCCAGCAGCCGCGCCACATCGGCCGACGCGCCCGAACGACCCGGCGCCCGCGCGCCGTCATAAAGGCCCATCGCGCCTTCCGCGACGACGAGTTGAACAGTTGTAGCGACGTGCGCCGCCAGCCCCTGCAGCATGGTCGGCGCCATGGCGAAACCGTCCAGGTTGATCGAGGGCCGGCCGGTCGCGGCTTCGTGAAAGGCCGGGTCGATATAGTCGGGTCCGCATTTGGCACCCTGCACGCTCAGGCCGCGATCGGTGAAGGCGCGTTGCAGGCCAATCGTCACCATCGTCTTGCCCGCGCCCGACGCCGGGGCGGCGATCACCAGTCCCGCGCCCAGTCGCGGCGTCACGACGTGCGCCATACCGGCAAGGGGGCGATGGCATCCACGAAGAGGGCGGCGCGATTCGGTGTCATGCCCGCCTTGTGGCAAAGCAGGCCCCGCGCCGCCAGCGCCTCAATTGCGGCGGAGGCGCCTCAGCAGGTGATCCGCGCCCTTGTCGCCGATCATGATCGCGGTGGCGTTGGTATTGCCGGCGGGAAGGCTGGGCATGACCGAGGCGTCGGCGACCCACAGCCCCTCGACGCCGATGACGGCCAGATCGGCGTCGACCACCGCCAACGCATCGTCGCGCGCGCCCATCCTGGCCGTGCCGACCGGGTGATATAGTGGGATCGATGCCATGCGCACGTAGGCGCGCAACTGTTCCGGGTCGGTCAGCCCCGCGCCGGGGCGTAGCTCCCCCCTTATATGTGTCGCAATCGGTGTCTCATGCAGGATCGAGCGGGCGATGCCGATGCCCTCGACGATCTGGTCGATATCATCGTCGCTGCCCAGTTGCCGATGTTCGATTTTCGGCGGCGCGAAAGGGTCGGCCGAGCGCAGGCTGATCCGCCCGCGATGGCTGGGCCGCATAAGCCCGACCAGGGTCGAGACCGACGGCGTCTTGCGCAGCATCAGCCGGCCCTGTTCGTCGAAATCGAAAGCGAAGGCGGCAAAGCTGATCTGCAGATTGGGCGCAGGCAGGTCCGGCCGGCTCTTCACGAAGGCCTGGGCGTGGCCGATCGCCGTGGTCAGCGCGCCGCGACGCGACAGCGCGTAGCGCAGCACCTGCCACGCCCCGCGCAGCCCCTGCGCGTCGCTGTTGAGCGTCAGCACATCCACCTCGTTCACGACATGGGTGCCCACATGGTCCTGAAGATTGGCGCCGACGCCGGGGAGGTCGCGGACGACCTCTATCCCATGGGCGTGCAGATGGTCGGCCGGGCCAATACCGGACAGCATCAGCAGGCGCGGCGTGTTCATCGCCCCGGCACTCAGCACCACGCCATGGCGCGCACGCAGCGTCTTTTCAACGCCGTCCTGCCAATAGACGATGCCGACCGCGCGACCTGCCTCGATCAGGATGCGCAGCAATTGCGCCCCCAGCATTATGGTGGGCGCCTTGCCACTGCGCCGCTCGTGCAGATAGCCCCGCGCCGCGGAACAGCGTGTGCCGCCTCGCTGTGACACCTGCACATAGTCGACGCCCTCGGCGTTCTGCCCGTTCAAGTCCGACGAGCGGGGGATGCCCGCCGCCTGCGCCGCTGCGATCCACTGGTCGGTAATCGGATAGCGCGCGCGCCCTTCGGACACCGCGATCGGTCCACCGGTGCCGCGCCACTTGTCGGCGCCGCGCTCATTATCCTCCATCCGCCGGAAATAGGGCAGGACCGATTCATAATCCCATCCCGCCGCGCCCTGCCGCGCCCATTCGTCATAGTCCCAGCGATGGCCGCGAATGAACATCATGCCGTTGAGCGCGCTGCCACCGCCCAGCATCTTGCCCGCCGGCCAGATATCGGCCCGGCCACCCACCGACGGGTCCGGCTCGACCTGATGGCACCAGTCATAGGCGGGATTCTGCACGATGGCGCTGGTAAGCGCGGGGATGCGCGACCGCATATGCCGGTCGGTCCCGCCCGCCTCGATCAGGGTGACGGACAGGCCCGCATCGGCCAGCCGCCCGGTCATCGCGGACCCGGCCGAACCGCCGCCCACGACAATGATGTCGGTGTCTTCCATGATCGTTCCTAGAAATTGGACATGATGGCGGCGCTGGGCGCGTCGAGCGGCTTGCCGGCGGCTTTCAGCTTCAACTCGCGCTCCCGCAACGGCCCCTGTTCGGCGATCAGCCAGGCATGGATGGCATCGACATCCTCTACGCCCAGCAGGTCGTCCCAGCGTGGCATCCCGCCCGGCAGCAACAGTCCTTCCCGCACGATCTGATTGAACATGTCATGCGTGCCTGGCTGCATCCGCCGCAGGTCGGGCGCGGTCGAGCGTAGCTGGTTGCTGTGGCAGATGGCGCAATTCTGGAAAAACAGCCCCTGCCCCTTGGCGATCATCGCTGGCGTCACGCCGGGCTTTTGCGCGGGCGGTGCGGAGGCCACCTCCACGGGTGGTAGCGGCGTTGGCTGCGCCACCGGTCCGCCGTCCAGCTTGAACACCAGGATGCGGTTGGCATTGCCGTTGCGATAGGCGGCGGAATAGCGCGGCACATAGCCCCAGCCGCCGCCGCCGAAGCCAGCCGCGACCGCGATATATTGCACGCCCTTCACGCGATAGGTCATGGGCGCGGCCATGATCGAAGTGCCGGTGTCGATTGCCTTGATGAGCTTGCCGTTGTCGGCGTCGCGGACCATCAACTTGCCGCCGATCGTGCCGTGGACGATGAGGCCGGACGCGGTGGAGAGCATACCCATCCGGTCCTGCCACCCTTCGGTCGGCACCGCCCAGCGGGCCTTGCCGGTCAGCGGGTCGATCGCGCGCAATTCCGACGAATAAGGCTTGTCCTTCACCCACTGCATTTCGGGCAGCTTTTCCACCTGTTCACGGATCGCGGGCGGCAGGGTCGGCAGCACGGCCTGCAATTGCGGGGTGAAGATGAGCGTCGTCTGGACATTGAGCGCCTTGGGCCGCCGCGCTTCCGCCGGGGTGCCGGGGGGCACGGTGAACATCAGGTTCCCCATGTCCAGCACAGAGGCATAATAGCTTTTGCGCTCCGCATCATAGGCGGCCGGATACCAGTTGCGCGCGCCCGCCGATGCCGGGAAGACGATACGCGGGCCGTTCCAGAAATCGGTGCGGTCCGGCGTCATCTGCGGCACGCCATCCTTGTCGAATCCCCTGGTCCAGTTGGTCCGCACGAGTGGATTGACGCGCAGCGGCTTGCCGGTTTCGCGATCCAGCACGAACAGATAGCCGTTCTTGGGCGAATGGAGGATGACCGGTCGAACCTGCCCGTCCACTTCCATCTCCGTCAGCACCATCGGCTGGGTGGCGGTGAAGTCCCAGCTATCGCCGGGCGTTTCCTGATAATGCCACTTCACCGCGCCGCTTTTGGCGTCCAGCGCGACGATCGAGGAGAGATAGAGGTTGGTCCCACCCTTGGGCGATCGGGTCGCGATCGAATAGGGGCCGCCATTGCCGACGCCGATATAGACGGTGCCGAACTTGGGATCATAGTTGATCGCATCCCAGACGGTGCCGCCGCCGCCGATATCCCAGCGGCTGTTGGCGTCCCAGGTCTTGAGCGCGGCGTCGAGCGCCTTGTCCTCTTGCGGTCCCTTGGCCGGATCATGGGGTACGGTGTAGAAACGCCAGGCCTGCGTGCCGTCTGCGATGCGATAGGCGGTGACATAGCCGCGCGTGTCATATTCCGCGCCGGCATTGCCGAGGATGACGAGGTCGCCGGCCACTTCGGGCGCGCCGGTGCTGGTATAGCCCCGGCTGTGATCGACCACCGTGTCGGTCTTCCAGAGGATCTTGCCGGTCTTCGCGTCGAGCGCGTAGAGCATCCCGTCAAGCGCGCCGACCATGACCTTGCCATTGGCCACGGCGACACCGCGATTGGCCTGATCGCAACAGGTCGACCGATTGGACTGCATGTCGACCTCCGGCTCGAAGGTCCAGAGCGGCTGGCCGCTCGCGGCGTCGAGCGCATAGACGCGGCCGAGATTGCCGCTGGTGTACATCACCCCATCGACCACCACAGGCGTCGCTTCCTGCACGCGGTTGGTGTTGAGGTCATAGGACCAGGCGAGGCCCAGCCGCCCCGCATTGCCCTTGTCGATATCGGTCAGGCGCGAATGATGGCTGCCCCAGACGTCGCCGCCGGTATAGGGCCAGTCGTCGCCCGCCCCGCTGTCACCCGTCGTTCCACCGCCCGCGCATCCTGCGAGCGCCAGCAACGCCGCCAGCGCGGCCATCATCTTCTTCACAGCGGCCAGCCTTCCTTGTGCGCCAGCATCACGTCGCGCAGGCTTTTCGGCTTGCGACCGGTGATCTTTTCCACCCAGTCGGTCTTTTCCGCGAAATAGCCTTCGCGGATCGACTGGCCGAATGTCACCATGTCGTCGCTCGACCAGGGGATCGGCCCGTCGGGCACGATGTCGGAGGCATGGCGCGGCGCACCCAGCCCATCGAAATAGGCGAACATCGCCTCGTCATCGACGGCTTCGACCACGATCGGCTTGCCGGCGAGTTCGCTCGCCAGCGCCATCGCCTGCGGGATGGTGATGAGGTCGGGACCGGTCAGCACATAGGCCTGATTCTCGTGGCCCGGCTGGGTCAGCACGCCCACGGCGGTCGCGACGCAATCGTCGCGGCTGACGAAAGCGACCGGGCCATCACCGCAATTGTCGGGCTTTCCGCCCATCATCAGTGCGGGGATGGTCATCGGCCCGGCGATCGCCTCGGCATATTGGCTGTCGCGCAAATGGGTCCAGGCGGCGCCGGAGCCTTCGATAATCTCCTCGGTCGCGCGATGGTCGTTCTTGACGATCGCGGGATTGCCGGGCTGATCGGCGGCGATGATCGAGGTGTAGACGATGTGCCGGACGCCAGCCGCGACCGCCGCTTCCACCGCATGGCGATGCTGGCCGACGCGGGTGCCGACGCGCGCGGTGCTGATCAGCAGCATCTTTTCGCCCCCCGCCATCGCGGCGGGAAGGGTGGCGGGATCGTCGAAATCGGCGAAGCGGACGTCGGCGCCTTTTGCTGCCAGATCGGCCAGCCTGGCCGGGGTGCGGGTCAGCAATATCGCATCCTGCGGCGCGACCTTTTCCAGCAGCAATTCCGCCGCCGCCCGCCCGAACGAACCCGAAGCGCCTGAAATGATGATCTTCCCCATGCGTCCTCTCGCTTGCATGATCTGTCGTCTTGTTGCAGATAATCGTAACGAATGTTATTATTGCGTCAAGCCATAGAAACTAAGGAGAGTGACTATCATGCCTTCCCTTCCGATCGAGGACCGGATTGCGCTGCAAGACCTGATCGCCGCCTATAGCTGGGCGCTCGACACGGGTGACGTCGACGGGCTGGTCGCCTGCTTCACCCCGGACGCGCGCATGGTGGAGGAAGTATTTGACGATCCCGACATCTGGGAGGGCCATGAAGGGATTCGCGGCATCGCCGAACATTATCGCAATGCGCCGGGCTTTCCGGGGCGCCAGCATCATGTGACGCAGGTTCAATATACCGCACAGGACGACGGCAGTTGCAAGATGCGCGGCTTCGCCTTCGTGACCGAGTGCGAGGGCGAGCCGCCCTATCTGTTGCGCTTTGCCGGCTGGTATGACGACCATGCGGTGAAGGGTGCCGACGGCCAGTGGCGCTTCCATCGCCGTACCGTGCGGCTTTGGGATGGCGAAGTGCTGAAGAATTTTCCCGGTCGCGGGGAATGGGTGCCGCGCAAGCGGCCGGACTCGCTGATTATCCGGCGGTAACACCAGCCGTTCGTTTCGAGCGTGTCGAGAAACGGGAGCGCAGCTCTGGCCGCTTCTCGACCTTGGCCTGTCCTGAGCGCCTGCCTTGTCAGACAGTCGAAGGGCTCGAAGCGAACGGATGTTTAAGGTCTAACCATCACCCAACTGAACGCGGGCATCATCTCGATGGCGGGCGCGACGGCGCATTGGCCGATCTTGTCCAGCGCCAGTTCGGCAAAGGCTTCGGGCCAGTTGGCTTGGGAAAGGTGTGCCAGCTTGGCGACGGTGGCGCCGTTCGCCTCGCAGTTGGCTACCGTAGAACCATGGCCATGCCGCACCAGCGCCACGCGCCGATAGCCTGCCTCGGCCGCGATCTCGCCGACCAGGAGTTCGTCGCTGCGCCGGGTGACAGCGAAGATCGCCGTGGGCGAAGTCGCCAGCAAAGCCCGCATCTGCCGCACGCGATCGCCGTCGAGCGTCACGGCCTGGCCGCCCAATGACTGAGCGCGGGCAGCGAAGCGGCGGCCGGCCATCAGTTGCGCGTCGTGCAGGAGGAGCGGCAAGGTGGTCGCCTCCGTCCGTCCGCCGATCACCGCCGTCGAGGCCACCGCTGCGCTTGCCAGAAAGCTCCTTCGAGACAGGCCGCTCATGGCTTCGCCCCCTTGGCCAGATGCTCGGCGATCTGCTGCAACTCGGCGTCGCTCACTTCGCCCCGCGGGATGGCGGGCATGTTGCCGATGCCCGTCCGCGCCGCCTGTACCACATAGTCGATGGTCAGATCGGTGCGCTTTTCCAGCAAGGGCTGGTCGGTGCGTCGCGCCAGCAAGCCGGTCCCCATGCCACCGGGTCCATGGCACATGGCGCATTTCGCCAGATAGAGTTTTTCGCCCGGCCCCGCCGCCGGCCGCGACGACAGCGTTTCGGGCGCGGGCAAGGGCGGCGGCCCCTTGGATGCCTGCGTCGGCGTTTCGCTCGCCCGGCCGCAGGCGGCGCCTGCCAATATCAGCGCGGCGCCCGCCAGCGCGATCATGCCCCGGCGCATCAGCCCCGCCCTCCCATGCGATTGCTGGGCCAGATGCCGCTCTTCCCCGGTGCGATCACACCCTTGGGATCGAGTGCATTCTTCACCCTGCGATTGAGCTGCCCCAGCGCACCTCTGTTAAAATCATAGGTGCCCGCGACTGCGTCCATATAGTCGAGATGGGTGCGATATTCGCCATAGCCCTGGGCCTTGGCGTCGGCGATCAGATGTTTGAGGAAGGGGTCGACCCGGCCCATCAGGTCTGGATCGTCCTTGTTGATGAGCACGGCGTTGACGTTGATGAGGTGGCGCTCGCCAAAGGCGAAGCTGGCCTGATAGTCCATGCCATATTCCTTGTAGCGGGCGTAGGTGCGCTGGAACTGGGCCTGCGCCGCTGCGCCCGATTGCGGCAGGATGGGCGAGAAGCCGATATGGCCACCGCGGCCGCCATGCCAGTTGGCGTTCTGCATCGGCATGGTGAGCGGCGTGCCGGTCCAGCCGGTCGCCTCCAGCGGTTCGCCGGTCTTCCATGTCGTGGGGCGCAGCGACATGGGCTTGAGCTTACCCAGTTCCTGCTCCAGGATCGCATAGGCCGCCTTGTTGACCGAATCCCGGCCGTAAAGCCGCAGGCTCACCCCCCACCAGCCGACATTGAACTTCTTGCGGATCGCCGCGATCACATCGTCGGGCAGCGCGCCGGGCTTGTCGGTCCACTGGTCGCGGGTCGTGACCACGGCAGCGGCGCGCAGCCAGTTGCCGATGGTCGGCGACTGCTGCAACAGCCCTTCGCGACGGAGCGGCGCGATCGCGTCGATCAGCGGTCCCAGATCCTCCGGCCGGTCGAATTCCAGATCCATGCCCATCAGCGATTCCGGCGCGGGCATCAGCCACAGGCCCATTTTGGTGACGATGCCGAAATTGGACTGGACGAACATCTGGTCCCAACCGGGGCCGAAGCCGAAGCGGTAGAGCTGCCAGGTCGGCGCGCCCTCCAGAGCGCCCATGCCGGTCCGCACGACGAGGCCGTCGGCCATCACCGCCTCTATGCCGCAGATGCGCGTCGCATGTTCGCCATAGGGGGTATAGCCCATGCCGCGATCCAGCGCATTGCCGACCACCGATCCCCAGCTATTGCCCGGCACCGACAGCCAATGTTTCATGCCCCTCGATTTCAGAAAGTCGTAGAGGTCGTAGAAGCCGACGCCCGGCTCCAGCAGCACCGTGCCGTTCGCCTCGTCATAGTCGATCTTCTTCATCCGGCTGAGGTCCAGCACCACCGACCCCGCCAGCAGCGGGGCGGAACCGCCATAGCCCAGATTCTTGCCCCGGCTGATCGGCCACAGCGCAATGCCACGGTCGGAGGCGATGCGGACGATCGCCTGAATCTCCTCCACTGTCGCGGGGGCGACTGCCCCGGCCGGGTGATGGCGGGCGTCGTCGATCGCGAACTTGTCCTGATAGCTTGCCTGGTCGGCCTCATCGAAAAAGACATGATCCTTGCCGACGATCGCCGCGAAGGCGGCGATGGTGGCGGATGGAAGCGTTTGGGCCATGCTGTGTTGTGCCTTGTCGTAAAAGGGGTCAGGCCGCCGCGGTCCAGCGGGTGCGCGCGGGCGGACGCGCCCCACCATCCAGCCGCAGGACTTCGGCGTTGATCATCGGATTGCGGATCAGGAACATGGCGGCATCGGCAAATTCCTCGGCTGTGCCGGCGCGGCGGGGAAATTCCATGCCACCGACCAGTTCCTCGACCAGCGCTTGCGGCATGTGCGCGGTCATCGGTGTCGCGAAGAAGCCGGGCGCGATGCCGACGCAGCGGATCGCGTGGCGGGACAGGTCGCGCGCCCAGATGAGCGTGAGCGCGGCAAGCGCCGCCTTGGACGCGCCATAGGCGCCCATCCCCTCCTGCCCTTCGAAGGACGCGATCGAACAGGCATTGAGGATCACGCCCCGTGTGCCATCCGGGCCGTCCGGCGCGTTGCCGATCATGCGATGCGCGATATGGGCCGTGACGTTCACGGCGCCGATCAGATTGACGTCGATCACCCGGCGGAAGGCAGCGACATCACCCGGCCCCGCCGACGTGGCGATCGGTCCGATGCCGCCTATCCCGGCCATGTTCGCCAGGATCGACACGGGGCCGAGCTGGGCGATGGCGCTGGCCACCGCCGCCTCATCTGTAATGTCGCAGAGGATGGAGCGCACGCCCGGCAGTTTGCTGGCGCATATGTCCATCACCACAATATGTGCGCCCGCGGACAGCAAGTTGGACACCAGTGCGGCGCCCAGCCCCGATGCACCGCCGGTGACGAGCGCCGTCTTGCCTTGCACATCCATCTCGCCTCGCTTCGCCGGCCATGCCAGTCTATTAATAACGATCGTTATTATCTGGCGGTATGGCCTGCTTGTCAAGCGGACTGCCCGCGACGACCTTGAAAAAGCGCTTGCCTATCATGGCTGCCAGATTGTATGCCTATGATACATATTGTGCAGGAGCAGGAAGATGGAAGAGCAGGACGTCGTTTCCGTACATGTCGAAAACCGGATCGCCTGGGTGAATTTCGCGCGGCCGGCCAAGCGCAACGCGATGAGCCCGACGCTCAACCGGCGCATGATGGAGGTGCTGGACGAACTGGAATATCGCGACGATGTCGGCGTGCTGGTGCTGGGCGGCGAAGGCACCGCCTGGTCGGCGGGCATGGACCTGAAGGAATATTTCCGCGAAACCGAAGCCAAGGGCCTGCGTGGCGTGCGCAAGTCGCAGGCCGAAAGCTATGGCTGGTTCCGCCGCCTGCGCTGGTATCAGAAGCCGACCATCGCCATGGTCAATGGCTGGTGTTTCGGTGGCGGCTTTGGTCCGCTCTTCGCCTGCGACCTCGCCATCTGCGCGGACGAGGCGCAGTTCGGCCTGTCCGAGATCAACTGGGGCATATTGCCCGGCGGTGGCGTGACCAAGGTGGTGGTCGACCTGCTGCCCATGCGCGACGCCATGTGGCTGACGCTGACCGGCGACCTGATCGACGGCAAGGCCGCATCCGCCATGCGGCTTGTCAATGAGAGCGTTCCGCTGGAGCAGCTCAAGGCCCGCACGACCGCAGTGGCGGAGATGCTGTTGAATAAGAATCCGGTGGCGCTCAAATTCGCCAAGGATGCCGTCCGCCGCGTCGGCACCATGACCTATGACGAGGCGGAAGACTATCTGGTGCGGATGCAGGAAGCCGCCAATTTCCACGACAAGAGCGAAGGCCGCAAGGAAGGCATCCGGCAGTTCATCGACGAGAAGAGCTACAAGCCGGGTCTGGGCGCCTATGATCTGAGCAAGGCGAAGACCGAGGCCTGAAGCCGATCAGTGATGTAGGGTCAGGCCGCGGCCTGACCCCATCCCCCGCCCAGCGCCCGGAACAGATCGACCTGCGCGAAGGACAGGGCGCGGGTCGCGGTCGCCAGATCGGCCTCGGCGCTCGCCAGCGTGCGTTGCGCGTCCAGCACCGTCAGGAAATCGATCTGCCCCTCGCGCTGCCGCGCCAGGCTGATCCGGGCGGCGCGCGCCGCTTCGTCCCGCGCCAGACCCAGCGTCCGCGCCCGCTCGATCGCGTGGGCGTAGGCGGACAAGGCGCGTTCGCTTTCCTCCAGCGCCTGTAGCACCGTACCATCGAAGGTCGCCAGCGAGGCCGCGCCGTCGGCCTTCGCCGCGCCGATCCGCGCCCGGATCGCTTCCGTGTTGGGGAAGGCCCAGCTGATAAGCGGTCCCAACACCCAGTTCAACGGCCCGCCGCCCAGCACATTGCCGCCACCCAGCGCCGTGGTGCCGACCGATCCGCCCAGCGTGATGCGGGGGTAGAGGTCGGCCGTCGCCACGCCGATCCGCGCCGTGTCCGCCGCCAGCCGCCGTTCGGCCGCGCGCACATCCGGCCGCCGCGCCAGCAGCGCCTGGCCGTCGCCGACCGGGATCGGCTGGGCCAGTTGCGGCGTGCGGGTCGCCGCGCGTACGCTGTCGGGCAATTGCTGCGGCGTCCGCCCGGTCAGCGTGGCCAATCGGAACCGCGCCGCATCCCGATCCGCGGCCAGCGCCGGGATCGTCGCCTTTTGCTGTTCGCGCAGCGCGGTCACACGGATCACGTCCAGCCGATCGGACCGACCGACGTCGAATCGCGCGCCGGTGATGCGGATCGACTGATCGAGCAGCGCCACCGTTCGCTGCGCCACCGCCAGCCGTTCGGCCGTAGCGGTGACGTCGAGATAGGCGCGCACCGTGTCGGCGATCACCGCGACGCGGACGCCGTCGGCATCGGCCTGCACCGCCGCCAGATCGCCCCGTGCCGCTTCGACGCCGCGCTTCACCCGGCCGAACAGATCGACTTCGTAGGAGACGTCGAGCCCGCCATCGAGCACCCAATTTTCCCGGTCTATGCCCGGCAGCGACTGCGCCGCCGACGTCCGGTTATAGGTGCCGGACGCGCCGAGGCTGGTCTGCGGCAGACGATCCGACTTCGCGCCGCGCAGCGACGCCCGCGCCCGCTCGATCCGCGCCACCGCAACGCGGATGTCGGTGTTGGCGGCCAGCGCGTCCCCGACGAGCGTGTCGAGCAGCGGATCGCCATAGAGCGTCCACCAGCGATCCTGCACGTCGGCCGTGCTGACCGCCGCGCCGGTCGCGCCGATGAAGGGCGCGGCCGCCGTTGTCGGGGTAGCGGGCGGCCGATAGTCCGGCCCGGCGGCGCAGGCGGTGAGCGCACTTGCGCCCAGCAGGAGAGCGATGAAAGTCCGGGTCATATCTCTGTTCCTCATTCGGCCGGCTGCAAGGCAGCGTCGGCCTCTGGACGCCGGCGGCGGGCGAAACGATCGCCCAGCGCGCGGCACACGACATAGAAGGTGGGGGTGAAGAGCAGGCCGAAGGCGGTCACACCGGCCATGCCGAAGAACACCGCCGTCCCCAGCGCCTGCCGCAGCTCGGCCCCCGCACCGGTCGCGATCACCAGCGGCACCGCGCCGAGGATGAAGGCGAAGCTGGTCATCAGGATCGGGCGCAGACGGGTCTGCGCGGCCTGAACGGCGGCCTCGATCGGCGACAGCCCCTGTTCTTCCTCCGCCTGCTTGGCGAATTCGACCACGAGGATGGCGTTCTTCGCCGCGAGGGCGATCAGCACCACCAGGCCGATCTGCGTCAGGATATTATTGTCCATGCCCCGCAGGTTGATGCCCAGCATCGCGGCGAACAGGCACATCGGCACGATCAGGATGATCGCCAGCGGCAAGGTCAGGCTTTCATATTGCGCCGCCAGCACCAGGAAGACGAAGAAGACGGCCATGCCGAAGACGATGCCGGCGGTGTTGCCCGCGCTCTTCTGCTGATAGGCGATGCCGGTCCATTCGCTGGCATAGCCTTCGGGCAGCGCCGCGCTCATCTTGTCGATGGTCGTGAGCGACTGGCCGGACGAATAGCCGGGCGCCGTGTCGCCATCGACCTCCACCGCGGGCATCAGATTGTAGCGGACGACGCGATAGGGGCCGGTCTTGTCGCGGAAGGTTGCGACGGAGCCGATCGGCACCATGCCCCCGGCATTGGACCGGGTCTTGAGGTTGGCGATGTCCGCCACCGTGCCGCGATGTGCGGCATCGGCCTGCGCGGTAACGCGATAGGTGCGGCCCAGCAGGTTGAAGTCGTTGACGAAAGCCGACCCCAGATAGACCTGCATCGCTTCGAACACGCGCTCCGGCGGGACCCCTAGCAGGTCGGCCTTGGCGCGGTCGACATCGGCGTAGATGCGCGGGGTGCTGACGTCGAACAGCGTGTAGATCATCGACAGGCCGGGAGTCTGGTTGGCCTTGGCGATGAAGTCCTGCGCGACCTTGTTCAGTTCGGCATAGCCATGATCCTGCCGGTCCTCCAGCATGATGCGATAGCCGCCGGCCGACCCGATGCCCTGGATGACGGGTGGCGGCACCAGCAGGATGCGCGCCTTGTCATAGCCGGCCATCGCCTTGTTCGCCTGCTCCATGATCCCGGCATAGGTGACGCCCTCCGCCTTGCGTTCGGCAAAGCTCTTGAAGGGGAAGTAGATCGCCGCCGAATTGGGCGCCGCGGTCTGCGACGGGCCATGGAAGCCGGCGAACATCACCGCGCCGCGCAGCCCCTTGATCGGCAGGATCTTGTCCGCGACCTCGCGCGTCACCTTGTCGGTGCGTTCGAGCGACGCGCCCGAGGGCAGTTGCACCACGGCCATGAAATAGCCCTGGTCCTGCGACGGGATGAAGCCTGCGGGCGTCACCCAGAACAGGCCCGCCGTCGCCACGATCAGCCCGGCATAGGTCGCCAGCATCTTTTTGGGGCGAGCAACCAGCCAGCGGGTGAGGCGGGCATAGCCCTCGCTCATCCGGTCGAAACCAGTGTTGAAGCCATCCACCACCACGCCCAGCTTCTGCCGCCAGAGCGGGTCGTTGCTGCGGTCGCGCGGGCCATGCTTGGCATGCAGCAGCAAAGCGGCTGCGGCGGGCGACAGGGTGAGCGAGAGGATCAGCGAGATGATCGTCGCGGTCGAGATGGTGACCGCGAACTGCTGGTAGAAGGCCCCGGAAATGCCGGTGATGAAGAGCGTCGGCACGAACACGGCGCACAGCACCAGCACGATCGCCACCAGCGCCCCCGACACTTCGTCCATCGACGTGCGCGCGGCCTCCAGCGGCGTCATGCCCCGACCGATATTGCGCTCGACATTTTCGACCACGACGATCGCGTCATCGACGACGATGCCGATCGCCAGCACCAGCCCGAACAGGGACAGGTTGTTGAGAGAATAGCCCAGGCCCGCCAGGATCGTCGCCGTGCCGATCAGCGATACCGGGATGGCGATGATCGGGATGATCGCCGCGCGCCAGTTCTGGAGGAAGACGAGGATGACGAGCACCACCAGCAGCACCGCTTCCAGCAGGGTGTGATAGACCGCGTCGATCGACTGGCTGATGAATTCGGTCGGGTTGTAGATGACGCTATATTCCAGCCCCTTGGGGAAGCGCTGGGAAAGCTGGTCCATCTCCGCCTTCACATGCTCGGCCGCGTCGAGCGCGTTGGAGCCGGGGCGCTGCATCACCGCGATAACGACGGTTGGCTTGTTCGACAGATAGGTGTTGATCGCATAATCCTGCGCGCCCAGTTCCACGCGCGCGACGTCGCGGACACGCACCTGACGGCCATCGGCGTCGCTGCGGATCACGATATTGGAAAACTGGTCGGGCGATGTCAGGCGGCCCTGCATCTCGACGCCGAGCTGGAAGGCTTCGCCCCGGTCGTAAGGGGGCTGGCCGATCGCACCAGCCGACACCTGGACGTTCTGCGCGCGCAGGGCCGACACGATCTCGCCCGCGGTCAGGTCCATCGCGGCGGCGCGGCCGGGATCGATCCAGACGCGCATTGCATAGTCGCGCGATCCGAATAGCTGGACATCACCCACACCGTCCAGCCGGGCCAGCCGGTCGCGCACCTGCGTCAGCGCATAGTTGGACAGGTAATTGCGGTCGAACGTCCCGTCGGGCGATTGCAGGTTCACGACCATCAGGAATTCGGGCGTCGTCTTGCGCGTCACCACACCCAGCCGTTGCACCTCTTCGGGCAGGCGCGGAACGGCGACGGCGACGCGGTTCTGGACCAGCACCTGCGCGGCGTCGAGGTCGGTGCCGATCTTGAAGGTGACGGTGATCGTCACCTTGCCATCGCCGGTCGACTGGCTGCTTTGATAAAGCATATCGTCGACACCGTTGATTTCCTGCTCGATCGGCGCGGCCACGGTCGACGCGACCGTTTCGGCGGACGCGCCGGGATATTGGGCGGCCACCGTGACCGTGGGGGGCACGATGTCGGGATATTGGCTGACCGGCAGGCCGATAAAGGCCAGCGCGCCGATGACGGTGATGACCACCGCGATGACCGCCGCGAAGATCGGCCGGTCGATGAAAAAGCGCGAGAAACGCATCGGGCAAGTCCTTTGCGAAAAGCAAAAGGGAGGCCGCGCGATCCGACGGGTCGGATCGCGGGCGGGGAAATCAACCGGAACGGGGTTGTGTTACCGCTCGAAAGTCGCCTGAGACGCGACCGGCGCGGCCCTGTCGGTCGGCGTGATCGGTGCCGGGGTCGCCTTGATCGGGGCGCTGCGGGTCGCAACCTTCGTGCCGGGCATGGCAGCCTGGGCATTGGTCACGACGACCTTGTCCTGTGGCGACAGTCCCGAACGGATGATCCGCAGCCCATCGACCAGCGGCCCCAGTTGCACCGGCTTGGCGGCGACCACATCGTCGCGGCCGACCACCAGCACCGTCTTGAGCGCCTGGTCGGACTGGATCGCATCGTCCGGGACCAGCAGGGCATTGACCTTGCCGCCACTGGACAGGCGCATATTGCCGAACAGGCCCGGGGTCAGGAACAGGTCGGGATTGCTGAGTATGGCGCGGCCGCGGATGGTGCCTGACCGGGGATCAAGGCCATTGTCGGTGAAATCGAGGCGGCCCTTCCAGCGATAATCGGCTTCATCCTGCAGGCGCACTTCCACTTCGGCGCTCCCGCCATCCGCATGGTCGCGCTGCGATTTCAGGAACAGGGCTTCGGATGCGTCGAAACTGAAATAAATGGGGTCGAGTGCGTTGATCGTGGTGAGCAGGCTGGCGCCAGCGCCCTCCGCTCCCGACACCAGATTGCCGATATCGACCTTGCGATCGGAAACGCGACCGGCAATCGGCGCGCGGATCAGGGTGAACTCCACATCCAGAGCGCGCGTGCGGGCGCGGGCATCGGCGGCCGCCAGGGCCGCTTGAGCCGCTTGCAGGCGGGCGCGTAGCGTATCGATCTCGCTCGCCGACACAGCTTCGTCACCGGTCAGGCGCTGGACGCGGGCATAGTCCGCCTGTGCCAGTCGCAGGCCGCTGCGTGCGCTGGCGACATTGGCGCGGGCTTCGGCCAGCGCGGCGAGAAAGGGCCGCTGGTCGAGCGTGAAGAGCAACTGCCCCTTGCGTACGATGTCGCCGTCGCGGAAGTGGATCGCCGTCACCGGCCCTGACACGCGCGGCCGGACATCGACCGTCTGGCTGGGGGCGAAGCGGCCGACATAATCATCCCATTGCACCACCTGCCGCATCAGCGGTGCGGCGACGCCCACCGTCACCACCGGCGCGGCGGACGCCTGCGCCTGCGGCTGGCCCGCATATTTCCAGCCGACGCCACCGACGATCGCCAGCGCCAGCGCGGCCCAGGCGACATGCCGGCCGCTCCAGCGCTTGCGCACCGCTTCAGACCGGATTTCCGCGGCCGGTGCGTCCGCGTCGATCTTCGTGATCATGTTCATGCGACAGTCCCCTTGATGCTGTGGCGCGCGGCGGTGATCGCGGAAAGGAGCAACTCAAGCTGCCCCTCGCTGAAACCCGCTGTGCGGAAATCGGTGATGGCGGAAGGGCGGACAGCGAAACCATTGTGCCACCCCTCCACGGCGAGCCGGCGCAGCGCTTCCAGACGCGCGCTGGCGAGCCGGAAATGCGGTTGCGGACCGAAGATCATGGTCTTGATCCGCGTCCAGAGGCCCGGTTCGCGCAAAGATGCCAGACCATCGCCGCGGGCCAGTTGCACCACCTGCCATTCGGTCGGCGAAAAGCCGGTGGCGGCGGCTTTGATACGGTCGCGCACGACAGACAAGGCGATGCCGTCGCCAACCGCGAGCAGCGGCTGGGCAAAATCGATATAGGCCATTTGATCGGTCCCCTGATGATGCGCAAACCTGGCCGCGCCGCCCGATGGGGCATGCACGATCCTCTCCCGAACCGCGGCGGCGTCAGGATGCGCAGGTCATGGTCGGCAGGACGCAGGCCCCACTCGGCATGACCAGATGTTGATGCAGATGCGGCGCGCCGGAACGGCCGTTAAGTCGATGTCACTCGCTTATGGATAAACAGGCTTTTGCCATTGAGCCTCCTTCGAGGCTGAGCCTCAACCGGATTTCATACTTATCGGTATATAATGCGATGCGGCATGTCGTCAACCGCTTTCTGTACCGCTTGGTAAAAATTTATGAAGCGATGCTGAACGAGGCGGAAATGCTCAGGCGCTGGGCCACATGGCGAGCGTCGTTTCAACCAGCTGTTCGAGCTGCGCGGGAGTCGCCCCACCGCTGGCCTGGACGCCCATGCCCTGGATGACGGCGGTCAGATAGGTGGCGATCGCGGCCGGTTCGATCGCGGCGGGCAGATCGCCTTCCGCCCTGGCGCGCTCCAGCCGTTCGACCAGCGCCTTGTCCGACGAGGCGCGGCGCGCGATCACATCGGTCTTGATCGATTCGGCCTGAGTGGTGCAGGCGACCATGCTGATGACGCCGAGGCAGGCGCGCGGATCATTGCCGCCGGTCTGGATTTGCAGGGTGCCGCGCAGCAGACGTTCGGCGACACCGCGCGCGGTGGGGGCATCGAGAGCGGAGCGCATATAGCAGAGCTTGTCGCGCTCATAGAGGTCGAGCGCCTTGTGAAACAGCGCTTCCTTGTTGCCGAAACAGGCGTATAGGCTGGGCTTGGTGATGCCCATCGCCTCGGTCAGTTCGGCCAGCGACGCGCCTTCATAGCCGCGGGTCCAGAAGACCTGGAGTGCAGCCGACAGGGCTTCCTCGGGATCGAATTCCCTGGGGCGTCCTCTCGTTACGGGTTCGGCTGCCATTTTCATACCGATCGGTATATAGGCATGTCGGCGCGATTGTCCAGATGCCGCACCCTCCCTTTCGCGGGCCACTTCACATTTATGATATATCCATATTCGTGAATTTATGGCACCTGTCTGCCATTCGAGGGAGAGAGATGCATGTCCATAGCCACCACCCATGTCGGCAGCCTGCCGCGCGGCGACGCGCTGACCCCGCTGCTGCTGGCCCGCGACAAGGGCGAGCCTTATGACGCCGCTTCGTTCGACACGACGGTCCAGCAGGCGGTGACGGACGCGGTCGCGGCGCAGGTCGGCGCGGGCGTGTCCATCGTCAGCGACGGCGAACTGGGCAAGGTCGGCTATTCCACCTATATGATCGAGCGATTGTCGGGCTTTGGCGGGCATATCGATCGCAAGGTCGCGGCCGACCTCGCCCCGCTGCCGGAACTGCGGCAGAAGCTGGCGGCGATCATGGGGAGCCAGGAATTTACCCGCGCCTCCTGCATCGGGCCGGTCCGGCTGGTGACGCTGGCGCCGCTGCACGACGACATCCGCCGGTTCAAGACGGCGCTGGCCGGTCATGCCGGCACCCGCGCCTTCATGAACGCCGCGTCCCCCGGCCTCATCACCGCTTTCCAGGTCAACCGCCATTATCCCAGCCACGAAGCCTATCTGGCCGATCTGGTCGATGCGATGCGCGAGGAATATGAGACGATCGTCGCGGCGGGATTCGACCTGCAGCTCGATTGCCCCGACCTCGCCATGTCGCGCCACACCGGCTATCAGGATGCGAGCGACGAGGAGTTCATCAGGATCGCCGCCGCCAATGTCGAAGCACTGAATGCCGCGACCGCCAATATCCCCGCGGACCGGATGCGGATGCATATCTGCTGGGGCAATTATGAAGGGCCGCACGATCACGACATTCCGCTGGAGAAGGTGATCGACATCATATTGGCCGCCCGTCCCGCGACCGTGCTGTTCGAGGGCGCCAATCCATGCCACGAGCATGAATGGACGGTGTGGCGGGACGCCAAAGTGCCGGGCGACAAGATCCTTGCCCCCGGCCTGATCGATACCTGCTCCAACTATGTCGAACATCCCGAACTGATCGCCCAGCGGATCGCGCGTTTCGCCGGGATTGTCGGCAAGGACCGGGTGATCGCCAGCACCGATTGCGGCTTCGGCACCTTCGCCGGATATGGCAAGATCGATCCGGCGGTGACCTGGAAGAAGCTGCGGTCGCTACGCGCCGGCGCGGACCTGGCGGACGCGCGCCTGTGAGGTCGGCTGTGACAGAAGAGCAGCGCCGCGGAATCGAACAGGATTGCGCCCGTCTGGTTGCGCTCTACGCCAATCTGAATGACGCGGGGCGCTGGGCGGATGTCGCGGCGCTCTATGCGCCCGATGGCCGCATGGCGCGCCCGACTGCGCCGGACGAGTGGACGGAGGGGCGCGACGCGATCCTCGCCGCTTTCCTCGCCCGGCCGGCGCGGACGACGCAGCATGTCTGCTCCAATGTCGTCATCGACGTCCTGAGCGACAGCGAAGCGACGGGGGAAAGCGCAATGCTGTTGTTCACAGGCGAGGGCGCGCCGAAAGTCGGTTCCTTTCACGACCGTTTCGTGCGCATAGAGGCGGGCTGGCGCTTTGCCGAAAGGCGGGGCAGTCTTACGTTTTAAACAGGGGTTCGCTGGCTCATGAATGGCACCACGCCGTCCACCGTCAAATCGGCGATGCGCACCATCGACATCATCGAATATGTCGTGGCGCGCCCGGCAGGCGTGGTGGCGCAGGAGATCGCCGCTGGCCTGGCGATCCCGGTCAGCAGCCTGTCCTACCTGCTCGCGACGCTGGCGGAACGCCATTATCTTACGCGCGAAGGGCGGCGCTATCTGCCTGGGCCAGCGCTCGACCGACTGGCCGCGCCCCGGATCGCCATGTCGCTGGCCGACAAGGTCCGGCCGCTGGTCAAGTCGCTGCGGTTGCAGATGAACGAGACGGCGTCCTTCTTCATCCGCGACGGGTGGCATCTGGAGGCGATCGTCACCGAGACGGCGGAACAGTCGCTGCGCTATTCGATCAGCGTCGGCACGCGCAGCCCGCTCCATTGCCTGGCGGCGGGCAAGGCGCTGCTCGCCACCATGGCCGATGCCGAGCTGGACGGTTATTTCGCGCAGGCACGGCTGGAGAGCTTCACCCCCAGCAGCATTACCGATGAAGCGCAGTTGCGCGCCGAACTGGCGGAGATCCGCGCCACCGGCATCGGCCGCACTCGCGAGGAATATACGCCGGGCATCTGTGGCCTTGGCATGGCGGTGATGGTGGACGATGTGGCGGTCGGCGCCTTTGCCCTGGCGATCCCCGTGCCGCGTTTCACCGCCGAGGTGGAGGGACGGACCATCGCCAAGCTGGAGCAGGCCGTGAGCCTGTTCACCGCCGCCGAGATGCCGGCGGTGTGACGCGTGGCGCGTCATGGACGCGGCGAGGCAAAGTATACAGTGTCGTCGGGTGAAAGAGGCCGGACGCGTTCGCGAAGCGCTTCCGACGCCCCTGCGAAGCGTCTGTGACGCGCCGCATGGGCGACAGCGGCGCGACAGGCGCACGACGGTTATGCGCCGCCGACACGACAGGGACGCATCAACGGTCCGGGCGGGTCTGAATGAGGCGAAACGCTGCTTCATCCATCAGGATAGATCAGACATTATCCTACATTGGAAGGGGTTGGGTGGTTGGAAGAAATGCCGAAAGCCTATCTGTCTTTGAATGGCGACAATGGGTGGTGAGGGGACGGTCGGGCTTCGAGAAAACATCCGGGATAGCGGACATTGACGCCAATCAGATTGGCCCTGATGATAGCGGTATGCAGACGGTATTCCGCTATTGCCTCTATTTGGCTTTTGCCGGGATGGCACTGGTCTTCTGGATGCTCTATTTTTTGCTCGTTCTCGGCATTTTTCCGGCACCGGTCGAGCCAGCATGTTCTTTGGAACCAGCGGGGTGCCCGCCTCCCGGCATTTTTATGCAAATTCTCGCGCCGCTATCCATCTTCGGGGCGATTCCGTTAACTACCCTCGTTTTCGTGTTTTACAGGCAATGGGTTCGGCGGCTTTGCGGCAACAAGGCTGATTAAATGATCGTCTCTGATTGGTCGTCACCGGACCAATAGCTTTGCGAAGCTCCGTCCGCCAACGAAAACGGGGGACGCCTTTCGGCATCCCCCGTCCCCTCCCGCTCGGGATATCAGCCGATCAGGCGGCCTTGGTGCGCCAGCCGTCGGCGTAGTTGTCGCGGGCGGCTTCCGAATAGGGGACCGAGGAGACGATCGCCTTGATTTCGGTCTGGACATGCGGTTCGACTGTCGGCTTGCGCGTGCCGCCATTGGGTTCTCCCCACAGCAGCGTCACTTCGGTGCCGGGCGCAGCGAACTCCGCGTCGACCATCGCCAGCGCCAGGAAGCGGCCGGCGTTGATGGTGTAGCCGATCCAGGTCGACAGGCCGATGGTCTTGCCGTCCTTCAGCACCGCGTCATAGGGGTGCATGCAATAGACGGCGCTGGGGAATTCGAGGAACTTCGCCTTGTCGCCGGTCTGGAGCATCGAGCTCATGACGCGGACGATATCCTCGTTGTCCAGGGCCAGCGTCACCTTTTGACGGTGCGGCTGATCCTTGATCTTTTCCAGCGCTTCGCGGCCGACGAACTCATGGTCGAACTTGACCATGATGCCATAGCCCAGTTCCCACGGATTGAGGTAGTAATCCTCGATCTTGTCGGAGACGAAGCTGCCGCCGAGCGAGCATTTGCCTTCATAGCTGTTTTCGCCGATCCATTCGCGGAAGCCCTTCGAGCCTTCGCCGGTATAGGTGGCGGGCAGCGGCGAGGGGATCCAGCCGGATTCCAGCGTGTTCGACGAATAGGTACGGCCACCGCACAGGGTGAGGCCATAATCCTTGCCCGCTTCGATCAGCGCGTTGCGGACGGTGTCATAATCTTCCCACGGACCAAACAGTTCGTAGCCGGGTTGGCCGGCCATGCCGTGGCGCAGCGCGCGCACTTCGACGCCGGCGATATTGATCGGCGCCATGTGGAAGAATTTCAGGTCCGGCGGCGTCTGGCCCATCGCCTTTTCCAGCACCGGCATGGCGTTCGGCCCCTGCAACTGGAAGCGATAGTTGCGGCGATAGCCCTGCTGGTCGAGCGGGCGGGCGATGGTGCGCTCGTCGCGTTCCACCTTCACGTCCCACTTGCCGGTCGAGGCCCAATATTCGACCCATTCGATCGAGGGGGCGCGGCCGACCAGTTCGAACTTTTCTTCTTCCAGATAGAAGAGGATGACGTCGCCGATCACATAGCCTTCGGGCGTGACGGGGGCGAACTGCTTGGCGCGGTTCGGCACGAAGCCCTTGAAGCTGTTGGGGGCGAGATAGGCCAGCATGTCGAACGCGCCGGGGCCGGTGACGAGCAGGTCGACCATGTGGAAGCTCTGGTTGAACAGGACCGAGCTTTCCGCCCAGCTCCGCTGTTCGTCGCGCCAGTTGCTATATTCGCCCGGCACGCCCGGATAGGCATTGGGGCCGACCTGCTGGTTACGCAGGAATTCGACGATGTCGCCCTTTTCATCGAGCAGCTGTTGCAGGGTCTTGTCAGTCATTCAAACCTCTCCTTCGACTTGATCCGGAAGTTCACAAATGTCTTGCACGGACGGCATTGAAAGCCATTGCCGCACGAGATGGTTGAAGGCCTGCGGCGCTTCCGCAGGCATCATATGGCCGGCGCCTTCGACGACGCGCAGTTGCGCGCCGGGAATCGCGGCGGCGATGGATATATGCTGGGCGACCGGGGACCATTGGTCCTGCCGGCCGACCATGGCGATGGTCGGACAGGCGATCGCCGGCAGCAGCGCATCGACCGAGGGACGGTGCAACAACGCCTCGATCTGCGCTTCGAACGTCGGCAGGCCGGCGGCGACCGCCATGGCGTAGAGCGCGTCCATCAGCGCTTCGTTGCGCAGGGCCGCGAATCCCATCATCGGCGGCAGCCATTGCGCGACCAGCGCGCCGATGCCCTGGGCGCGGCCGATATCGCGCAGGCGGTAGCGGCCCTCGCGCTCGCCGGGCTTTACAGGGTGGACGCCGGTATCGACCATCGCCAGCCGCTCCACGCGATCGGGCGCCTTGCGCATGACTTCAAGCGCGACCCGCGCGCCCATCGAATGGCCCAGCAGGGCGCAGCGATCGGACATGTGGGCGATGACATGATCGGCCATCGCCTCGATTCGGTCGCAACCGGGGTAGAAACCATCGATCACAGCGCTGCCGGGGAAAGCGGCCAACGTTTCGCCGAACATGCGGGAATCGCACAGCAATCCCGGCAGGATCAGGAGGGGGGCGCTGACATCGCGATCTGATGATTTCGCATCCATGAATATTTCATCTACACGAATATTTCGGGTCGGGCCAGAGAGAAAATGCAGGCGGGCGACCCGAATGATCCGCGCTAAGGCAGGTGCCTTTCCTCATCCGCCGGGCGAAGACGCGACAGCAGCAGGACCAGCGCGGCGACCGCAGAACCCAGCGCGAGCAGCAGCGAGGTGACGCCCCTGCCCGCCCCCACCGCCAGCAACTGCCCGGCGAGGAACGGGCCGAGCGCCGCGCCCATGCGGCCGAAGCCGATCACCGTGCCGGTGCCTGTCGCGCGCAGCGTGGTGGGATAGATATTGGCGATCAGGGCATAGAGGCCGACCACCGATCCATTGGCGAGAAAGCCCAGGATGAACGCCGCCACCTGAAGCCAGACCATGGCGGCGGGGACGGCGCCGAAGGCGGCGACCGCGACCGCCGCGCCGGCCAGCCCGCCGATCACCAGCGGGCGCAGGCCGAGGCGCGGCGAGAGGAAGCCGAGCGTCAGCCCGCCGATCGCGCCGCCCATGTTCATGAACACCGACACGATCGTCGCGCGCGACGGATCGAACCCCAGCGCCACGACCAGCGAGGGCGCCCAGCCCAGCGCATAATAGAAGGTCATCATGTGCAGGCCGTACATGAGGATCAGCGCGATCGTCGTGACGCGGTAGCGATCGGCGAAGAGCTGGCCCATCGACGCCCTGGGTTCGTCCACGATGGCCACCTGCCCCGCTTCCGGCTGGCCGAGCCGGCGCAATATGGCGTTGATGCGCGGCAGCGCAGCCGGGCCGTGGCGAGTGGCGAGCCAACTGACCGATTCGGGCAGCAGGAGCAGCACGAGCGGCACCATCAGCGCGGTGGCGCCGGCGCCGGCGAGGAAGATCGATTCCCAGCCATGGTTCCTGAGCAATTGCGCCGCGCCCCAGCCGCCGACGATGCCGCCGACCGGATAGCCCGCCGCCATGATGCTGACCGCCAGGTCGCGGCGGCGCCGGTTGGCGAATTCCGCCGACGCGGCGTTGACCGCCGCCAGCACCGCGCCGAGGCCAAGGCCGGTAAAGGCGCGCAGCAGGCAGAGTAGCACGACGCTGGGGGCGAAGGCGGAGGCCAACATGCCGCCCACCATGATGGCGAGGCACAGGAGGATTTGCGGCCGACGCCCGATGCGGTCGGCAAGCTGGCCCAGCGTCAGCGAGCCGACGACCATGCCCGCCAGCCCGGCCGACACGACCAGGCCGATCGCGCCGGGGCCGATGCTCCATGCGCGGGCGATGCCCGGCGCGGCGAAGGTGACGGCGAGAATGTCGAACCCGTCGAGCGCATTGAGCAGAAAGCAGATGGCGATCGCCATGACCTGCGGCAGGCGCATCGGCCGGCTGGCCAGAATGCTGCGCGGATCGTCGGCGGGCAAGGCTGCGGTCGGCATGACGGCCATGGGCGGCGTTCCTCTCATTTATCGGGGCAAGGCGCGGCGGCGAGCGCTGCGCTCCATGCGGCGCACATTGTATGTGGATGACACAATATGCAAATCGAAACATCGCCGGTCGCAAGGCCGCGCAAACGCTTGTGAAAGGCGCAAAACAAATATAACGTTCGTTACTAATTAGGGAGAGGACAGACCAGACGATGCCGCACGCCACCGACCCGGCCGGCCGGAAAGACACCGAGCCGAGCCTGCTGCTGGGCATCGCCTTCGGCTTTCTCTCCTCGCTCGGCCCCTTCGCCATCGACCTGTACCTGCCGGCCATGCCGGGCATGGCGCGGGCGATGGCGGCGGACAGCGGCGCGGTGCAGCGCACGCTGTCCGCCTTCTTCCTGGGGCTGGCGCTGGCGCAGATTCCGTTGGGGAGTTTGGGCGACCGGTTCGGGCGGCGGCGGCCGCTGATCGGCGGGCTGGCGCTATTCACGATCGCCTCGATCGCCTGCGCGATGGCGACCAGCCTGACCATGCTGGTCGCATGCCGATTTTTACAGGGCATGGGGGCATGTGCGGGGACATCGAGCGTGCGCGCGATGATCCGCGACCGGCATAGCGGTCATCGCGCCGCGCAACTCATGGCCTTCACCTTCCTGATCATCGGCATATCGCCGGTGCTGGCGCCGCTCGCCGGAAGTTACCTGTTGCAGATCATGCCGTGGCGCGGACTGTTCCTGCTGCTGGCGGGCGGCGGCATCGTGGCGCTGGTGGCGGTCGCGCTGAGGCTGCCGGAATCGCTGCCGCCCGAAAAGCGGCTACGCCCTCAGCCGATGATGCAGGCCTATCGCGGGTTGCTGGCGACGCCCGCGTTCCTGGGCTGGACGCTGGTGGCGGGGCTGGCGACGACGGTGCCCTTCGCCTTCGTGACCGCCGCGCCGTTCGTCTATACGCAGGGGTTCGGGCTGACGCCGCATCATTACAGCCTGCTGCTGGCGCTGAATGCCGTGACGTCGATCATCGCGACCCAGTTCGCGCCGGCGCTGATGCGGCGGCTGGGCGCGCGGACGCTGGTGACCGGGGTGGCGCTGGTCGCGATCGGCGCGACCGGGCTGATCGCTTTGGCGGGCGCGGGGGCGCCGATCGCGCTGTTCCAAGCCTATTCGATGCTTTTGTTCGCCCTGTCCGGCTTCATCCTGACGCCTGCGGCGATTTCCGCGCTGGATGCGGCGGCCGGCGGCGCGGGGGCGGCGGCGGGATTGCTCGGCACGTTGCAACTGGCGATCACGGCCGCGGCAAGCGCGGCGGTGTCGCTGCTGCCATCGGTGTCCATCCTGCCGCTGACCGGCGTTCTGGGGGTCAGTTTCCTGACGATGCTGCTGGTGATGGCGGCGCTCGGCCTGGAGCAGGCGCGCGTGCGCGCCTAGAGCATGCTGCTCTAAATCCGACGCACATCGCGCGCTCTTAGTTTTTGTTGTCGCATCGTTTTAAGCAGAAAAGCGGTTCCCATTTTTCCGCACGATGCTCTAAGGCTTGTGGGGATTCACCGGGAATTGATGACGGCTGCAGCGAGGTGGATCATGGCCTCGAAGCTGCGATCGGTTTTGCAGGCGCGCATGGCGATACGCTTGAATTCCTTGAGTTTGCAGAAGAAGTTTTCGATGAGGTGGCGCCACTTGTACATTTCGGCGTCGAGCGGGATGGGTCTGGCGCGTCGCGGGTGCTGCGAGATGACGATTTTTGCACCCCGCTCGTTGAGATCGGCGACGATATCGTTGCTGTCGAAAGCCTTGTCAGCGAGCAGTGCGCCGAACTTGATGCCGTCGATGAGTGGAGCAACGCCAACCGTGTCGAAGCGGTGGCCGGGCATCAAGCGGAAGCGGACAAGGTTGCCCAGCGCATCGGTCAAAGCCAGGATCTTGGTCGTCATGCCTCCTTTGGAACGACCAATGGCCTGGCTCTGAGTCCCCCTTTTGCGCCCTGGCCGTGCCGGTGAACCTTGACGATGGTGGCATCGATCATGGCGTATTCCATGTCGGGTTCATCCGACAGAGCATCGAAAATCCGCTTGAAAACATCGGCTTCCCGCCAATCGCGAAATCGGCGGAATGCCGTGCTCCAATTGCCGAACATCGCCGGTAGGTCGCGCCATGGACTTCCAGTGCGGACAATCCACAGCACTGCCTCCACGAACAGCCGGTTGTTTCTGCCGCTGCGTCCGGGGTCGGTGATCTTGCCCAGACAGTGCGGTTCCATCTGCGCCCATTGGGCGTCCGTCAGTACAAAGCGATCCATCCAGAGTGTGAATCACAACTCCAGCAAAAGGGGAATCCTAAATCCCCACAGCCCTTAGCCGACCTGCGCCAGCCAGTCGGCGAGATTATAGTGGTTGCTGACCCGCGCGATCCGGCCGTCGCGGATGACGAAGAAGGCGCCCTTCCCTTCGCGCACCGCGCCCTGCTAGGGTTCGTTCACGACATCGTCGGTCAGCAGGTCGATGCTCATGCCGCGCCTTGCTGCGTCAGCCGCGCGGCGTGCCAGCGCAGATGATCGCCCATGAAGGTTGCGATGAAATAATAGCTATGGTCATAGCCATCGCGCAGCGTCAGCGTCAGCGGGATGCCGGCCCCGTCGCAGGCGGCGCGCAGCAGGCCAGGCCGCAATTGCGGCTCCAGGAAAGCGTCGGCCGCGCCCTGGTCCACCAGCAAGGCGGGCAGGCGCGCGCCATCCTCGATCAGGGCGACGGCGTCATGCTTGCGCCAGGCGGCGCGATCGTCGCCCAGATAGCCGCCCAGCGCCTTGTGTCCCCAGGGCACTTGCGAGGGCGCGACGATCGGCGCGAAAGCGGAGACGGCCTTGTACCGGTCGGGGAAGGTCAGGCCGATGGTGAGCGCGCCATGGCCGCCCATCGAATGGCCCATGATCGACTGGCGATCCGGGTCGGCGGGGAAATGTGCGGCGACGAGCGCGGGCAGTTCCTGCGTCACATAGGACCACATGCGGTAATGCTGCGCGAAGGGCTGCTGCGTCGCGTCGACATAGAAGCCCGCGCCCAACCCGAAATCATAGGCACCATCGGGATCGTCGGGCACGCCCTCACCGCGGGGCGAGGTGTCGGGTGCGACGAAGATCAGCCCCAGTTCGGCGCACAGGCGGCGATATTCGCCCTTGTCCGTGACATTGGCGTGGGTGCAGGTCAGCCCCGACAGATACCAGACGACCGGCAGCGTCGCGCCCGCCTCATGTGGGGGGACATAGACCGAGAAGGTCATGTCCGTGCCGGTGACGGCAGAGGCGTGCCGGTACACGCCCTGCACGCCGCCAAAGGCGCGATTGGTGCTGACCGTTTCCATCAGTAGACGACGACCGAACGGATGCTCTTGCCCGCGTGCATCAGGTCGAAGGCGGTGTTGATCTCCTCCAGACCCATGACATGGGTGATCATCGGGTCGATCTCGATCTTGCCGGTCATGTACATGTCGACGATCTTGGGCACGTCGGTCCGGCCCTTGGCGCCGCCGAAGGCCGTGCCGCGCCAGTTGCGGCCGGTGACGAGCTGGAAGGGACGGGTCGCGATCTCCTTGCCCGCTTCGGCCACGCCGATGATGATCGACGTGCCCCAGCCGCGATGGCAGGCTTCCAGCGCGGTGCGCATCACATCGGTATTGCCGGTCGCGTCGAACGTATAATCGGCGCCGCCGTCGGTCATCTCGACGATCTTCGCCACGGTGTCCTCGCGCGACAGGCCCCTGGAGTTGAGGAAGTCGGTCATGCCGAACTTGCGGCCCCATTCCTCCCGGTCGGGGTTGATATCGACGCCGATGATCCTGTTCGCGCCGGCCAGGCGTGCGCCCTGGATCACGTTAAGGCCGATGCCGCCCAGGCCGAAGATGACGACATTGTCGCCCACCTGCACCTTGGCCGTATTGATGACCGCGCCCACGCCCGTGGTCACGCCGCAGCCGATATAGCAGCTCGACTGGAAGGGCGCGTCCTCGCGAATCTTCGCCACCGCGATTTCAGGCAGGACGGTGAAATTGGAGAAGGTCGAGCAGCCCATATAGTGGAAGACGGGCTGGCCCTTGTAGGAAAAGCGGGTCGTGCCGTCGGGCATCAGCCCCTTGCCCTGGGTCGCGCGGATCGCGGTGCAAAGGTTCGTCTTGCCCGACAGGCAGCTTTTGCACTGGCGGCATTCGGGGGTGTAGAGCGGGATGACATGGTCGCCCGGCTTGACCGAGGTGACGCCGGGGCCGACTTCGCGCACGATGCCCGCGCCCTCATGGCCCAGGACCGAGGGGAAGATGCCCTCGCTGTCCAGCCCGTCGAGCGTGTACGCGTCGGTATGGCAGATTCCCGTCGCCATGATCTCCACCAGAACCTCGCCCGCCTTGGGGCCTTCCAGGTCGAGTTCGACGATCTCCAGCGGTTTCTTGGCTTCGAAGGCGACGGCGGCGCGGGTCTTCATGGGTCTACTCCCGAATTGGTCCGATAATCGGAAAATCCTGTGCCCGATCGGCAGGGGCCCGTGCAAGCCCGCGCCGCGCGGCGGTGGTGTCGCCCGCTCTAGCAATATCCCGCCTGCGCGATAAGAAAGCATTTGCGGGATTCATTATTTCTGGAGTGGGACAATATGCACCGCTGGGAAGGCATAGACGAGTTCGTCGCGATCGCAGCCGCGGGCAGTTTCAAGGCGGGCGCCGAGGCGCTGGGCCTGTCGACCACCCATATGAGCCGCGCCATCGCCGCGCTGGAGGCGCGGGTGCAGGCGCCTTTGTTCCACCGCACAACCCGGACGGTGCGGCTGACCGATACGGGCCGCGTCTTTTTCGACCATTGCAGCCGGATCGTCGCCGAGCGAGACGAGGCGATCGCGATGATCAGCGAGGGCGGCGAGCCGCAGGGGGACATTCGCATCACCTGCTCCACCGCTATGGGCGAGCGCTTCATCGCGCCGATCGTGCGGCGCTATGCCTCCAGCCATGCCAAGCTGCGGATCAGCATCGACCTGACCAACCGGCTGGTCGACCTGGTGGGCGAGGGCTATGACCTGGCCATCCGCACCGGGGAGCTGGCGGAATCGCGGCTGATCGGCACCCGGATCGCCTCGCGGCGGCTCCATACCTGCGCCGCGCCCGCCTATCTCGACCGGCAGGGCCGGCCCGGCAAGCCCGGCGACCTGTCGCGGCACGAATGCCTGGTCGGCACGTCGCCGCTGTGGCGGTTCCGGCGGGGCGGGCGGGCGGAGAGCATCCGGCCCAAAGGGCGGTGGCGCTGCAACAGCGGCGGCGCGGTGGCGGAGGCCGCGATTGCGGGCATGGGGGTATGCCAGTTGCCCGAATTCTACCTGCTGCCCCACATCGCATCGGGCGCGCTGGAGGAAGTGCTGGACGATTTCCGGCCCGATGACGAACCGATCTGGGCGGTCTATCCGCAGCGTCGCCATCTGTTGCCCAAGATCAGCGGGCTACTGGAGTTGTTGCGGGCCGAACTGCCCGCCGCGCTGGCGCGGCAGGCCTGAACGCTCAGGCCGTCGGCTCGTCGTCGCCGTCGGGCCGGGTGAATTCGAGGAACCGGCTGTTGCCGCTGTCGTCGGTGGCTTCGAGCGTGTCGACCAGCGTGTCGAGATACTGGTTGAGCATGTCGACCTCCTGCCCTGCCAGGGCAGAGACGAGATAGGTCGCCACCTTGTCCGTCTGCGGGCGCATCAGGCCGTAGAGGCGCTGCCCCTCGTCGGTCAGGATGAGCGTCTTGCGCCGCTTGTTGCCGGGATCGCGCTCGACCGCGATGCGGCCATGCTTTTGCAGCGCGGCGACCGCGCGGGAGACGCTCATCGGATTGACGCCGGTCATTTCGGCCAGCTCATGGCTCGCCGAATTGGGGTGGCGCCCGATCAGCATCAGCAGGCGAAATTCATTGAGGCTGATCTTGTAGCGATGTTCCAGATAGGTGGAGAAAGGCGCCATCAGCTTGTTCGCCAGCCGCAGCACGCGGTGGAGCGTGTCCGCCGGGCTGGCTTCGGCAGCGCGCGGCCGCGGCGGCTTGGAGGACGCGGACGGTTTCCGGGGCGGGCTGCTGTTCGACATGGTCTTCCGATAGGGCATCTGGCGGTGGTGAAGTCAAGCCATGCGTGGTGCGGCAGGTCACTCAGCCGACAATCGCGCAGCCGACGCTGGTGAATTTGCCGTCGGCGACATGATAATGGATATATTGGCGCATTTCCTGGACCTGGCCCTTCGCGATCGGGGCGAACTGGTCCAGCCCCTGCGCCGCCAGCGCAGCGGCGTCGAGATCCTTGACGCCTTCGACCCGGATGATCCCTTCGAGCGCGACCAGATCGGCGCTGGACGCGAAACGCTCGATCGTGAGCGTTTCGATGACATGGGCGTGGAGAAAGCCGTAGAAGCGCTTGAACGCTTCGCGGCTGCCGAGGTCCACGCCGAAGAAGCGGATGCTGGCGCCCGGCGCGTAGAAATCGAACACCGTGTCATAGTCCCGGTCGTTGAACGCCTGCGCATAGCGATCATAATCGGCGCGTTCCATCGCCCTCTCCTCTTGTCCGAAGGGGCGGGATTTTTCCCCTGCCCGCTTGCCCTTTTAATAACGATCGTTATCGTAAGGGCAAAGGGCGGATCGACGCCAGCGAAAAATGCAGGGAGAGGGTGATGAGCTATAGTGCGCAGGAACAGCGCAACCTGGATCTGGTGCAGGCGATGTTCGACCATGTGCTGATCCCGATGGACGGCGACGCCGCCGACCGCTTCATCGCGGCGGACTATATCCAGCATAACCAGTGGGTCGATACCGGGCTGGAACCGCTGAAAGCCTTTCTGCGCAAGGTGCGCGCGGAGAATCCCGATGCGGTGCATGATATCAAGCGGCGCTTTGCCGATGGCGACCATGTGGTCGTCCATTATCATGTGCGGCGGTGGGCAGGCGATACCGGCTTTGCGGTGATGGACATCTTCCGCATCGAAGGCGACAGGATCGTCGAGCATTGGGACGTGGTGCAGGATGTGCCGGCCGACAGCCCCAATCCCCATTCCCCCTTTTGAGCCGGGAGGCAGCGATGCGATTCAAGGACAAGATCGTGCTGGTCGTGGGCGGCAATAGCGGCATCGGCCTGGCGAGCGCGCAGGCCTTCGCGGCGGAAGGCGCGACGGTGCGGATCAGCGGGCGCGACCAGGCGACGATCGATGCGGCGGTGGCCGGGATCGCCGGCGCAAGGGGGTATCGCGCGGACATCGCCGATCTGGACGCGATGGAGGCGGTGATCGGCGACATCGCGGCGCAGGACGGGCGGATCGATACGCTGTTCGTCAATGCCGGCGTGGGCGGCTTCGCGCCTTTCCGCGACCTGACGCCCGACGACTGGGACCATGTCCATGGCGTCAACCTGCGCGGCTGCGTGTTCGCCATCCAGAAGGCGTTGCGGCTGATGGGCCGGGGCGGGTCGGTCGTGGCGACGGGATCGATCGGCGGCCATGCCTTCGTGCCGGGCAATACCGCCTATGCAGCAGCCAAGGGCGGACTGTATGCGGCGCTCAAGGTCATTGCGGGCGAACTGGTGGGTGAAGGCATTCGCGTCAACCTGGTCAGCCCCGGTCCGATCGAAACGCCGCTGCTGCACCGCAATCCGGGCATGAGCGAGGCCGATGTGGAGGCCATGCGCGAGGCGATGATCGCGGCGGTGCCGATGCAGCGCATGGGCCGGGCGGAGGAAGTCGCGCGTGCCGTTCTGTTCCTGGCTTCGGAGGAAGCCAGTTTTATCACCGCCGCCAATCTGTTCGTGGATGGCGGGACGCTGGAATTAGGGTGATTGGGGAATTAGGGTGATTGGGGAGTTGGCTTGATGGAAAATCTGTTTTCGACGCTGGACAATCCGCGTCTGGAATTCGCAATGGAGGTGCGGCTGCAATTTCCGCGGGTTCAGACCATCGTGAATACGCCGATGGGCGGCAATCGCAGCGCCGTCTATGTCGATGGCGGGACGTTCGAGGGACCGCGGATCAGGGGCAAGGCGGTGCCGGGGTCGGGCGGCGACTATGCCTATTTCCGGCCCGACGACGTCGCTGTGTTCGACGCCCGCTACATGCTGGAGGAAGAGGATGGCACGCTGATCCTGCTCAATAATCGGGGTTTCCTGTGGGGGCGCAAGCCCGACACGATGGCGCGCCTGCGCGACTGGGCGTTCGGCGACGGCGAGCCGGTGGAGCAGCAGGATTATTATCTGCGCGGCAATCCCAGTTTCGAATGCCCGGTCGGCAAGCATGACTGGCTGACCAAGCATGTGTTCATTGGCGTGGGCGAGCGGCGCGCGGACGGGAATGTGCTGCGCTATTATGCGCTGACGTAAAAAACCCGTTCGCTTCGCGCGTGTCGAGAAGCGGCTGACGTGGCGCGTCACATTTCTCGACTTCGCTCGAAACGAACGGAGGGGGTTATAGGGAAATCAGCGCGTCCAGGGCGATGGCGCCCTGCCCCGCCGGATAGACGATCACCGGGTTGAGATCGACTTCGCGGATGGCCGGCGTGGCGGCGACCATCCGGCCCAGCCGCTGGACGATGTCGGCGACGGCGCCGATGTCCATCGCCGGGGCGCCGCGGAAGCCGTCCAGCAGGGGGGCCATGCGCAGCGTGCGGATCTGCGCGATGATCGCGTCGCGGGTCAGGTCGGGCGGGAGCAGGCAGACGTCGTGCAGCAGTTCGGCCGCGACGCCGCCGAAGCCGACGAGGATGGTCGGCCCCCAATGCGGATCGTTGCGCGCGCCGACGATGAGTTCGACGCCCTTGGCCGCCATCCCCTCCACCAGTACGCCGTCGAGCGCGAGGCCAGGGCGCGAGGCGGCGAGATTGGCCATTAGCCGGTCCCAGCCGGCCGCCACGGCATCGGCGTCGGCCAAGTTGATGATGACACCGCCCGCGTCGCTCTTGTGCGGCAGTTCGGGGGACTGGGCTTTGAGCACCACTGGATAGCCGAGGCGATCGGCGGCGGCGACGGCTTCCTGAGCCGACTGCGCGAGTTCGAAGGCGGGGAAGGCGATGCCCTGCGCGCCCATGATCGCCTTCGACCGATGTTCCGGGATGGTGCTGCCGACCTGCGCCAGATCGGCGATCGGATCGGCGTCGAGCGGGGCCACCGCTTCGTCGCGCTGGCGATGGGCGGCGATGCGGGCGAGCGCGCGCAGCGTCCGTTCGGCGGTGGGCAGATAGGTGACGCCCGCGGCGCGCAGCGCGGCGAGATCGTCGGCGAAGACGCCGCCGCCTTCATCGACGCCGCCGACGATGACCGGCTTGGTTTCGCCGATCGCCTGGAGTGCGTCCAGAACCGCCTTGAACTTGATGTGCGAAGTGCCGGTGTCGGTCTGGATCAGGGTGAGGAGGATCGTGCCGATCCGGTCGTCCTGCGCCAGCGCTGCGAGCGTGCGGCCGTAGAGGCCGGGATCGACCAGCCCCTGGGCGGTGATGTCCATCGGATTGGTGACGGGGACGAAATCGGGCAGCGCCGCGCGCAGCGCCGGGCTGTCGGCATCGGTCAGTTTCGGCAGGTCGAGCGCGACCGCTTCGGCCAGGTCGAGCATCATCGCCTTGAACGCGCCGGATTCGGCGATGACGCCGGTCCCGCCGATCCCGGCATCGGGCGAGCGGGCGAGGATTTCGACGATGTCGCCCAGTTCCTCCAGCGAGTCCGCGAGGATGACGCCGGCACGCTGGACATGGACGGCCATGACCGCATGGTCGCCCGCCATCGCGCCGGTATGGGTGGCGGCGCTTTCCGCGCCCGCCGCGCTGCGGCCGGGGTGAAGCAGCACGACGGCCTTGCCCGCGTCGCGGGCGGCGCGGGCGGCGGCGAGGAAGCGGGCGGGATCGCGCACATGTTCAGCGATGAGGGCGATGACGGCGGTGTCGGGCTGGTCGACCAGATAGGCCAGATAATCCTCGATCCCGCTGGCCGCTTCATTGCCGGTGGAGATGTAGCAGTTCAAGGGCACGTCGCGATGGATCATGGTCGTCGCCAGCACGGCGGCCATCGCGCCCGATTGCGAGACGATGCCGACGCGGCGATCGCCCTGCGCCTTCGCCTCCGGCATTTCGATAAAGGTCAGCGAGACATTGTCGCGGAAATTGACGAGGCCGAGGCAATTCGGCCCCTCCACCACCATGCCGCTTTCGCGGGCGATGCGGGCGATGGCCTGCTGGTCGGCCAGGCCCTGCGGCCCGTCCTCGGCAAAGCCGGCGGAGAAGATGACGGCGGCGCGCACGCCGCGGCGGGCGAGGCCGCGCATCGTGTCCAGCACGCCGGCACGCGGGATGGCGAGAACAGCGACATGGACACCTTCCGGCAGGTCATCGACCGACGCGACGCAGGGCCGCCCGCCAATCTCCGTGCGCTTGGGATTGACCAGATGGATGTCTCCGTCGAAACCCTGCCGCACGAGGTTGGCCAATACCGATGCGCCCAGCGCGCCGGGCTTGTCCGAGGCGCCGACGATCGCGACCGAGCGGGGACGCAGCAGGCAATCCAGCGAAGCGGAGGGCAGGCCTTGACCCAGGATTTCCGTTTCATCCATGCAAACAGCTTCGGTCACGCGCGCCCATCTCCCCGTTTCGCGCGGCGCTATCGGGTCGAATCGGCCGCCTGGTTCGCGCAGATTGTGCGCCTATGATACATTTTGCGCAAGCCCATGTTGTTCAGCCCTCGTCATCCGATAGGCCCGTCGCAGGCCCGAGCCGGGCCAGCAGGTCGTGCAGGGTCGCCAGTTCGTCGGCGCTCAGCCGCTGCGTCATGCGCGCGTCGGACCGGCGGACCGCAGCGACCATCTTTTCGAGCTGGCGCGCGCCTTCGGGCAGCAAGGCCAGGGCGTTGGTCCGCAAGTCGCGGCCAGGCCGCCGTTCCACGAAGCCCTTGTCGGCCAGGATGTTGACCAGTTTCATCGCGCTCGACCGATTGATGCTGAGCGCGCGACCCAGCGCGGTCTGGTCGCAGCCGGGATTGTCGCGGATCAGGATGAGCGCAGTCATCTTCGCCGGCGACAGGTCGAAATCCGACAGCGCGGCTCGCGCGTCGGTTTCCATCAGCAGATTGGCCCGCTGCACGCGATAGCCGACGAGCGTCTGGAGATCGGCCCCCTGTTTCATCTGTTTCGATACCCTCTTGTCAAAATTGTATCCCAGGCGCACATATACAGGATATAGCCAGCCGCTGCGGAAAGCGATAGCCAAGTGTCCGTCCGGATCGGCCTGCGATAGCCTATATAAGGAGAGCGACTCATGGATCATGAATTTCGGATGCTGATCGACGGCGAACTGACGCCGGGCGCCAGCACGTTCGACGTGGTGAACCCGGCGACGGCAGAATCGTTCGCCGCCTGTCCCAAGGCCGACGAGGCGCTGCTGGAACGCGCGATCGCGGCGGCCAAGCGCGCGCAGCCCGGCTGGGCGGCAACGCCGGTGGAGGGGCGCGCCGCGCTGGTCCTGAAACTGGCCGATGCGCTGGAGGCGCGGATCGGCGAATTCGCCAGCCTGCTGACCGCCGAACAGGGCAAGCCGCTGGACCAGGCCGGTTACGAGATCATGGGCAGCGTCTTCACCCTGCGCGCCTTCGCCACGATGCGGGTGGAACCCAAGACATTGAAGGACGAGGGCGGCAACAAGGTGATCGAGCATCGCACGCCGCTGGGCGTGGTCGCGTCCATCACGCCGTGGAATTTTCCGCTGATCCTGCTGATGAACAAGCTGGGACCGGCATTGGTGACGGGCAATACGATGGTCGCCAAGCCCGCGCCGACGACGCCGCTGACCACCCTGTTGTTCGGCGAGCTGGCGCAGGCGATCCTGCCCGCGGGCGTGCTGAACATCGTCTGCGACCAGAATGAACTGGGGCCGCTGATGACCGGGCACAAGGATATCGCCAAGGTCGCCTTCACCGGATCGACCGCGACCGGCAAGAAGGTCATGGCCTCCTCCGCCGGAACCGTGAAGCGGGTGACGCTGGAATTGGGCGGCAATGATGCGGCGATCGTGCTGGACGATGTCGACGCGCGGCAGGTGGCCAAGAAGGTCTATCAGGGCGCGATGACCAATGCCGGGCAGATTTGCGTCGCAGTGAAGCGCGCCTATGTCCCCAGCGCGCTGTATGACGATTTCTGCGACGAGCTGGCGAAGCTGGCGAACGAGGCGATCGTCGACGATGGCGCCAAGCAGGGTACGACCATCGGCCCGGTGCAGAACAAGATGCAATATGACAAGGTCAGCGCCCTGATTGCCGACGCCAAGACGCGCGGCACGGTGCTGGCGGGCGGCGAGCCGATGGACCGGCCGGGCTATTTCATCGCGCCGACCATCGTGCGCGACCTGCCCGAAGACGCGCCGCTGGTGCAGGAGGAGCAGTTCGGTCCGGTGCTGCCGGTGCAGAAATATGACGATATCGCCGATGTCATCGCCCGCGCCAATGACAGCGACTATGGCCTGGCCGGCACGGTATGGGGCAAGGATGTCGCGCGTGCGACCGCCGTGGCCATGCAGATCGACACCGGCACGGTATGGGTCAACCAGCATCTGGCGATCGACGCCAACATCCCCTTCCGCGGCGTGAAACAATCCGGACTGGGCAGCGAACTGGGCGAGGCGGGCCTGCTGGAATATACCCAGGCGCATATCGTCAACATCGTGGAACTGGCGGACGCCTGACCGTCATCCCGTTGTAACCTGCGAGCATCCTTTTGTAACCTGATAGGGGGCCGGCGACGCATAATGCGTCTTCGGCCCTCTCTTTTTGACATTTTCCACCTAGTCATTCGACATATTCGGAACATTCCATCGTGTGGTCATCATAGCCTCGATCCCAAGGGACCACCCCCTGATCGAGGAGTTCGCACTTGGCTTTTTCTCGCCTCGCCATTGCCGCCGTCGGCACCGTCACCCTCGCCGCCATGGCCATTCCCGCCAGCGCCCATGGCATCTGGTTCGCGCAGCGCGCGCGCCAACTGGCGCTGATCTACGGCGTGGGCGCGGACGATCTGGACGCGGTCAAGCGGCTGCCGCTGGTCAAGACCGTCACCGGCTATGACAGCGACTGGGCGCCGGTCGCCACTCGCCTGCGCGAAGCCGGCGCCATCCCGGTCGTCGACAGCGACGAACCGGTCGCGGCCGTCGCCGCGGTCATGGACTATGGCTATTGGAGCAAGACGCCCGACGGCGAGTGGCACAACAAGGGCCGCGACGAAGTGCCGACGGCGACGCTAGCCGAGCATAATTTCAAATATGCCGTCCATCTGACCCAGGTGCCGACCAAGCCGGTGCCGCTGTTCGAGGGGCACATGCTCCAGATCGTTCCCGCCGACCTCGCCATCCCCCAGAAGATGGGAGAACCGATGAAGGTGCGCGTCTACTATAAGGGCAAGCCGATCGCGGGTGCGACCGTGATGCAGGATTATGTCAACGATCCCGACGAGGCCGCGCCCGCCAAGACCGGCGCGGACGGCACCGCGACGATCAGGCTGCGCAACCAGGGCATCAATGTGCTGATGGCAATCTATGTCGGCCAGACGAGCGACAAGAAGGTGGACCATGAGGAATATCGCGCCTCCCTGTCCTTCGTCCTGCCGCATCTGCCCGAATAAGCCGCATTTTTCAGGAGATTATCCATGAAGACCGATATGTTCCGCACCGGGTTCCTTGGCGTCAGTCTGGCCGCCTTCGCCCTGATCGCCGCCCCGGCGATGCTGCACGCCCATGGCAGCATGAAACCGCAGCATGGCGGCATGGTCCAGATGACCGGCGAGACGATGATCGAGCTGGTCGCCGGCCCCAAGGGCGTCGATGTCTATCTGAGCGAAGAGGATGAACCGCTGGCGGCCGCCAGCTTCACCGCCAAGCTCACCCAGACGGCCGCAGGCACCAAGACCGAGGCGGCGCTCAAGCCCGCCGGCGGCAACAAGCTGAGCGCAGGGGGCTTCAAGGCCGCCAAGGGCGCCAAGCTGGTGGTCGCGCTGGTCGACAAGAGCGGGGCCAAGAGCTTCGCCACCTTCCAGGCGAAATAAGGCCATGCATAGCGCAACCCGCCCCCCGCTTTTCTTTCCAGGCGTGCGGCGGGTTGCGCTGCTGCTCCTGGGACTGGCCCTCGCCTGCATGAGCGCATCGCTCTGGGCGCATGGCGTCAACGAGAATGACAAGGCCTTCATCGAAGGCGCGTCGGGGATCAACATCATCCCCTATATGTATCTGGGCGCCAAGCATATGGTCACCGGATACGACCATCTGCTGTTCCTGGCGGGCGTCATCTTCTTCCTCTACCGGATGAAGGATGTCGGCGCCTATGTGACGCTGTTCGCGATCGGGCATAGCACGACGCTGCTGCTGGGCGTGCTGCTCGACATCCGCGCCAACCCCTTCCTGATCGACGCGATCATCGGCCTGTCGGTGGTCTACAAGGCGATCGACAATCTGGACGGGTTCAAGACCTGGTTCGGCGTGTCGCCCAATCCCAAGGCGGCGGTGCTGATCTTCGGCTTCTTCCACGGTTTCGGCCTGGCGACCAAGTTGCAGGAGTTGACACTGGCGAAAGATGGAATGATATATAATCTCATAAGCTTCAATGTCGGCGTCGAACTCGGGCAGTTCATGGCGTTGACGATCATCCTGCTGCTGATGAACCTGTGGCGCCTGTCACCCAGCTTCAACCGCAGCGCCATCCTCGCCAACGCCGCGCTGATGACCGCCGGCTTCGTCCTCATCGGCTATCAACTGGCCGGCTATTTCACCCAAGGTGCCTGACATGACCATGCAAAGCGCATCCGCCCTCCCACCCCGCATCAGCCCCTCGCCCGCCACCCTCGCCAAGGCGACCGGCGGGGCCGCGCTGGCAGCGATCGCCATCGTCACCCTGTTCGTGCTGCCCGCCGAATATGGCATCGATCCGACGGGCGTCGGCAGCGCCATCGGCCTCAATGGCATGGTGGCCGGCGAAGCGGCCGACTCCGCCCCCGTCCCGGACGCCGCCGCGCCGACCGACGTCGCGATCCCGACCAAGGCGACCATCGCCAAGCCGGCGGCCTGGCGGCAGGATGAAATGACGATCACCCTGGCGCCGCATAGCGGCCAGGAAGTGAAGGCGCATATGACCAAGGGCGACAGTTTCATCTTCACATGGGCATCGACCGGCGGCCCGGTGAAGGCGGAAATGCATGGCGAGAAGGCCGGCGCCACCGACGGGGCGTTCACCGATTACTGGAAGGAACTGGACATGACCGGCGGCCAGGGCGACTTCACCGCGCCGTTCGACGGCACCCATGGCTGGTATTTCCGCAACAAGGGCGAAACGCCCGTCACCGTGACCGTCAAGACGGTCGGTTTCTACAAGGATCTCTTCCTGCCCAAGGGCGAGTGAAGAGGCAGGGAAGGGATAGACAGATGAACAGCATTGCGGCGCAGCCGCCCCTGACAGGCCTGAGCCCCGGCGCGACGTCGCCGGTGGCCGCCGCAAAGGCGCGCACGCGCCTGATCGCCATCGACGCGCTGCGCGGGCTCGTCATGCTGTTCATGCTGGTCGACCATGTCCGCGAGACATGGTTCCTGCATTTGCAGGTCACCGATCCGGTGGACGCCAACACGACCGATCCGGGCCTGTTCTTCACCCGATTCCTGTCGACCTTCTGCGCGCCGACCTTCGTTGCGCTGACGGGCCTGTCCGCCTGGCTCTATGGCCAGTCGCACAGCAAGGCCGAAGTGTCGGCATTCCTGCTGAAACGCGGGCTGTTCCTGATCGTGCTGGAGTTTACCGTGGTCGGCTATGCCTGGCCGACGCAGGCGCCCGCCTTTCCGCCGACGGCGATCTGGCTGCAGGTGATCTGGGCGATCGGGATCAGCATGGTCGCGTTGGCCGCGCTGCTGCACCTGCCCCGCCCGGCGCAGTTCGCGGTCGGCCTGGCGATCGTGTGCCTGCACAATCTGCTCGATCCGATCCGGCTGACGGCGCAGTCGCCCTTCTTCATTCCCTGGGCTATCCTGCACCAGCGGGAAAAGTTCGAGATCGCTGGCACCGTCTTCAAGACCACCTACCCGATCCTGCCCTGGATCGGCGTGATCCTGCTGGGTTACGCCTGCGGTCCCTGGTTCGCGCGCGGCACCGACCCGCAGCCGCGCATCCGACGGCTGGCGATGCTGGGCTTTGGCCTGATCGTCGGTTTCGTCCTGATCCGCTATCTCAACATCTATGGCGACAAGCCCTGGTTCGTCGCGCAAACGCCGCTGCGCACGATGATGAGCTTCCTGGCGCTCACCAAATATCCGCCGTCGCTGCTGTTCCTCATGCCGACGATCGGCACGGGATGTTTGCTGCTCGCGCTGTTCGAACGATATGAGGGCAGTGCGCTGATGCCGAAGCTGGCCCTGCTGGGCGGCGCGCCGATGTTCTATTATGTGCTGCACCTCTATGTGCTCAAGATCATCTACAATGTGGCGCTGGTCCTTTACGGCCCGACCAAGGGTACGGTTTTCGGGGTCGACCATCTGCGCTGGGTGTGGATCTGGGTCTTCATCCTGATCCCGGTCCTCTACTTCCCCACCCGCTGGTTCGCGCAATTGAAGCAGCGCCGCAAGGACATTTGGTGGCTCAAATATCTCTGAAGGCCACAGCCTTCAGACCATATGGCCGCTTTCTCCGGGAAGCGGCCTTTTCCGGGGGTTTTTGCATGATCGAACGCAGCAATCGAACGCAGCATTTTCATGCCGTAGCGCCCCGCGATTCACAATTTTGCGCCGTCCCATGCGCCAAGTTTGACGTAATATATCCGTAACTCAACCTAGCCTTGTCCCAAGAAGAGGTGGTCGAAAACACCCCGTGGGCCGGCCCCGACGACAGGATGCAAACATCCGCGCGGGAAACAAGAAGAAGACCAGCCGGTCCCCGTTTCGCAGGACATTCGGGAACAGCGACTTCATAAGGGGATAGCATCATGCGCACATCATCGGCCCTTCGTCTGGCCTTCGTCGCCAGCACCGCCGCCATCGCACTTTCATCCGCCGCACAGGCCCAGGAACCCGCCGCCCCGGCCGCGGACGGCGAAATCGTCGTCACCGGCCTGAAACGCCAATATTTCGGCGACACGCCGGTCAAGGAAATCCCGCAGGCCGTCCAGTTCCTGGAAGGCAAGCTGCTGGACGACCTCAACATCACCCGGCTCGACACCGCGCTGGAACTGGCGAGCGGCGTGTCGAAGCAGAATAATTTCGGCGGCCTTTGGGACAGTTTCGCGATCCGCGGCTTTGCCGGCGACGAGAATTTCCCCAGCGGCTTCCTGGTCAACGGCTTCAACGGCGGCCGCGGCTATGGCGGTCCGCGCGATGCGTCGAACGTCGAGCGGATCGAGGTGCTCAAAGGGCCGAATTCGGCGCTGTTCGGGCGCGGCGAACCGGGCGGCACGATCAACATCGTGACCAAGAAGCCGACCTTCGAGGAAGGCGGCCACTTCGCCATTGCGGGCGGCAGCTTTGAGACCTACCGGGTCGAGGCCGACTATAATCTGCCGCTGAGCGACAGCGTCGCGGTGCGCATCAACGGATCGTCCGAACAGGCGGAGAGCTTCCGCGACACGGTCGAGACGCAGAAATATACGCTGACCCCGTCCTTCCTGGCGAAGCTGTCCGAGAAGGACATCTTCACCTACGAACTGGAATATGTGAACCAGGAAGTGCCGTTCGAACGCGGCGTGGTCGCGATCCCGACGATCAATGCCGACAAAACGATCAGCTACAAGCTGGGCGCGATTCCCAACAGCCGCTTCCTGGGCAACCCCAATGACGGCCCGACCAAGGTCGAGGTGCTGGGCCATCAGGCGCAATATCAGCATGATTTCAGCGACGACTGGACGCTGATGCTGGGCGCGGGTTACAAGGACACGACATTCAAGGGTTTTTCCAGCGATCCAGAACTCGTCTATAATCTGAATAATCCGATTGCAGGCCGCCAGCGCCTCTATGCTGATGGCCGCACCCTGTCACGCCAGCGTCGATACCGCGATTACAGCACCACCCATATGGTGTTCCGCGGCGAAATCAGCGGCAAGCTGGAGACCGGATCGATCGTCCACAATATCCGCATCGGCGCGGACTGGGACAAGTTCAAGATCAAGACCTTCCAGACCCGCTATCGCCCGAGCGCGGCGGACCAGTCCTATGCGATCGATATCTTCGAACCCAATTACGATATCGTGGCACCCACGCCCACGACCGTCATCCAGAACGCCACCGAGATTCAAAAGGCCTGGGGCATCTATGCCCAGGACCAGATCGAGATCACCGAGCAGTTCAAAATCCGGTTTGGCGGCCGTTATGACGATTTCAGCCAGGACATCGACCTGCGCCTGAACGGCACCAACCCGCGCGCCTCCTACACCAAGTTCAGCCCGATGGCTGGCCTGGTGTTCGAACCGACCCCGAGCGTCTCGCTCTATGCCAGCTACGGCAAGGGCTTCCGCCCCAATAGCGGCGTAGGCTTCGACGGTCAGCCGTTCGCGCCGGAAACCAGCAAATCCTATGAGATCGGCGCCAAGTTCGTGACGCCCGACGGCCGGATCACCAGCACCCTGTCGCTCTACAAGATGAAGAAGGACAATGTGCTGACCACAGACCCGGTCAATGCAGGCTTTTCCAAGCCGGTCGGCGCGGCCGAGAGCAAGGGCGTGGAGTTCGACATGAACGCCAAGCTGCCGGCCGGTTTCGAACTCTTCCTAACCTATGCCTATACCGATGCGGGCTGGGCGACCAACGCGCTCGACCCCAATTTCGCTGCGCCGATCCGCAAGGGCGACCCACTGATCAACATTCCCAAGCATCAGGGCAATGCCTTGTTGTTCAAGAATTTCTCGATCGGCGATCATGAGGCGATGCTGGGTGCGGGCGTGACCCATGTCGGCCGTCGCCTGGGCGAAACCGCGACCACATTCTTCCTGCCGAGCTATACCATCGCCAAGGTGCTGGGGTCGTTCAACATCACCGACCAGATCAAGCTGTCCGCCGATGTGAACAATGTCTTCAACAAGAAATATTATGCCAGCTCCTATGCGGCCTTGTGGATACAGCCGGGCACGCCGCGCCAGTTCACGGTGCGGGCGAGCTTTGACTTCTGACTTTTGACATTCGGGACGCCGCCCTGTCCCGATCGGCCGCCGGCGTCCCTCCCTCCAAGCTCCGGGACGTCGGCGGCCTTTTCTTTTCCTGCCGCATGAGGCGCTCGCATGACCCGGCCGACATGGCTTCGCATCCATCGCATTCTGGGCCTGACCATCGCAGCATTCCTGCTGGTGCAGGCGTTGACTGGCGCGCTGCTGCTCTATCGCGGACCGGCGGCGCGGGCGATCGATCCGGCAGGCATGACCAGCCGGGCGATCGGTCCCGCCATCTCCGCCGGCGAAGCGGTGGCGCAGGCGAACCGGACCATGCCGGGCCGGCATGTCGTCCGCCTGTTCGCACCCGACAGAGACGGCGCGACCTGGTTCGCGCAACTGGCGGACGACCAGGGGCGCACCGGCTATGCCTCGATCGATCCGGCCGGTGGCGCAGTGCTGCGCGCGGGCGGTATGTCAACCTTTCCGGTCGAGGCCGCGCTGCAGATCCATTATCGGCTGATGGCGGGCAAGGCCGGCATGGCGATGGTCGCGCTCAACGCGCTGGCGCTGCTGACCATGGCGGCGAGCGGCCTCGCTTTCTGGTGGCCCAAGCGCAACATCGCCAGGGCGCTGACGATCCGCTGGTCGCTGGCCCCGCGGCTGGTGCTGCGGCAGGCGCATCGCACGGTCGGCGTGGTCGCCGCCGCTTTCCTGGTCATGCTCGCCGGAACCGGCCTGCTGCTGATCCTGCCCGAACTGGCCGATGGGAGCGCCGCGCCAGTATCGGTCGTCGCCCCCGCGGCCGCGGTCGACCGCAGCCTGTCGCTGGCGCAGAGCGCCTTTCCCGACAGCGCGCTGCGCGACCTGCGGATCGAGCGCGACCGGCTGATCGTCAATTTCCACGCGCCCGAACGCAATGCGCGCGCGGTGCATCGCGCCATCGTCACTCTGTCCCGGCCGCATATCGTCGGCGCGACGCGCGCCGAGCAAAATGGGGCGCTGTGGATGACGGTGCTGCCGATCCATAGCGGCGATGTGATCGGCCCGGCCGGTCCCGCCATCTTGCTGATTGTCGCGCTGACGCTGGCGGCGCTCGCCCTTTCCGGCCCGATCCTCTGGTGGCAGGCTGCCGCCCAGCGCCGCCGTCCCGTCCGAAAGGCCATGCCATGACCCTGCTCTATACCTCCGATCCCGCGCGCGGCCGCATCTGGCGCGCGATTTTCGCGGAGGACGCGCCGGACATCGGCTTCGTCGATCCGACCCAGCCGCATGATCCCGCCACGATCCGCTACCTCGCCGCCTGGGCGCCCTCGGCCGAACTGATCGCCAGCCTGCCTAAACTGGACGTCCTCTTTTCGATCGGCGCCGGGATCGACCAGTTCGACATGCGCGCGCTGCCGCCTCATGTCCGCGTGGTGCGCATGATCGAGCCGGGGATCGCGGCCGGCATGGTCGAATATGCGACGATGGCGATGCTGGCGCTGCACCGGAACCTGATCGATTATCGCGAGGCGCAGAAGGACGCGCGCTGGGCGCCGATCAAGCTGGTGCCCGCGGGCGAGCGGCGGATCGGCGTGATGGGGCTGGGCAATCTGGGCCAGGCGGTGTTGCAGGCGTTGCAGCCGTTCGGCTTTGCCCTGTCGGGATGGAGCCGGTCGGCCCATGCGATCGCGGGTGTGCATTGCCATGCGGGCGAAGAGGCTTTGCCGCGCTTTCTGGCAGGTTGCGACATCCTCCTCTGCCTGTTGCCACTGACCGACGAGACGCGCGGCATTTTGTGCCGGGATCATCTGTCGAAACTGCCCCGCGGTGCGGCGCTCATCAATGTCGGACGCGGCGGACATCTGGTGGAGCATGATCTGCTGTCGTTGCTGGATGACGGGCATCTTTCGGGCGCGGTGCTGGACGTGACCGAGCCGGAGCCGCTGCCGGCCGACCATGCTTTCTGGACGCATCCGCGCATCCTGCTGACGCCCCATGTCGCGAGCATGACCCGCCCGGATGGGGCGGCGCGCGCGCTGATCGCCAATATCCGACGCTTTGCTGCCGGCCAGCCGATGGACGGCGAAGTCACGCGCGACCGGGGCTATTGAAGGTGCGACATTCCATGCCGCGCAACTGTCTGCAGCAGGGCTTTTCAGCTATCATCCGGCCATATTCGCACGCACGAAAGCGGCACGGCAAATGATGCCGAATGCCATGCCATAAAAGGCCGGAATCTGCCCCCGACCCGAGCCAATCGGGTGCATGTTCCGGCCCTGCCATGTCGTAATGCTGTTGTCACACGGCCCCGAGGGCCAATCGTAGAACCCGCAAAGGACGCTCCGCCGATGCCCAATTTCCGGCCCAAATATATCAGCTTCGACTGCTATGGCACGCTGACCCGTTTCCGCATGACCGAGATGGCGACCGCCTTCATGGCCGATCGCATCGATGCGGAAAAACTGCCCGCCTTCTGCAAGGACTGGAGCGCCTACCGCTTCGACCAGGTGATGGGCGATTGGCAACCCTATCAGGAGATCATCCGCAATTCGCTGCGCCGCACCTGCCAGAAATGGGGCGTGGCCTATAATGAGGCCGATGCCGACGCGGTCTATGCCGCCGTCCCGACCTGGGGTCCGCATGACGATGTCGCCGGCGGCCTGTCCAAGATCGGCGACAAGATTCCGCTCGTCATCCTGTCCAACGCAATGAACGAGCAGATCCATCATAATGTCGCCATGCTCGGCGCGCCTTTCCATGCGGTCTATACCGCGCAGATGGCGCAGGCGTACAAGCCGCGGATGCAGGCGTTCGAATATATGTTCGATCAGCTCGGCGCGAACCCGGAGGATATGATGCACGTCTCCTCCAGTTTCCGGTATGACCAGAACACGGCCACCGACCTGCATTTCGGATGCCGCGTGTTCGTGGGTCGCGGCCATGAGCCGTCCAACCCCTTCTATCGCGACGTCGAAATCCCCCATATCGGCTGCCTGCCCGCGGTCGTCGGCCTGTAAACCCCGGATGGGCGCCTCTCCCCTCTCCTACTGGCTCGCCAGCGCCCCCGCCTTCACCGGCGGGGCGGAGGGCGCGGTCGAAGGCATGGCGGACGTCGCCATCATCGGCGGTGGCTTTACCGGCCTGTCGGCGGCGCTGGCGCTGACGAAGGGGGGGGGCAGCGTCGTGCTGTTGGAAAAGGGGCGCGTCGTCGGGGAGGCTTCGGGTCGCAACGGAGGCCAGTGCAATAATGGCACGGCTCACGACTATGGCGCGCTCTCCGCCCGTTTCGGCAAGGATGTCGCCAAAGCCTATTATCGCGCCCATTGCGACGCCGTCGATACGGTCGAGCGGCTGGCGCGCGAAGAGGGCATCGATTGCAACTTCAACCGCTGCGGCCGGGTGAAGCTGGCGGCCAAGCCGGCTCACTATGACAAGCTGGTCCGTGCGTATGACCTGCTGACCGCCGAAGTGGACGAGAATGTCCGGCTGGTGCCGCCCGACCGCATCCGTGACGAAGTGGGATCGGATTCTTTCCACGGCGCGCTGATCCAGACGACCAGCGCGCAGGTCCATCCCGGCCGGTTCGGGGTCGGGCTGGCCGAGGCGGCGGCGCGGGCCGGGGCGCGGATTTACGAGCAAGCCGACGTTACCGATTTTCAGCGCGTGCCGCAGGGATGGCGCGTGACGTCGTCGCGCGGTACGGTAACGGCGAAACAATTGCTGGTCGCTACCGGTGGCGCGCCGGCTGTTGGCCCCTTTGGTTTTTTCCGTCGGCGGATCGTGTCGGTGGGCAGTTTCATCATCGCGACGCAGCCGCTGGACGACGCGCTGATCGGCCGGCTGCTGCCGGGACGGCGCAACTATGTGACCAGCAAGAATATCGGCAATTATTTTCGGCTGGCGCCCGACAACCGCCTGATCTTCGGCGGGCGGGCGCGCTTTGCGATCAGCGACCCGCGATCGGACGCGAAGAGCGGAATGATCCTGGAGCAGGCGATGGGGGAGATGTTCCCGGCGCTCAAGGGCGTGGGCATCGACCATATATGGGGCGGAATGGTCGACCTGACCGCCGACCGCCTGCCCCGCGCGGGCGAGATGGACGGGCTTTATTATGCGATGGGCTATAGCGGCCATGGCGTGCAGATGGCGACCTATATGGGGCAGCAGATGGCGCGGGTGATGGGCGGCGAGCCGGCCGTCAATCCCTGGGCGGGCCTCGACTGGCCGAGCGTGCCCGGCCATTTCGGCAAGCCCTGGTTCCTGCCGCTGGTGGGCCTGTGGTACAAATGGCAGGATATGATCCATTGATGGACGCGATGTCGCCCTTTTCCCGGCGAGACTTGATCGGCGCGGGCCTTGGCATCGGCGCCGGGCTGCTGCTGCCCGACGGCGCGCTGGCGGCGAGCAGGCCGCGAGTGGGCGGGCGCATCCGTGTCGCCAGCCTGTCCAGCTCGACCGCCGACACGCTGGACCCGGCCAAGGGCGCGCTGTCGACCGACTATGTGCGCCATTATATGTTCTATAGCGGGCTGACCGTACTGGACCGGCAATTGATCGCACGTCCGGCGCTGGCCGAACGGATGGAAAGCACGGACCAGACCGACTGGCATGTGCGGTTGCGCAAGGGCGTGACCTTCCATGATGGCGCGGACCTGACCGCCGCCGATGTCGTCTGGTCGCTGCTGCGGCACAAGGATGCGGCGGTGGGCTCCAAGATGGCGCAGATCGCCGAGCAATTCGCGCAGGTCAAGGCGACCGGGCGGCATGAGCTGACCATCCGGCTGACCGGGCCCAATGCGGATTTGCCGACCATATTGGCGCAGTCCCATTTCCTGATCCTGCGGGCCGGAACACGCGATTTCCGTACCGCCAACGGCACCGGACCCTATCTGTGCGCGCAGTTCCGGCCCGGCGTGCGGACGCTGGCGCGGCGCAATCCTGACTATTGGAAGCCAGGCAAACCCTATCTGGAGGAGATCGAACTGATCGGCATTCCCGACGAGGTCAGCCGGGTCAATGCGTTGCTGTCGGGTGACGTCCATCTGGTGATCGCGGTCAACCCGCGGTCGACCAAGCGGATCATGGCGTCGCGTGGCCATGCGCTGCTGGAAACGCAGTCAGGCCTCTACACCAACCTCATCATGCAGCAGCGGCAGTTGCCGACCGGCAATGCGCATTTCGTCGCGGCGATGAAATATCTGATCGACCGGCCGCTGATCAAACGGGCGCTCTATCGCGGCTATGCGACGATCGCCAACGATCAGCCGATCCCGCCCTTCCACCCCTATTATCGCGCCGACCTGCCGCAGCGGTCGCTCGACCTGGACAAGGCGAAATGGCATTTGCAGCGCGCGGGCCTGACCGGCGTGCGCCTGCCCGTCTATGCCTCGCCCGCCGCGGACGGATCGGTCGATATGGCGTCGATATTGCAGGAATATGGGTCGCGGGTGGGGTTGAAGTTGGCGGTCAACCGGGTGCCGGCGGACGGCTATTGGTCTACCCACTGGATGAAGCATCCGCTGGGGTTCGGCAACACCAACCCGCGTCCGACCGCCGACCTGCTGTTCAGCCTCTTCTATAAATCCGATGCCGCCTGGAACGAGAGCGGATGGCAGAATCCGCGCTTCGACCGGCTGCTGCTGGAGGCGCGGGGCGAAGCCGACCAAGCGCGGCGCAAGCAGCTTTATGGCGAGATGCAGGGGCTGGTCCACGATCATTGCGGCGTCGGCATCCCGGTGTTCATCAGCCTGATCGATGGTTACGACCGGCGGTTGAAGGGGATGTATCCCGTCTCGCTAGGGGGCCTGATGGGCTATCAATTCGCCGAACATATATGGTGGGAAGGCTGATGGCGGGCGCATCCTCCCAGAGCGGCATGAAGGCCGCGCTGACATTGATCGCCAAGCGGTTCGCCTCTTCACTGCTGACGCTGCTGCTGGTGTCGGTGACGATCTTCGTCATCGCGCAACTGCTGCCCGGAGACGCCGCGCAGGAAGCATTGGGGCAGAGCGCCACGGCGGAGCAGGTCGCGGCGCTGCGCCATGAAATGGGTCTCGATCGCCCGGCCTATGTCCGCTACGCCGACTGGCTGGGCGGGATGGTGAGCGGCGATCCGGGCCAGTCGATGGTCGCCAACATGCCGGTGTCCGAAGTCATCAGCGACCGCCTGCCCAACAGCCTGTTGCTGGCCGCGCTGACGGCGCTGGTGGCCGTGCCGGTGGCGCTGACGATCGGCATCGGATCGGCGATGAACCGGGGGGGAGGATCGACCGGGCGCTCAATATCGCCACCTTGTCCATGGTGGCGGTGCCGGAATTTCTGGTGGCGACGATCGCGGTGCTGATCTTCTCCGTGAAGCTGCGCTGGCTGCCCTCCATCGCGCTGGCTTCCGAAGAGATGGGATGGGGCGACTATCTGCGCGGGGTCGCCATGCCGATCCTGACATTGAGCGTCGTCGTCATCGCGCAAATGGCGCGGATGACGCGGGCGGCGGTGATCGACCAGATGGACCGACCCTATGTCGAGATGGCGGTGCTGAAGGGCGTCGCGCCGGTGCAGGTGGTGCTGAAGCATATCATGCCCAATGCGATCGCGCCGATCGTCAACGCCATGGCATTGAGCCTGTCCTACCTGCTGGGCGGGGCGGTGATCGTGGAGACGATCTTCAACTATCCCGGCCTCGCCAGCCTGATGGTCAATGCCGTCACCAGCCGCGACATGCCGCTGCTCCAGGCCTGCGCCATGATCTTTTGCGCGGCCTATCTCCTCCTGATGCTGATCGCGGACGTGACCGCGATCCTCGCCAACCCCAGGCTGCGCGCACAATGATCGCTTCCGCTTTCAAACGGGCGAAAGCCCTGCCGCTGTCGGGCAAGGTCGGCCTGACGCTGGTCCTCTTCTGGTTGGCCGTAGCGCTGTTCGGGCCGATGCTGGCGCCCTATCCGGTCGGCGCGTTCGTGGCCTATGACGTGTTCGACGGGCAATCCGCCGCGCATTGGCTGGGCAGCGACTATCTGGGCCGCGATGTGCTGAGCCGGTTGTTGTCAGGCGCACGCTATACGGTCGGTCTGGCGGCGGCCGCGGCCATGCTGGCGAGCGCGACCGGCACGGCGCTGGCGCTGACCGCGGCCGTCGGCGGCGCGAAGGTGGACGAGCCGCTGTCGCGCTTCATGGACATGTTGATCTCCATTCCGTCCAAAATCTTCTCGCTGGTGCTGGTCGCAGCCTTCGGGTCGTCGCTGCCGCTGCTGCTGCTGATCGCCGCGATCACCTATGTGCCGGGCAACTATCGCATCGCCCGCGCGCTGGCGGTCAATCTGGCGCAGATGGACTATGTGCAGGTGGCGCGTGCGCGTGGCGAGGGGCGGTTCCATATCGCCATCACGGAAATATTGCCCAACATGATCCACCCGCTGCTCGCCGACTTCGGCCTGCGCTTCGTGTTCATCGTGCTGCTGCTGTCGGGCCTGTCCTTCCTGGGGCTGGGCGTCCAGCCGCCCGACGCGGATCTGGGCTCGCTGGTGCGGGAGAATATTTCCGGGCTGGGCGAAGGGGCGCTGGCGATTTTGGCGCCGGCGGTGGCGATCGCGACTTTGACGGTGGGGGTGAACCTGCTGATCGATGCACTGCCGGGACGGGGGAAAGGCCGATGATGGAAAAGCCCCATGTCGAGGTCAAAGGCCTGACCGTGACCGCGCGCAATGCGGCAGGCGAGAGCTTTCCGATCGTCAGCGGCATCGATTTCGCGTTGCAACGCGGCGAGGTGCTGGCGCTGATCGGCGAGAGCGGGTCGGGCAAGACGACGATCGCACTGACCCTGCTGGGCCATGCCCGGCCGGGCGCGACCATCGCGGGCGGCAGCATCCGCGTAGGTGACGCGGAGATCACGACGCTGGACCGCAGCGCGCTGGCAGAGCTGCGCGGCAATCGCATCGCCTATATCGCGCAGAGCGCCGCGTCGGCGTTCAACCCGTCGCGCACGATCATGGATCAGGTGATCGAACCGGCGATGATCCATGGACTGATGCCGCGCGCCACGGCGGAGGCGAAGGCGGTCGATCTGTTCCGCGCGCTCGCCCTGCCCTTCCCCGACACGATCGGCACGCGCTATCCGCACCAGTTGTCGGGCGGGCAGTTGCAGCGGCTGATGGCGGCGATGGCGCTGATCACCGATCCCGAACTGGTGATATTGGACGAGCCGACCACGGCGCTGGACGTGACGACGCAGATCGAAGTGCTGCGCGCGTTCAAGGCGGTGGTGCTTGAGCGCGGGGCGACCGCCATCTATGTGTCGCACGACCTGGCCGTGGTGGCGCAGATGGCCGACCAGATCGTGGTGTTGAGCCAGGGTCGCATCCGCGAGGCGGGCGCGGCGGCGCAGATCCTGCACGCGCCGGCCGACGACTACACCCGCACGCTGATGGCCGCAGCGCGCCCGGCGATCCGGCCGACGCCGGTCAAGGTCGCCCTGCCCGCCGCCGCGCCGCTGCTGGAAATCCGCAATGTGACGGCCGGCTATGGCAGGATCGGCAAGGATGGACTGCCGCGCGTGCCCGTGCTGCGCGACATCAATCTGACGATCGAGCGCGGCGGCACATTGGGCGTGATCGGCGAAAGCGGATCGGGCAAGTCGACCATAGCCCGCGTCATCGCCGGGCTGCTGCCCCCGGCGAGCGGGCAGGTGCTGCTGGATGGCGAGCCGTTGCCGCCGGGGCTGGACGGGCGCAGCCGCGAGCAGTTTCGCCGTATCCAACTGGTGTTCCAGAATGCCGACACCGCGCTCAATCCCGCGCATAGCGTGGGGCAGATATTGGCGCGGCCGCTGGCCTTCTATGCCGGGTTGAAGGGCAATGCCGCGCATCTGCGGGTGCTGGAACTGCTGGACCTCATCCGCCTGCCGGCCAGCCTGATCGACCGCAATATCGGCGGCCTGTCGGGCGGGCAGAAACAGCGCGTCAATCTGGCGCGGGCCTTGGCCGCCGACCCGCAGATCATCCTGTGCGACGAGGTGACGTCGGCGCTGGATACCGTCGTTGGCGCGGCGATCCTGGAGCTGATGGCGGAGCTGCGCCGCGAACTGGGGATCGCGACGATGTTCATCAGCCACGATATTTCGACGGTGCGGGCGATTTGCGACGACATACTGGTCCTCTATTCGGGGACGATGGTCGAGACGGGACCGCGTGCGGCCTTCGCCACCGCCCCCTTCCATCCCTATACCGACCTGCTGATCGGATCGGTGCCGGAAATGCGCGCGGGCTGGCTGGAGGAAAGCCATGCCGGGGCTGCGCCCCCGCCGATCGGCGCGGCGGGCGACCATCCCGACCTCTGCCGTTTCCTGCCGCGCTGCGCCGCGCGCGTGGACGGCCTGTGCAACATCACCCCGCCACCGCGCCATCCGCTGGACAAGGGATCGGCCGGGGTCAGCCGCATATTATGCCATCATGGAGATGAAAGCTTGATCGCGTCATGAGCCGGTTCGTTCGACTGGGTGAAACCGACCGCCCACCCGTGACCCTGTATGTCGACGGCCGCGCCGTAGAGGCGATGGAGGGTGACACGCTGATGGTCGCGCTGCTGAGCGCCGGCGGCACGCTGCGCCAGAGCGAGTTCGGACCGGAGAAGCGGGCGGGATTCTGCCTGATGGGGGCATGCCAGGATTGTTGGGTATGGACGACAAGCGGCGATCGCCTGCGCGCCTGCTCCACCCTGGCCGCATCGGGCCAGAGCATCGTCACCAGCCAGCCGGGGGCGTCATGGCCGAACAACGCATAATCATCGTCGGCGCAGGCCCGTCTGGCACGCGCGCGGCGCAGGCCTGCGTACAGGCCGGCATCCGTCCCACCGTGATCGACGAAGGGCGGCGCGACGGCGGGCAGATCTATCGCCGCCAGCCGGACAATTTTACCCGGCCCTACGCCAAACTCTACGGCACGGAAGCCGGGCGGGCGCAGGCGTTGCATGAGACGTTCGACGGACTGAAAGCGGCGATCGACTATCGGCCCGAAACGCTGGTTTGGAATATCGCCAAGGATCATGTCTGGACGGCGAGTGCGACGGTTCAGGAGGCTATTCCGTTCGACGCGCTGCTGCTGTGCACCGGCGCGACCGATCGGCTGCTGCCGGTCAAGGGCTGGCATTATGCGGGGGCCTATAGTCTCGGCGGGTCGCAGGTGGCGCTCAAGAGCCAGGCGGTGTCGATCGGGCATAAGGTCGTGTTCATGGGATCGGGGCCTTTGCTTTATCTGGTCGCGAGCCAATATGTGGAGGCCGGTGCGGATGTCGCGGCGGTGCTGGATACGTCGCCGTTCAGCGCGCGGTTGAAGGCGCTGCCGGATTTGCTGGCGATGCCCTCCGTCCTGTGGAACGGGGTGGCGCTGACGCGGACGCTGAAGCGCGCGGGCGTAATTGTGCAGCATGGCGTGACGCCGGTCGAGATCATGGGCGATGCCGAAAGCGGCGTCGGCGGTGTGCGCTTTCTTGCCGGATCAGGCCGTGAAGAAACGATCGCCTGCGATGCGGTGGCGATGGGCCATCATCTGCGGCCTGAGACGCAACTGGCCGATCTGGCGCGCTGCGCCTTCGCCTTCGACCCCGGCACGCGCCAATGGTTGCCGGAGCGCGACGGCGACGGGCGTTCGAGCGTGGCGCGCGTCTATCTGGCCGGCGACGGCGCGAAGATATTGGGCGCGCGATCGGCCGAGGCGAGCGGGCGGCTGGCGGCGCTGGCGGCGCTAGGCGATCTTGGCTTGCCGGTCGACAAGGGCGAGATGACCTCGCTGCGCGGCGAGGTCGGCCAATATGCCAGGTTCGCGCGCGGGCTGGCGAAGGCCTTTCCATGGCCCGCCCGACAGGCCCCAGCCCTGCCCGACGACGCCATATTGTGCCGCTGCGAGGGCGTGACGGCGGGCGACCTGCGGGCGGTGATGCGCGAAACGGGCGCGCAGGAAGCCAATCGCGCCAAGGCGTTCAGCCGGGTCGGCATGGGGCGGTGCCAGGGACGCTATTGCGGGCTGGCTGCCGCCGAACTGATCGCAGCCGAAGCCGGCGTGCCGGTGGAACAGGTCGGCCGCCTGCGCGGACAGGCGCCGGTCAAGCCGCTGCCTATCGCGATCGGAGACGGACAATGAGCGCCGGCAGCGACGTCATCATCGTAGGCGGCGGGTTGATGGGTTCGTCCGCCGCGCTGTTCCTGCGCGGCCACGGGATTTCGGTCACCTTGCTGGAAACCGACCTGATCGGGCGGCAGGCGAGCGGCACCAATTTCGGCAATGTCCGGCGACAGGGGCGCGGCATCCATCAACTGCCGCTGGCCAATCGCGCTATCGCCATCTGGCGCAAGTCGCGCGAATTGCTGGGCGCGGACGTCGAATATCTCCAGTCCGGGCATATCCGCGTCTGCTATCGCGAGCGGCCGGAACTGGTCGGATCGATGGAGGACTATGCGGCGCAGGCGCGCGAGGAAGGGCTGGACCTGGAATTGTTGAGCGGCAATGCGCTGCGCGACAAATTCCCCTTTTTCGGGCCGGACGTGCTGGCGGGTTCCTATTCGCCGACCGATGGCCATGCCAATCCGCGTCTCGCCGCGCCCGCCTTTGCGCGGGCGGCAGAGCGGCTGGGCGCGGTGATCCACGAAAATACGAAGATCGTGGACGCGCAGAAGGTGGGCGAGGACTTCATCGTCACGGCTGCGGACGGACGGACATTCCGGGCGCCGATCCTGCTGGTGACGGCGGGGGCGTGGGGCAATGCGCTGTCGTCGCAGTTCGGAGAGCCGGTGCCGATCGTGCCGCGCGGGCCGAATATGAGCGTGACCGAACCTGTGCCCTATGCGATCCTGCCCGCGGTCGGCGTGATGACGCCGATCGAGGAAGAAACGGTCTATTTCCGTCAGGTCGCACGCGGCAATATCGTGCTGGGGGGCAGCACCCGCGGCCCGTCCTTCCCCGACCAGTATCGCGCCTATGTCGAACCGCAGAATACGCTGAGCCAGTTGCAGCAGATCCGTCGGCTCGCGCCGTCGCTGGGCAAGCTCAACATCATCCGCGTCTGGTCCGGCATCGAGGGCTATATGCCCGACAGCCAGCCGGTGATGGGGCCGAGCGCGACGACCAGCGGCCTCTATTACGCCTTCGGCTTTTCCGGGTCGGGGTTCCAGATCGGGCCGGGCGTGGGCGAAACGATGGCGGAGATCATCGCGAAAGGCGGCACGGACATTCCGATGGAATCCTATCGGATCGGGCGGTTTGCGGCGGGCTGATTCCTCGAGTCAGCGCCGCTCTTGTGGCGGCCACAGGCGCGCGGCGTGAAGCAGGCGCAGGATGCGCACGTCCGTATCGGTCAGGTCATAGACCAGAATATAGTTGCGATGCGCGATTAAGGCTTGTGGGGATTCACCGGGAATTGATGACGGCTGCAGCGAGGTGGATCATGGCCTCGAAGCTGCGATCGGTTTTGCAGGCGCGCATGGCGATACGCTTGAATTCCTTGAGTTTGCAGAAGAAGTTTTCGATGAGGTGGCGCCACTTGTACATTTCGGCGTCGAGCGGGATGGGTCTGGCGCGTCGCGGGTGCTGCGAGATGACGATTTTTGCACCCCGCTCGTTGAGATCGGCGACGATATCGTTGCTGTCGAAAGCCTTGTCAGCGAGCAGTGCGCCGAACTTGATGCCGTCGATGAGTGGAGCAACGCCAACCGTGTCGAAGCGGTGGCCGGGCATCAAGCGGAAGCGGACAAGGTTGCCCAGCGCATCGGTCAAAGCCAGGATCTTGGTCGTCATGCCTCCTTTGGAACGACCAATGGCCTGGCTCTGAGTCCCCCTTTTGCGCCCTGGCCGTGCCGGTGAACCTTGACGATGGTGGCATCGATCATGGCGTATTCCATGTCGGGTTCATCCGACAGAGCATCGAAAATCCGCTTGAAAACATCGGCTTCCCGCCAATCGCGAAATCGGCGGAATGCCGTGCTCCAATTGCCGAACATCGCCGGTAGGTCGCGCCATGGACTTCCAGTGCGGACAATCCACAGCACTGCCTCCACGAACAGCCGGTTGTTTCTGCCGCTGCGTCCGGGGTCGGTGATCTTGCCCAGACAGTGCGGTTCCATCTGCGCCCATTGGGCGTCCGTCAGTACAAAGCGATCCATCCAGAGTGTGAATCACAACTCCAGCAAAAGGGGAATCCTAAATCCCCACAGCCCTTAGTTCGCGCGTTCCCGGCACCCGGCCAGGCCGGCCCATGGCAGGGAGCCGGGACAGGTCGGCTGCTTTTTGCGAAAAGATCGTGTCGAGCCTGATCGCCGCGCGCGGGCTGCGCGCTTCGACATAGTCGTAAATGGCGTCACGATCCCTGACGGCATCGGCCGTCCAGCGCAGCCTCATCGCTCGCCGTCTGATGTCCGCAGCGTGGCGGCACGTCGTGCGGCGAAATGCGTCTCGACTTCATCGCCGGCGATCAGGTAGCCTGCCTGCGCGGATGCGCGTCCGGCGTCGACCTGACGACGGAACCAGGCGTCATGGCTTTCGGCCTGTTCCTCGCGCAGTACGACATCGCGCATGAAATCGCGCAACAATTGCGCGCCGGTGCGATCCTGCGCCTTGGCCGCGCGGGCGAAGCGGCCCTTGAGTTCCTGATCCACGCGAAAGGTGAAGGTCGCCTCATTCATGGCGGGCCGGCTCCATGTGTTGCATATGCAGTGCATTGTAATACATGGAGCCGGCCCGCCCAATATCAGAATTCGATCAGCGCGACCTTGGTCTTGAGGTTCGCCATATAGGCTTCGCGGCCGAGATCCTTGCCGATGCCCGATTGCTTGTAGCCGCCGGTGGGCAGGATGAAGTCGTTGCTGCGACCGTAGCGGTTGACCCAGATGGTGCCGGCTTCCAGCGAACGGGTGGCGCGCAGGGCGCGGCCAATGTCGCCGGTATGGACGCCGGCGGCCAGGCCATAGTCGCTGTCGTTTGCCAGCGCATAGGCTTCCTCTTCGTCCGCGAAGGTCTGGACGGTGAGGACCGGGCCGAAGATTTCGCCCTGCACGACCTCGCTCTTCTGGTCGACATTGGCGAGCAGGGTCGGCGCGAAATAGCTGCCCTCCTCCGACGCGGCTGCACGGCCGCCGCCGGTGAGCGCTTCCGCCCCTGCCGCGACAGCGCGGCCGACGATAGCGGCCATGCGGTCGAGCTGGCCTTCGGATATGATCGGCCCCAGCGTGCTGTCGGCGGCCCAGGTCGGGCCGGCCCGGTGCGCGGCGAAGGCGGCGACGAGGCGATCGATCACCTGGTCCGCGACCTTGTCCTGCACCAGCAGGCGCGATCCGGCGACGCAGACCTGACCCGCATTGAGGGTGATGGCGCGGGCGACGATGGCTGACGCCTTGTCCAATTCTGCATCGGCGAAGATGATCTGCGGGCTTTTGCCGCCCAGTTCCAGCGTGACCGGCTTCGGCCCGGTTTCCGCGCAGGCGGCCATGATGGCGGCGCCGGTGCGGGTGGAGCCGGTGAAGGTGACCTTCGCCACTTCGGGGCGGCGCACCAATGGATCGCCAACCGAGCGGCCGTCGCCCTGCACGATGTTGAAGATGCCCGCGGGCAGCCCCGCCTCGATCGCCAGTTCGGCGAGGCGCACGATGCTGAAGGGCGTCATTTCCGACGGCTTGAGGACGATGCTGTTGCCCGCAGCGATGGCAGGCGCAATCTTCCACGCCGCCATCACCAGCGGAAGGTTCCACGGCGCGATCGCGGCGACGACGCCATAGGGTTCGGTGATGGTGAGGCCCAGCTTGTCAGGCGTGGTGGACGCGACTTCGCCGCCGACCTTGTCCGCCCATTCGGCGAAGAAGCGGATGGTTTCGGCGGTGTAGCTCAAATCCCAGGCGGTGATTTCCTTGAGCATCCGGGTGGACCCCAAGGCTTCGAGCGGGGCGAGCGTCGCGGCGTCGGCCTCGATCAGGTCGGCCCAGCGACGCATCACCTTCATCCGGCCGCGCGGATCGGTCTGCGCCCAGCCGCTGGTCTTGTAGGCGCGCTGCGCGCTGTCGACCGCTTCGACCAGTTGGTCCGCATCGACGCTGTCCAATTCGGCCTGTATCCGGCCGTCGGACGGTCGCCGCACGATGAGGGCCGGCCCGTGACCTGCAACCCGGCGCCCGCCGATGAAATTATGCGCATGGGGCAGGCTGATCTGATCGGGGTTGAAACCGGCCACGGCATAATCTCCTTCATACGGACATTCTTGTAAAATAGGCGGGCGTGACGGCATTTGTTGCAGTTGCGCGGGAAAATGTGCGCGATAATCTTCCAAAATCAGCGCGAAGGCGGCAGCCAATGCTTGAAGCGCGCGCTTAATGTCCGGCCATTGATTCCGAACAGAGGCAGGCGGGCGTCCCTTTCCCGCCAAGGAGCAAGACGCATGGCGACAGGCATAGAGGCGATGGTGGACCTGCGGCGGATGACCGTCGAGGATCTGGCCGCCGCCCATACCCTATCGAGCGAACAGAAATGGCCCCACCGCATCGAGGATTGGGAGATGCTGTTCGGCCTGGGTTTCGGTTATGTCGTCGAGCGCGATGGCCCAGAGGGTCAACGGGAAGTGATCGGCACCGCCATGGCCTGGCTCTATGGCGAGGATGCCGCGACGCTGGGCATGGTGATCGTGTCCCCGCAGGCGCAGGGCATGGGGCTGGGCCGCCGGTTGATGGAAGCGGTGCTGGGCGATCTGGGCACGCGCACAGTGCTGCTCAACGCCACCGATGAAGGCGCGCCGCTTTATCGCAAGCTGGGGTTCGCAACCATCGGCCCGGTGTTCCAGCATCAGGGCGCCGCCTTTGCCGTGCCGATGGCCGAACTGATCCCCGACGAGCGGGTGCGCCCGCTGGGCGCCAAGGATATGGCGACGCTGCACGACCTGGCGCGCCGCGCGACCGGCATGGACCGCGACGCGTTGCTCGATGCGCTGGTGCCCGGCGCGCAGGGCGTGGTGCTCACCCGCTGTAACGAGCCGGTGGGCTTCGCCCTGTTCCGGCGCTTCGGCCGGGGCTATGTCGTCGGGCCGACCGTCGCGCCCGATAGCGGCGGGGCGAAGGCGCTGATCTCGCACTGGCTGGGATCGAATGCGGGCATGTTCTGCCGGCTGGACGTGCCGGAAGAAAGCGGGCTTGGCGGCTGGCTCGACGAGCTGGGCCTGCCCTGCGTCGGCCGGGTGGTGCGCATGGTGCGCGGCCCGCAACCGGTGATCGATCCTTCGGTCACGACCTTCTCTCTCACCACGCAGGCGCTCGGATGACCCTTACCCTCGACAATCCCGCCCTTTTCATCGAACGCGCCTTCATCGGCGGGGCATGGGTCGACGCGACGTCCGGCGCGACCCTGCCGGTCGACAATCCCGCGACCGGCGCGATCATCGGCGCCGTGCCTGATTGTAGCGAGGCCGATACGCTGGCCGCCATCGCCGCGGCCGAGGCGGCTTTCCCGGCATGGAAGGCGCGGACGGCAGGCGATCGCGCCGCTATGCTGGAGCGCTGGCACGCGCTGGTGCTGGCCAATGTCACCGACCTCGGCCGGATCATGACGGCCGAACAGGGCAAGCCGATCGCGGAGGCCGAGGGCGAGATTCGCTATGCCGCGAGCTTCATCAAATGGTTCGCGGAAGAAGGCCGCCGCGTCGATGGCGGCATCGTGCCCGCGCCGGAGGCCAATCGCCGCATATTGGTCATGAAGGAGCCGGTGGGGGTATCGGCGGCGATCACGCCGTGGAATTTTCCCGCCGCGATGATTACCCGCAAATGCGCGCCGGCTTTGGCGGCCGGTTGCCCGGTGGTGGTCAAGCCATCGGAGCTGACCCCCTTCACCGCGCTGGCGCTGGCGAAGCTGGCGGAGGAAGCCGGCATCCCGGCGGGTGTGTTCAATATCGTCACCGGCCTGCCGACGGCGATCGGCGGGGCGCTGACCGCCAGTCCGGTGGTGCGCAAATTGTCCTTCACCGGATCGACGCGGGTGGGGTCGCTGCTGATGCGGCAATGCGCCGACACGATCAAGCGGGTGAGCTTCGAGCTGGGTGGCAATGCCCCGTTGATCGTGTTCGACGATGCCGATGTGGACATCGCCGTCGCCAGTGCGATGGTCAGCAAATTCCGCAATGCAGGCCAGACCTGCGTATGCGCGAACCGCATATTGGTGCAGGACGGGGTCTACGACCAGTTCGCCGAGAAGCTGGCCAGGGCGGTGTCCGCGCTAAAGGTCGCGCCGGGCGACATGGCAGGCAGCACGATCGGCCCGCTGATCAACGTCGCCGCCGTCGAGAAGGTGCAGGCGCATGTCGAGGATGCGTTGTCGCATGGTGCGACTTTGTTCGCGCAGGCAGCCAATGATGCGACGGGTGCCCGGTTTGCGACGCCGGTCATCCTGACCGGGGCGACGCGGGACATGCGGCTGGCGCAGGAAGAGACGTTCGGGCCGGTCGCACCGCTGTTCCGCTTCACCCATGAGGAGGAAGGGATGGAGCTGGCCAACGCCACCAGCTATGGCCTGGCCGCCTATTTCTACACCGAAAATCTGCATCGCGCCTTCCGCGTGGCGGAGCGGCTGGAGGCCGGGATGGTCGCGCTCAACAGCGGGGCAATCGCCATGGAGGTCGCGCCGTTCGGCGGGGTCAAGATGTCGGGCCTGGGCCGCGAAGGCGCGCATGCGGGGATCGAGGAATATCTGGAAACCAAGGCGTTCCATATTGCGGGGCTTAAACTCTAAGCCCCGCCCAATTCATCATACAAAGCGCCCTTCGACATTCAAACGGGACAAGTGGCTCGTTTGAACAGGGCGAACGGAGTGATTATGTCCGCCATCAATCGCAACTATGCCATCTCCGTCATTCCCGGCGACGGGATCGGCAAGGAAGTCATGCCCGAGGGCATCCGCGTGCTGGAACGTGCGGCAAGCCTCTATGGCTTTTCGATCGAACAGAAATGGCAGGATTTCGCCTGCTGCGACTATTATGCCAAGCACGGCCAGATGATGCCCGACGACTGGAAGGCGCAGATCGGCAATCCTGACGCGATCTTCTTCGGCGCGGTCGGCTGGCCCGATACGGTGCCGGATCATATCTCGCTCTGGGGATCGCTGCTCCAGTTCCGGCGCGAATATGATCAATATGTCAATTTGCGCCCCGTTCGACTGATGCCTGGCGTCCCCTGCCCGCTGGCCGGGCGCGAGCCGGGCGACATCGATTTCTGGGTCGTGCGCGAAAATACCGAGGGCGAATATAGCTCGGTCGGCGGCAAGATGTTTCCCGGCACCGACCGGGAGATCGTGATCCAGGAGACGGTGATGACCCGGCACGGCACCGACCGGGTGCTGCGCTACGCCTTCGAACTGGCGGCGACGCGGGATCGCAAGCATGTCACGTCGGCGACCAAGTCCAACGGCATCGCCATCACCATGCCCTGGTGGGACGAGCGGGTGGAGGAGATGGCGAAACACTATCCGACCGTCACCCATGACAAATATCATATCGATATTTTGACCGCGCAGTTCGTGCTGAACCCGGACCGCTTCGACGTGGTGGTGGCCTCCAACCTGTTCGGCGACATCTTGTCCGACCTTGGCCCGGCCTGCACCGGCACGATCGGGGTGGCGCCGTCGGGCAATATCAATCCGGACCGCACCGCGCCCTCGCTGTTCGAGCCGGTCCACGGCTCCGCGCCCGACATCGCCGGCAAGGGGATCGCCAATCCGGTCGGGCAAATCTGGTCGGCGGCGATGATGCTGGAGCATCTGGGCGAGGCGGACGCCGCCGCCGCGATCATGCGCGCAGTCGAGACGGTGCTGGCCGAGCCGGGCCTGCGCACCGGCGACCTGAAGGGCAAGGCGAATACCGAGCAGTGCGGCAGGGCTGTCGCCGACGCGCTGGCCTGACCGCTGCGAACGGACGCGGCAGAATATGCTGCGTCGGTTCCCGTTTAAAGCGGGCGAGGGTGCCTATTCGCCCCATATCGGGCTTTCGCCCTGCCGCATAAGGATAGGCTGAACTTCAGAACCACAATGGCGAGCCCCTAAGATGACGCTGCATTCCAATCGGTCCCTTCTGGACATCGACCGCGACCATCTGATCCATCCGGTCACTTCCTTCCGCGGGCATGAAGCGCATGGCGCGCTGCTGCTGGAAAGCGGCAAGGGGATGTGGCTGAAGGATTTGGAAGGCAAGGAGCTACTCGACGCCTTTGCCGGCCTGTGGTGCGTCAATGTCGGCTATGGCCAGGACAGCATCGCCGAGGTGGCGGCCGAGCAGATGCGCCGGCTGCCCTATGCGACGGGCTATTTCCATTTCGGCAGCGAGCCGGCGGTGCGGCTGGCGCAGAAGCTGGTGGACCTCAGTCCCGAGGGCCTGGACCATGTCTATTTCACTTTGGGCGGGTCGGACGCGGTGGATAGCGCGATCCGGTACATCACCCATTATTACAACGCGATCGGCAAGCCGGAGAAGAAGCAGTGCATCGCGCTGGAGCGCGGCTATCACGGGTCGAGCAGCACCGGCGCGGGGCTGACGGCGCTGGCCAATTTCCACCGCGGTTTCGACCTGCCGCTGCGCTGGCAGCATCATATCGCGTCGCCCTACCCCTATCGCAGCGATTTGGAAGGCGACGATGCCGCGATCATCGCGCGGTCGGTGCAGGAGTTGAAGGACAAGGTCGCAGCGCTGGGCGCGGACAAGGTCGCCGCCTTCTTCTGCGAGCCGATCCAGGGATCGGGCGGCGTGATCGTGCCGCCGGTCGGCTGGCTCAAGGCGATGCGCGAGACCTGTACGCAGCTCGACATTCTCTTCGTCACGGACGAGGTCATCACCGGCTTCGGCCGCACCGGGCCGATGTTCGCGTGCGAAGCGGAGGGGGTGACGCCGGACCTCATGACTTTGGCCAAGGGGCTGACCGCCGGTTATGTGCCGATGGGCGCGCTGCTGATGTCGGGCAAGGTCTATGAGGGCATCGCCAATGGCGCGGCACCCGAGGTCGCGATCGGCCATGGCGCGACCTATTCGGGCCATCCGGTGAGCGCGGCAGTGGGGCTGGAAGTGCTGCGCCTCTATACAGATGGCGGCATATTGGCGAATGGGCAGAAGGTCGCCGCGCGCTTCGACGCGGGCATGGCGGGGTTGGTCGATCATCCGATGGTCGGCGATACGCGCGGACGGGGCCTGCTGGGCGCGATCGAACTAGTGGCGGACAAGGGGACGAAGGCGCGGTTCGATCCCGGCCTGAAACTGGCCGACCGGCTGTTCGCCAAAGCCTATGACAATGGCGTCATCTTCCGCGCCTTCGCCGACAATATCATCGGCCTGGCCCCTGCGCTGTGCGCGTCGGACGGCGAGATGGACGAGATATTCGCCCGCATCGCCAAGACGCTGGACGATCTGCTCGAAGAGGCGGATATTCGCGCGGCGCTGGGATAAGATAGACGGGGAGCAAGGCATATGTTGGGCGGACCCAGACTGGACAGGATCGACCTCAAGATCCTCACGCAGCTTCAGCAATCAGGCCGTATCACCAATGTCGAACTGGCCGATGCGGTCGGCCTGTCCCCCAGCCCCTGCCTGACCCGCGTCAAGCGGCTGGAGAAGGCCGGCTATATCACCGGCTATGGCGCGCATATCAACCTGCACAAGCTGGGCGAATATCTGACCGTCTTTACCGAGGTGACGCTGACCGAGCATCGCGCGGGTGACTTTTCCCGGTTCGAGACGCGCATCCGCAAGCTGGACGAGATCGTCGAGTGCCATCTGGTCAGCGGCGGCTATGACTATCTGCTGAAATTCGTGACGCGCGGCGTGGCGCATTATCAGTCGATCATCGAGGGCATGCTGGAGAGCGACTACGGCATCGAGAAATATTTCAGCTATGTCGTCATCAAGTCGCCCTTCATCAAACATCATTATCCGATCCAGCATCTGTTCGGCGAGCAACGATAGGGCTAAGTTTCCAAGCATGACCGACATTGCCGACCTGATCGAACCGCTCGTCGCGTTCCGGCGCGACATTCACGCCCATCCCGAACTGGGTTTCTGCGAGCATCGCACCGCGGGTCGGATAGCCGAGCAACTGCGCGCGCTGGGGCTGGAGGTGCATGAAGGGATCGGCCGGACCGGCGTGGTCGGGGTGCTGCGCAACGGGACGTCTTCGCGCAATATCGGGCTGCGCGCGGACATGGACGCTTTGCCGATCCATGAACAGACCAACCTGCCCTATGCCAGCACGACGCCCGGCACCTTCCATGGCTGCGGTCATGACGGGCATGTCGCGATGCTGCTGGGGGCCGCGCAGCATCTGGCGCGGAGCCGCCATTTCGACGGCACTGTCAATTTCTTCTTCCAGCCGGCCGAGGAAGGCCAGGGCGGCGCGCGGGAGATGGTCAATGAAGGGCTGTTCGAGCGTTTCCCCTGCGACCGGGTGTTCGGGCTGCACAATTGGCCCGACCTGCCGGCCGGCACGATCGCAACGCGGCCCGGCCCGATCATGGGCGCGGCCGACAAGTTCGAGATTCGCCTGAAAGGGCGCGGCGGCCATGCCGCGATCCCGCAGGATACGCCGGACGCGATATTTGCTGCAGCAGCATTGGTGCAGCAATTGAACGCCATCGTGTCCCGCCGGATCGCGCCGACGGCGTCGGCCGTGCTGTCCATCACACAGATCCATGGCGGGCATACGCATAATGTGATCCCCGAACTGGTGACGGTTTCAGGCACCGTCCGCACATTCGATCCGGCCGTCCAGGATCGGATCGAGGATTCGATCCGACAGATCGTGGCGGGGGTGGCGCTGGCGGGCGAACTGACGGCGACGGTCGATTACCAGCGCTACTATCCCGCGACGATCAACGACGCGGAGGCCGCGCAGGAGGCGCTGGACGCCGCAGCGACGGTGGGCGTCGCGCAACTGGCGCCCGACCCGGCCTTCACCTCGGAGGATTTCGCCTTCATGCTCCAGGCGTGCAAGGGCGCCTATATCTGGCTTGGTCAGGCGAAGGTGGAGGGGTCCGCACCGCTGCATAATCCGCATTATGATTTCAATGACGACGTGTTGGAACTGGGTATCAGGCTGCATGTCGCGCTGGCGGAGCGGCATTTGGCGTTGGGTGACTAGAGCGCTGCGTGCCCCCGCGCAGGCGGGAACATCCGTAGACATTACAAGCTGAAGCCAAAGCCGATCACCGCCATGGTCGATTGCAGCGTATCGCCCTGAGCGCGAGCGAGGCGGCGGGTGCCGGCGAGCAGTCGTTCATGGACGACCGCCGTATAGATGTTGAGCTTGGGTGTCAGGCGGTAGCGCAGGCGCAGCGTCCCCTCCCCCTCCGTAAAGCCCGATTCCACGGCATCCACCGCTACCCCCTGCGCCGACCAGCCGACGCCGACGCGCGGTTCCAGATAGAGGCTGTCGGTGATCGGCAGTTGATAGACGATCTGCCCCTCGCCGGTCAGCCGGCCATTGTCCGACAGGAAAGCGTAGCTTTCCCAACTGAGGCGCGTGCCGACATTGCCCTGTACGCCGATGATGGCGTGGAGGTCGCGCGGATGGGGGGTGAAATCCTTGCGCACGCCCACGAGCAGCGTCGCATTGCCGATGGTGCGGCCGTAGAAAAGCCGGGCCTGCACTTCGTCGATCTGGTTGCCGAGCGCCCCGCCGCCCTGCGTCACCAGCATCAACTGGTCGGTGGCGTTGCCGAGGGAGAAAGTGCCATCCCACAGGAAAACATCGTCGCCCTTGCCGGCGCGCAATTCGATGAGATCGAAGCCGCCGCTGAGCGCCCATGCGCTGGTATCGTCCGCCTGCGCGGCGGCCGGCGACGCCATCACCAGCGCGCTCAGGAAGGACAAGCCCAGACAGGCGGAACGCAGCATCTACCCTTATCCGTTTTGCGGTATCGGGCAGAGACTAGACGGGCGGCACGGCGCGATTGCGCGAAGCGGGATGCCGGTCGCCGCGTTGATGACAAATTATTGCCGGGATGCGGCAGCTTATGCCGACATGACTTGCATTAGAACCAGAAGCGGATGCCCATGACCAGGCTGGTGGCGGACGCCCCCTCCCCCGCCGCGCGGGCGTAGCGGGCGGTGTCGCCGAGGCTGCGTTCCCAGTTGACGCCGATATAGGGCGCAAATTCGCGGGCGAATTCATAGCGCAGGCGCAGGCCCAGTTCGATGGTCGAGAAGCCCGATCCGATGCCGAGTTCCGGCACGTCTTGCGCGGCGATATTCACTTCGGCGGCGGGTTGTAGGACGAGGCGCTGGGTGATGCGCTGGTCATAGCTGCCCTCTACCCGCAGATGGGCGTCGCCCTTGTCGGACAGGAAAGCCTGCGCCTCCAACTCGAACCAATAGGGGGCGAGGCCTTCGATGCCGATAGTGGCGTAGGTGCGTTGCGGTTGGGGGCGGAAATCCTGGCGCACGCCTGCGACGATATTCCACCAGGGATCGATGGCGCGGCTGTAGAGCGCCTGGAGTTCGGCCTGGTGCAGGCGGCCGCCGACTTCGCCCTCCCCTTCCGACTTGATGGCAAGGCGATTGATGTCGCCGCCGATCCAGCCTTCGCCTTCCCAATGATAGCCGTCCGCCCCCTTTTGTGCGCGATATTCGAGGCGGTCGATCATGAGTTGGGAAAAGGTCATGCCGCCATTTTCCTTCGTCATGGCGGCGCGGGCGCGGGCCATGGTGGCGGGATCGTAGAGGGCATCGGCGGCGTGATCGGTGGGGACCGGAGGCGCGACGCCTTTGGGCATCGCATCATCGGACGCGGGCATGGCGTGGCCGGCGTGCGGATCGGCGGGTTCTGCGGCGGCAGGTGCCGCTTCCGGCTGCGGCATCTGGTGCGCGCTATGGTCCATCTGGCTATGGTCCTGGGCGACCGCGGGCGTTGCGATGCCGGCGAGCAGGGCGGTGGCGATCAGGTGCTTCATGCCGCGTCCTCCGCGGGACGGACGGTGACGACGCGCATCATCCCGGCGTGCATGTGCATCAGCATGTGGCAGTGGAAGGCCCAGTCGCCCAGCGCATCGGCGGTGAGATCGAAGCTGACCTTGCCGCCGGGCAGGACGTTCACCGTATGCTTGCGCGGGTTGTGGAGCGGATCGTCGCCGGTCAGCAACTGGAAGAAATGGCCGTGGATGTGGATGGGGTGCGGCATCATCGTGTCGTTGATGAGGGTGACGCGGACCCGCTCATTATGGCGGAAGGCGATCGGCTCCGCCCCGTCCGACAGCTTAACGCCGTCGAAGGACCACATATAGCGTTCCATGTTCGCCGTCAGGTGGATGTCGAGCGTGCGGGTGGGAGTGCGGATGTCCTGATTGGGTTCCAGCGCGCGCAGGTCCGCATAGGTGAGGACGCGATGATCGACATCCTCCAGACCCGTCGGCCGGTCGGCGGTGCGATCGGCGGGCATGGCGGAAAGGGTCGCGACGCCCGGCCCCATCGGCACATCGGGCGCGACGGAGGGATCGAGCATCTTCATGGCGTGGCCGGACATGCTGTCATTGGCGGGCTGGCTGAGGTCGATCACGCCCCCCTGCCCCATGTCCATGCCCGCCATGTCCATGCCCATGTCCTTCATGGTCAGCAGCGGGCGTTTGCGCAGGGCGGGGATCGGCGCGACCATGCCCATTTGCGGCGCGAGGGTGGCGCGGACCAGGCCGGAGCGGTCGATCGCCTCGGCGATCAGGCCATAGGGTTTCGCTTCGGTCGGCTGGACGATGACGTCATAGGTTTCGGCGATGCCGATCTGGAACTCGTCGGTTTCGACCGGCTGGACATGCTGGCCGTCGCACTGGACCACGGTCATCGGCAGGCCAGGCAGACGGACGTTGAAATTGGTCATGGCAGACGCGTTGACGATGCGCAGGCGAACGCGCTCGCCCGGCGTGAACAGGCCGGTCCAGTTTTCCGGCGTGCCGTGACCGTTGATGAGGAAGCCGTAGGTGGAGCCGGTGACATCCGAAATGTCGGTGGGGTCCATACGCATCTTGCCCCAGTCCATCCGGTCCTTGAGGTTTTGATCCTTGCCCGCGAGCAGACCGGCGAGGGTCTGGCGCTGAAAATTATGATAGCCGCCCATCTGCTTGAGGCGTTTGAGCAGGACATGCGGATGGACCGGCGACCAGTCGGCCAGCACGATCACATGTTCACGCGTCGCCTGCACCGGATCGGGGCCGGCGGGGTCGATGACGATCGGCCCATAATGGCCCATCGCCTCCTGCATCCCCGAATGGCTGTGATACCAATAGGTGCCCGACTGACGGATGGGGAAATCGTAGGTGAAGGTTTCGCCCGGCCGGATGCCCGGGAAGCTGATGCCGGGAACGCCGTCCATCTGGAAGGGGACGATCAGGCCGTGCCAGTGGATCGACGTGTCTTCCTTGAGCGTGTTGGTCACCGCGAGCTGGACGCGCTGCCCTTCCTTCAGACGGATCAGCGGCGCGGGGACGGTGCCATTGATGGTGATCGCATGGGCGGAGCGGCCGCCGGTGCCGAAATGGCTTTCCCCCACGGTGAGCGCGATGCGGTCGCCCGACAAAATGCCGGGCGCGGGATGCAGGCCCGGCGTGCCACTGCGCGCCCAGGCGGGGAAAGCCCCCGCCAGGCTGAGCGCCGCGGCGCTTTTGAAAAGGGTGCGGCGATCGAGGGCGATGGATGTCGTCATGCCCTGTCATACGCGGACGGGGCGCTAAACCCTCAAAATTTCGGTCAGTTTCGCGCGGGCGCGATAGAGGCGGGTTTCGACCGCCTTTTCCGTGACGCCCAGCACCTGCGCCGCGTCCGCCTGGCTCATCTGCTCGATCGTGCGGAGGAGGAGGACGTCCCTGAGATTGGCGGGCAGGCCGGCGATGGCAGCGTTGATGCGCGCGACTTCGCGATGGGAATGGGCGGCTTCCTCCGGCGTGGCGTCGGGCGCGGCGATATCGAGCGCGTCGTCGAGCGGTTTGGCGAAGGCGAAGAAGCGCCGCACCGTTCGGCGACGCGCCCAGTCGCGGCATTTGTTGAGCGCGATGCGCGCGATCCAGACGCGGAACGGGCGAGCGCCATCATAGCGGGCGAGCGCGGCGAAAGCGGCGACGAAGGTTTCCTGCGTGATGTCGAGCGCCTCATCGCCATCGCCGACATGGCCGCGAGCGAGGCGCCAGACGGCGTCGCGGTGGCGCGCCATCAACGCGCCATAGGCGGACTGATGCCCCGCCAGCGCGCGGGTAGCAAGCGTCCGGTCGTCGGGTTCGGAGTCGGCCGCACTCACCGGGCGGGCTGGGTCAGCGCCTTGACGATGGCGGCGTCGAATTGCGCCGCCTGATCGGGCCGCAGCACGCCGCGCATCGCGAAGATGTGCTGGAGCGTTTCCTTTTGCAGTTGCCCCATGACATGATGCGAGCGGTCGACCGCTTCGGCCACTTTGGGGCCATAGCCATGTTCGCCCTCGATCGCGGCGGCGAGCCGCTCATTGTCGGCGCGCATTTCCGCCTCCAGTGCTTCGCGCCGGGTGGCGAACGCGGCTTCCAGTGCGTGAATGCGCTGTTCCTGCGCGGCGTCGAGCGTCATCCGCTGGTGCAGCAGGGCGTGGACTTCGCTTTCCACCCGCGGCGTCGGCGCGAGCCAGGTGCGCGCGACCAGCACCGCCGCCAGCGCGGCGGCGAAGGCGACCAGCGCTACCAGCGCGTAGCGGCGCAGGGTCACTGGCCGAGCAGGCGCGACGGCGCATAGTCGGACATGCCGATCGGCATGGGCGCAGCCTGCGCCGGCGCAGCGGGCAGGATGCTGCCGGCCCAGCCGATGCCGATCGCGAGCAGGCCGGCGAGCGCCAGGCTGCGCCGCGCCGTCATTCGGTCGCGCCGTTCGGCGAGCCCGCCCATCACCGCGGCGTCCATGTCCGCAAGCCGCGCATCGGTCGGCATCGCGCGCACCGTGCCCAGCAACTGATCCAGATCGGTCATCATCGTCTCCATCCTCATTCCCGCATACGCGCGGGGGACGTGCATCCCTCATGGCATGAGGCGTAAAAATTATGCGCATGGGGCGAGGGGTCCGGCAAGTCCATGCGTAAATCCCCCTGATACCCCCTGTCCCACCCATTTGTTGGAGATGCCGATATGACCCGCCTGTTCCTGACCGCCGCCGCTGCTTTCGCCCTGACCCTGCCGGGCGTTGCGATCGCGCACAGCAAGCTTGTGTCGTCCACCCCCGCGGCCAATGCGACCGTGGCCAAGCCGACCAAGCTGAGTCTGACCTTTTCCGAAACCTTCCTGGCGCCGATGAGCGGCGCGGAACTCGTGATGACCGGGATGCCGGGCATGAGCGACCATCCCGCGATGCCGATCAAGGGTTTCAAGACCGCGGTCGACGGCAAGACCATGACCCTGACCTTCCCCCGCGCGCTGCCCGCCGGCAGCTATGACCTGAAATGGCATATCGTCGGCGCCGACCAGCATAAGATGGAAGGCGGCTACAGCTTCAAGGTCAAGTAAGCCGTCATGATCGAGGGGGTTTTGATCGGGGCGCGGCTTGCGCTGATGCTCGACCTTGCCCTGCTCATGGGCCTGCCACTCTTCTGGCGGGTCATGGGCATGGCGGGGCGGGGCGGCCTGTTGGTGGCGTTGGCCCTGGGCGGTATGGCGCTGTCTGCGCTATGGCTGTTCGCCAGCGTCGCGGCGATGACCGGCGTGTCGATCCTGTCCCCCGATTGGCCGACGGCGGTCATATTGCTGACCATGACGCCGATCGGGCCGGTGCTGGCGGTGCGCGGTGGTGCGTTGCTGCTGGCGTTGTTGTTCGCAGCCGCCAGTCGCCCGCGTTTGACCGCGATCCCGGCAGCCGTAGCGGCCGCTACGCTGGCGTGGACCGGGCATGCCGGAGCGACGGAGGCGATGGCGGGGACGATCCATCGGGTCGCCGACGTGGCGCATATCTGGGCGGCGGCGGGATGGATCGGGGCGTTGGCGGTGCTGCTGCACGCCATTTTCACGCTGCGGCCGACCACGGCCGAGACGGCGCGCGTGGCCGCCATGCTGTCCCGCTTTGCCCTGATGGGGACGCTGATCGTCGCGACCTTGGTCGTGAGCGGTACGATCAATGGCGTGATGATCGTCGGCCTGGCGCAGTTGCCCGATCTGGTCGGGAGCCTTTATGGATGGCTGCTGGGCGCGAAGCTGGCGCTGTTCGCGCTGATGCTGGGGCTGGCGGCGGTCAATCGCTGGCGCCTGACGCCAGCGCTGGAGAGCGGGACGCCGCAGCGCGCGATCGCGCATCTGCGGCTGTCGCTGCTGATCGAAACAAGCGCGGCCATCGCCATTATCGGACTTGTGGCCTGGCTGGGGACGCTCGATCCGATGGGGTGATCGCCATAGCACCGCGTGCTCCCGCCTCCGCGGGAACAGCGGGCGCTTAAGGCTGCTCAGGCCGGGCGGTAGATGCAATAGACCTTCTTCACATGGACCTGGCTGTTCCAGCTACAACTGGCGCCCTGTTCCACCAGGAAGATATCGCCCTTGTCGAACGTGCCTTCCGCGCCGTCTTCGTCGACAAAGGTCACGCTGCCATCGAGCAGATACATGAGTTCATAATGAGGGTAGAACATCGCGCGGCGATGATAGGGCGTGGAATCCCAGGTGCCGACCATGAATTCGCCGTCTTCCGATTTATAATCGCCATGGTTGCGGCATTGGGGTGTCGGGCCGACAAGCAGTTCGGCGAGCGGCGCGCCCGACGGTTCGAGCGGCGCGTCGATATCGACCGGGATGATCGCGCCGTCGCCAGCAGGGCCGCCGGTGCGGCGCATGAAGAGCAGGCGCGTCTCGGCGTCGGCCGTCCAGGTGCAAGCCGCGCCGTCGCGTAGGAGGAGGCTGTCGCCTTCGGCCAGAACGATGGTCTTGTCACCCTGTTCGATACGCACCGCGCCCGATGCGACGATGATGAATTCTTCGGCCGGCATCTTTGCCACTTCGCCTGCCCCGTGCGGCAACGCGATGAGGCCCACGCTGATCGGTCCCTCCGCCAGCGACAGGTCGGTACGCGCGGTCAGGAAAGGATCGCCCGAGGTCACGGCGGCGACGGTATCGGCCGCCCAGGCGCGCAGGTCGATGAAGGAACGGGTGCGGGTTTGGGTTGCGGTGCTGGTCATGCCGGCCTTCCTTGGATGGGTCAGAAGGCGGCAGGATATCCGGTGTGCGCGGCACTATGCGCCAAGAGCGCGGCGCGCGGCCGTGCGCCCTGCCGTTTGCCGCGGGTTCGGCCGCTACAACTGCCGCAGCGCGCGCGCGGGGCGAACCGACATGAGCGGGATCGCGCCAGCGAGGCCGATGCCCAATGTCAGCAGCGCACCGCCGCCCAGCGTCGCCAGCACTATCGGCCAGTCGGGCGACCAGCTGAAGTCGAAGATGCGCACGATCACGAACCAGGCCGCGGTGGTACCGAGCGCCAGCGCAACCAGCGCCAGCATCGACGCGAGCAGGCCATATTCGAGCGCCTGTCCCGCCAATATCTGCCAGCGGGTCGCGCCCAGCGTCTTCAGGATGACGCTGTCATAGCTGCGGGCCTGGCGCGAGGCGGCGATCGCGCCGACCAGCACGGCGATGCCCGCGAGGATCGCGACCGAGGCGGCGGCGACGATCGCGCGCGACATCTGGGTCATGATCGTGCCGACCTGATCGATGACGTCGCCGACCGCGATCACCGATATGCCGGGGAAGGCCGACAGGAGCGCGCGGGTCATGCCGCCGTCGTGGCGCGCGTCCATGGTGATCGTCGCGGTCAGGCTGTGCGGCGCGGCGGCCAGCGCATTGGGCGAGAAGACGAGGACATAGTTGAAGCCCATCGTGTCCCAGTTGACCTTGCGCAGCGACGCGATACGCGCCGTGATCTCACGCCCCAATATGCTGACGGTCAGCGTGTCACCGATGCCGATATTCATGACCTTCGCCGCTTCCTCATCGAGCGAGACGAGCGGCGGGCCGGCATAGGCGCGCGGCCACCATTGGCCGGCGACCAGATCGCTACCCTGCGGCAGGGCGGTGCTGTAGGTGACGCCGCGTTCGCCGCGCAGGAACCAGGCGCCTTCGGGCAATGCCTTGAGGTCGGCGACCCGCTGGCCGCGATAGGCGACGATCGTGCCACGCAGCGATGGCACGATGTTGAGCTGCGCTTCGGGCGCCTGTTCGAGGGCGATGGCACGGAAGCGGTCGACCTGCGCCGACGGAATGTCGAGGATGAACTGGTTGGGCGCTTTTTCCGGCACGACATTACGGATTTCGCTGTCCAGGCTGGTCTGGATGCCCGCCAGCGTCACAAACAGGGTGAGGGCGAGGCCGAGCGCGACGATGAGCGCAGCGGTCTGCGCGCCGGGGCGGTGGAGATTGGCGACGGCAAGCCGCAGCAGCGGACGGCGCGGGCGCGGTGCCAGAAGGGCGAGGCGTCGCACCGCCCAGCCAAGACCCAGCAGCAGGAGCAGGACGGCTGCGGTGGCGCCCAGCACGGCAGCGGAGAAGAGCGGTTCGCGCGCGGTCAGTAGCGCGAGGGCGACGAGCAGCACGCCAGCTCCGGCCATGGCGAGAAGACTGCGCCGATCGGTGCCGCCGCGCATTTCGACGGCGCCGCGGAAGATGGCGGCGGCCGGCTGGGTGCGGGCGCGGCCGAGCGGCGGGACGGTGAAGAGGAAGGCGATGAGCAGGCCATAGGCGGCGCTGGTCAGTAGCGGCACAGGATGGAGGCGGAAGCCGGGGCTGACCGGCAGCACGTCGCCCGCCAGCGCGACGATCAGCGGCGGCAAGAGCGCGCCGACGATCAGGCCCGTCACGATGCCCAGCGCAGCCACCGCGCCGACCTGCATCCGGTAGATGCGGCCGATGTCGGTCGAAGTCGCGCCCAGCACCTTCAAGGTGGCGATACCGCCGCGCTTGGCGGCGAGATAGGAGGCGACGCCGTTGCTGACGCCGATGCCGGCGATGACCAGCGCGGCGAGGCCGATCAGCGACAGGAACTGCCCCATCCGATCGATGAAGCGGTTCGCGCCGGGCGCGGCGCGATCCCGGTCCTTGAAGGTCCAGCCGTCGGCATCGTGCGCCTTTTCCATGTCGGCGCGCACGGTCGCGGCGTCGAAACGGGGGGCGAGGCGGATGCGATATTTGGCGGAATAGAGGCTGCCGGGCTGGATCAGGCCGGTGCGGCGCAGGCCGTCGAGCGAGGCGATGGCGACGGGGCCGAGGGTGAATCCTTCGCCGAGGCGATCGGGTTCGTCGGCAATGATGCCGGCTATCGTGAAGCTGGCCGTGCCATAGCGCAACCGGTCGCCGGGGCGGACGTCCAGCCGATCCGCCAAGGCGTCGCCGATCAGGATCTGGTCGGGATCGAGCGGGCGGTACGTGGCATTGCGCAGGGTGAGCGCGCCATAGAGAGGATAGAGGGTATCGACGCCCTTGAGTTCAGTCAGGACGGCGGGCGGGGCGTTCCCCCTCCCCTGCCCGTCCCGCTGCGCCATGGCGCGCAGGCGGATGGTTTCGCTGAGCGTGCCAAGCTGGCGGAAGGCTTCCTTGTCGCCAAGGCGGGCTTCGCGCTGGGTCATGGCGATTTCGATGTCACCGCCCAGCAGAGTGCGGCCCCGGTCGCTCAATTCCTGCGTGATCGCCGCAGTCAGGCTGCCGATCGCGGCGAGTGTCGCGACGCCCAGGAACAGGCAGAGGAAGAGCAGCCGCAGGCCGCGAAAGCCGATGTGCAGGTCGCGCCGGGCGATGCGCCAGCTTGCGCCCCAGCCGATGGCGTTCATGCGGCGCGATCCGACGCGATGAGGCCATCGCGCATCTCTACGATCCGGCCACAGCGCTGCGCCAACACCGGATCATGGGTGATGATGACCAGGGTCGCACCCGCCGCCTGCTGCCGTTCGAACAACAGGTCCATGATCGTCGCGCCGGTGGTGGCGTCGAGATTGCCGGTCGGCTCGTCGGCGAAGAGCAGGGTCGGGCGCGGCGCGACGGCGCGGGCGATGGCGACGCGCTGCTGCTCACCGCCCGACAGTTGCGCGGGATAATGGTCCAGCCGGTGGCCGAGGCCCACGGCGCGCAATTCGTCGGCTGCGCGATCGAAGGCATCGGCATGGCCCGCCAGTTCCAGCGGCACGGCGACATTTTCATGCGCCGTCATGGTGGGGAGCAGATGGAAGCTTTGCAGGATGATGCCGATGCGGCCGCGCCGGGCGCGGGCCAGCGCATCTTCGTCCAGCGCACCGAAATCGACGCCGCCCACGCTGACGCTGCCGCCGCTGGCGCGTTCGAGGCCCGACAGCACCGCCATCAGCGAGCTTTTGCCCGATCCTGATGCGCCCAGGATCGCCAGGCTTTCGCCGCGCAAGATGGTGAGATCGACACCCTTGAGGATCGCCACCGGCGCATCGCGCGTTCCAAGCGAAAGGGTGACATCCTGCGCGCGGATCGCGATAGTGGCGGGATCGATGGGCAAATGCATGAAGAAGGAGCGCTCCTTGGCGGGCAGGTGGATGCAATATGGGGCGTTGGCGTTGTTTGTCCAACTGGCGGTGGCCTGTTCGGACAAAACACCAGTCCCGCCCCCGGCGGGTAACGACCAGCCGGTCGCCAATGCCGCCGCCGCGGCGACACCGGCTGCCGATGAGCGGCTGATCGTCGCGTTCGGCGACAGCCTTTATGCCGGCTATAATCTGGATCAGGGCAAGGGATTGGCCCCGGTGCTGGAAGCGGCGCTCAAAGCGCGCGGGGTGAAGGCGCGGGTGGTCAATGCCGGCGTGTCGGGCGACACGACCGCGGCGGGCCTCACGCGGCTGGCCTTCACGCTCGACGGCCTGCCGCGCCAGCCCGACCTGGTGCTGGTCGGCCTGGGCGGCAACGATATGCTGCGCGGGCTTGCTCCCGCCGAGACGCGGACCAATCTGGACGCGATCCTGGCGGAACTGAAGAAGCGCGGCATCCCGGTGCTGCTGACGGGCATGATGGCGTCGCCCAATATGGGGCCGGACTATGCCGCAGCATTCAACCCCATTTTCCCCGATCTGGCGCGCAAATATGATGCGACGCTTTATCCCTTCATGCTGGACGGGGTGATCGGCGACCGGGCGCTGCAACTGCCCGACGGCATCCACCCCAATGACAAGGGCGTAACCGTCATCGTCGGCAAGCTGGCGCCGGTGGTTGCCGGGGCATTGCCATCGTGACGGAGCGGATCAGGGTCGGCCTGATCGGCTATGGCATGGCGGGGCGCGTCTTTCATGTGCCCCTGATCCGCGCCGCGCCCGCGCTGGAACTGGCGGCGATCGTCACCAGCCGGGCGGAAGAGGTCGCGGCGCTCGACCCGGCGATCCGTTGCGTGGCGACGACGGGCGCGTTGCTGGCCGACCCGTCGATACAAGCGGTGGTGGTTGCTACACCGAGTGCAACACATGCCGCGATTGCAGCGGATGCGCTGCGGGCGGGCAAGCATGTGGTGGTGGACAAGCCCTTCGCCCTGTCGCTGGCCGAGGCGCGCGCGCTGGCGGCGCTGGCCCGGACGAGCGGGCGGCAATTGGCGGTGTTTCACAATCGCCGGTTCGACAGCGACTATCTGAGCGTCCGGGCCGCCATAGAAGAGGGCGCGATCGGGCGGGTGACGCATTGCGAATCCCATTTCGACCGTTTTCGGCCGGAGGTGCGGGATCGCTGGCGCGAGGATGGGTCGGCCGGATCGGGCGTATGGTTCGACCTGGGGCCGCATCTGGTCGATCAGGCGCTGGCGCTGTTCGGGCGTCCGCTGGCGGTGAGCGCCGACATCGTGGCGCTGCGCCCTGGATCGGTCGCGGACGATTGGGCGCAAGTGGTGTTGCGCTATGACGGAATGCGGGTCGTCCTGCACGCCAGCCTGCATGCGCCCGATGCCGCGGGCGGCGGCAGTCCGCGTTTCGCCGTGCATGGGGACAAGGGATCGCTGATCAAACGGCGGCTCGATCCGCAGGAGGGGCAGTTGATCGCCGGGATGCGGCCGGATGATGCCGGATGGGGCATCGACACCGATCCGGTCGAAGTGCATGACGGTGCCGGCGGGATGGCGCTGCGTCCGGCGGCGAGGGGATGCCAGGAACAATTTTATCGGCAGATGGCCGAGTCATGGGCGACTGGGAGCGCGCCGCCGATTTCGCTGGACGAGGCAGTGGCGGTGCAGGAAGTCATCGAGGCGGCGTTGTTGTCGGCGCGCGCGGAACGGGTGGTGACGCTGCCGCTGCCCTGAAGGACGGGAGAATAGAAATGGCTTTGCCCTTGCGAGTCGTGCTGTTGGCCGCTGCCCTGACGGCGCCTGTCGCCAGCGCGCGGTCGGACATGGCGCCAGTCGTCGCCATCGCGGATGGCGCGTTGCGCGGGGTGAACGAAGAGGGCGTTGTCGCCTTCAAGGGCATTCCCTTCGCTGCGCCGCCGGTGGGCGACCTGCGCTGGCGTGCGCCCCAGCCGGTCAAGCGCTGGCAGGGCGTGCGCGACGCCAGCCGCTATGGCCATGACTGTATGCAGCTCCCCTTCCCCAGCGACGCCGCGCCGCTCGGCACGCCACCGGCGGAGGATTGCCTTTTTATGAATTTGTGGAAGCCGCAGGGGCGGAGCGCCAAGCTGCCGGTGATGGTGTGGATCTATGGCGGAGGCTTCGTCAATGGCGGGTCGTCGCCGCCGACCTATGCGGGGGCGGCGCTGGCGCGGCAGGGCATCATGGTGGTGAGCTTCAACTATCGGCTCGGCCGCTTCGGCACCTTCGCTCATCCCGCGCTGACCAGAGCGGATGCAGATGGCGGACGACAGGCCAATTATGGCTATATGGACCAGATCGCGGCGCTGCGCTGGGTGCGGGACAATATCGCGGCGTTCGGCGGCGACCCGGCCAATGTCACTATCATCGGCGAAAGCGCGGGCGGCATGTCGGTCCATGCGCTGTTGACGTCGCCGATGGCGCAGGGGCTGTTCCACAAGGCGGTGATCCAGTCGGGTGGTCCGATGCCGATGGGCGACGCCACGCTGGCGGGGGCCGAAGCGATCGGCGCTGCGTTCGGGCAGGAGAAGGGCATCGCGCCCGACGACCCGCAGGCGCTGGCGCAGTTACGGGCGCTTCCCGCAGATGCCGTGGTCGACGGGCTGAATCTGGCCGCGCTGTTTGCGCCCGGCCCGCGCACCCATAGCAGTCCGATCGCCGACGGCCGGGTCGCGGTCGACAGCCTGGCTGCCTATCGAGCGGGCCGCTTCGCCAAAGTGCCGGTGATGATCGGCGCAACCAGCGACGATATTGGCGGGCCGACCGGGCCGATGGTGGCGGGCGCCCGCACGATGGCGCGGATGTTCGCGCAACAAGGCGTGCCGACCTATCCTTACCGCTTTTCCTATGTCGCACAGGCGCTGCGGAACGCGGAGACGAAAGGCGCGGGCCATGCCAGCGAAATCCCCTATTTCTTCGATACGGTCGCGGTAAAATATGGGACCGCGACGACGGAGGCCGATCGGGGGATAGGGCGAATCGCCAGCCACTATCTGGTGAATTTCGTCCGCACGGGCGATCCCAATGGCGCCGGTCTGCCGCGCTGGCGTCGTTACGATCCCGACACGCCGGCGATGATGGATATCGGCGCGCAGGATAGCGCCAAGGCAGTCAAGAATCCTTGAGATCGAGGCGTACGCCAACGTGCTATCACAGCCAATTGATCGTGCTTTCAGAATCCTTGCAGCGTGTTATCGGACTGTCATCAACGTGTGATCGGATTGCACGGCTTGTCCCCGACTCGTATCATTTAACGGCTTTTTTGATCCGAACCGAGCGGCTAACCCCTCTAATCCCTCAATAAAATCCCTAAAGCCGCGTTACCCCAAGGCCAACCCTATGGTTAGAGGTTTGATGGCTGCCAGCTGGCTCCAATCCGTTTCCCTTGCGGCATGGCCCATGGTTGTCTTTTGATGCACCGCAGCAGAGGGAGGACGCTTCCTTCGCCATACTCTCTCCCGGGTTTGACTTTGACGAGAAATTGAGCGCATAAAACGCGAACCAATTTATCGTCATGATTCGGGTATGAGGGGCGCCATGTCGTTTACCGTGAACACGCTGCGCAACGTCACGACCGCTTGCCAGCAAATGCGGGATCATATTAAGACGATCGTGTTCCGTCCCGATGCGCACAAGACCCTCGATATCACCTTCGGCCCCACTGTGGCCGCGGAGCTGATCGGGCGCACGCCGGAGGCCCTGGCCAAGGCGGAAGCCAAGGGGCGCCTGCCGCAGCCCAAGCAACTGCCCAATGGCCGCCGCTTCTATACGCTGGAAGACCTGACCCAGATCCGCGAAGCGCTGGGCATCCATGTCGGCAAGCAGCCGGACGAGGATGCGGTCGTGCTGGCGGTGCAGAATTTCAAGGGCGGCGTCGGCAAGAGCACGATCACCAAGCATCTGGCCGATTATCTCGCGCTGCATGGCTATCGCGTGCTGGTGATCGACTGCGATCCGCAGGCATCGACTACAACCATGTTCGACATCCAGCCCGAAACGCTGATCGACGACGACCAGACGCTAGGCGCGTTTCTGTCCCCGCGCAGCACCTTCAGCAACTTCGCCGAAACCATCCGCGACACGCCCTGGCCGACGATCAAGATCGTGCCGTCCAGCCTGGGATTGCAGGATGCAGAATGGGATTTGACCTCGACTCTGCGCGAAGGCGGGCAGGCCGTGCGTGAGAGTCTCCAGGCGCTGCGCATCGGCATCGCCAGCGTGACCAAGGATTTCGACGTCATCCTGCTCGATCCGCCGCCAGCCATGGGCTTCCTCGGCCTCAACGTTATGGCCGCCGCGACCGGATTGCTGATCCCGGTGCCGGCGCGCCAGCTCGATTATCTGTCGACCATCCATTTCATGGACACGATCGCGGACAATATCGAAATCCTGGAGCAAAATGGCACACCGGTCAATTACGGCTTCATCCGCGTGGTCTGTTCGACCTTTTCCCCCAGCAAGCCTGGCGAGAACGACATGTGGCGGATCATGCAGGCCACTTATGCCGGGCTGCTGCTGGGACAACCGATCCTCGCGTCGGAAGAAATCAAGAATGCGACGCAGGCGTTCCGCTCCATCTATGAATCCAAGCCGTCGGCCTCGCACCAGACCTATACGCGATGTCGCGACAATCTGGATGCCGTGTTCGGTGAAGTCGAACAGCAGATTCGCCAGCAATGGTCGTCTACCAGCCTGACCGGCACCGACGCTGGCGTGAGTGTGGCGGCATGAGCCGGCGGTCCCTGATCAGCGAAGCGCTGGCCGCCGTCGCCAATGAACCGACTCCGCTCGCTCCTACCGAAGCGGACGCCACAGCGGCAGCGGCAGGGCGCGTCAATTTCACCAACAAGCGGCTGGAAGCCTTCGGTGAGGCGGCGCGGATCGTGAAGCGGCCGACCATAAGGTTGAAGCCGGCGGAATGTTCGATCTGGCCGGGCAATGCGCGCGACTACACGCTGCTGGACGAACATCGTCTGCGCAGCCTGATCGATTCGATTCTGGCGGAAGGCGGCAACCGTATTCCCGCGGTGGTGCGGCGCACGCCCAACGGCCCCCTGCCCTATGAGCTGGTCACGGGAACGCGGCGGCACTGGGCGATCAGCTGGCTCAACAGCAATCATTATCCCGATATCGATTTGATCGCGATCATCGAGGATCTGGACGATGAAGCGGCCTTCCGCCTCGCGGATATAGAAAATCGCGAGCGGGAGGATATTTCCGACCTGGAACGTGGCCTGAATTATAAGGCGGCGGTCGATCGCTTCTATGGCGGCGTCCAGTTGCGGATGGCCGAGCGGCTGAAAATCTCCAAGTCGCAGCTATCGCGCTATATTGCGCTGACGGACATCCCGCCCTTCCTGGTGAGCGCCTTCCATTCGCCGATGGATTTGCAGGCCAAATATGGCGAGAAGCTTCTGCCGCTGCTGCGCGATCCGGCAAGCCGGACGAAGCTGGAGGCCGCGGCTGATCAGATCGCGTCCGAGCAGAGCTTCCGTCGATCGGGGGATGAGCAGCCGATCAGCGGCGTCGAAGTGATGGGACGGTTGCTCAAGGCCGTGACCGTGAAGGGCCGCGTGCAAAAGGCGTCCATCGCGGCCGGCAATGGCAAGGCGATCGGCGAGGTGGTGAAGGATCAGCAGAAGATATTGACGTTGTCGCTGACGCCATCCGATCTGTCGACCGATGCGATATTGGAAGCGTTGCGTCCGGTGATCGACGCGGCGCGCATCCGCAATGCGAAACGACGCTGACGAGCTGACCATAAGCGGACGAAAAGCTGAAAATAGAGGAATAATCTTTATATTTCAGAATGTTATATTAATTTCCCCCCGGGGGGACAGCGGGAACGGGATGGCATAGTGGGGAATGAGGGCGAACTCAAGACGGCGCTGAAGGAGCGCAAGGTCCAGTTCGAAATGTTCTTCACCCTGCCTGATTTCAGCGATATTTCGCTGCGTGATTATCAAGAGACGATGCAGCGTCCCTTCTTCAGCCTGTCGAAGCGCAAGCGGGTGAAGCCGATCGAATATGTCAGTCCCGACAAGTCGGTGACCGTCCATGTCTCGGCCAATCCGACCTACGGCATGGCGACGATCTGGGACGCGGATATCATGATCTATCTGGCGTCGCATCTGAACGAGCTGCGCGAGCGGGGACTGAATGATCTGTCGCCCGTCATTCGCCTTCAGCCCGGCGACCTGCTCAAGCGCATCTGTTGGGGCACCAGCGGCCGGGCCTATGAGCGGTTGGTGAGTGCCCTCGACCGATTGCAGGCGACGACGATCAAGACCAATATCCGGGCCAGCGCCAAGAGCCGGGAAACGACCTTCTCCTGGATCGACAGCTATACCCACCTGGTTGACGAGCGGACGGAACGATCGCTGGGTATGGAAATCACCCTGTCCAAATGGTTCTTCGACGGGGTGATGGACAAGCGCAATGTGCTGGCCATATCACCGCTCTATTTCGAGATCACCAGTGGGCTGGGCAAGTGGCTCTATCGTGCGTCGCGCAAACATGCCGGCGGCAACGGCGCCGACGGCTTCGTCATCGGCTTCGAAACCTTGCACCAGAAGAGTGGCAGTGAGAGCAGCTATCCGGTGTTCAAGCGCAAGCTGCTCGACCTCGCTCGCGCGAACGAATTGCCGGACATAAGCCTGGAAGTCGTCAATCCCGATAGCACGAAGCCCAAGATGCGGATGGTGATGCGCCGACATATGACGGAACGGCTCCGTACGGGACGCAACGGTCCCCTCCCCTCCCCGCCTGCGCCCGATACGGGCGACGGCGATGAGATGATCGATCCCCGCCAAGCCATGAGGCTGATCGCACAGGCGGCTGGCGAATTGCGCAGCCCCGGTGCGGACAAAAGCAAGGCGCGTCGCGCAGCGACTGCGAGCGGACGTGCCGGCGAGATATTGGACGCCGAGGTTCATGCGGCGATCCGCAGCGATTTCCCCGGCTGGGACTATGACGAGTTGATGCGGCGTTTCGATGCCTTTCTCGGCGCCAATCCGCATGAACTGCCACGCAATTATTCGAAGCGGTTCTACGGCTTCGTAAAGGAACATCATCGGCGCAACAAATATAAGCTGCGTTCCTGATTGTCGCCCGTCAACGTGTTTTCAGAATCATATATTCTTCTCATTTGATCCTCCAACGGTGTGGCGGCGCATTGGCCTGCCGGGGTCGACCTGGATCAATAATCCGAGGAAAAGCGTGCGTCCTGGCATAAGGCTAAACACCAGCCGGACAAAGGCGCGTTGATGCGATCATCGATCTGCCCGTGATTCTGAAAACACGATGGTCGATTGATACGCACGCGAGAAGGCCCCTTCCCTGTCCGAGCGTTTCCGATGGGATCGACATTTTACGAACTTGCCAGGCATGAATATGGGTCTGTCCTAAGTGACAGATGTTCATCATGCCCCGACATGGCGTTCCGACGTGTTTCTGGATATGGGTACCGTCGATCGAGCAGCAACCTGCCGCCGCATCGATCCGTCGAGCGGGATCGAACGTTCCCGAAATTGGACTGCGAATCGAAACCGTCCCGGGGGTGGAGGCAGCCTGTATATTTGGTGACGACCGCCCACGCCATCTAGAATTCGGCTCGGATGGAGAACAAAAACGGAAACTTCGAATGGTGGCCGTAGGAGCGGCTCTGGGCGCGATTCCGCTTCCGGCATATAATCCTATGCCTATGGCTGCAAATGGCGCTCAGCGGGCTTCTGGCGAGGTCGTTTTTTCAGACGTCCGACCAAAGATCCACGGCTTGCGGATCGGCCAGCGGATCCGGCGATGCTGCAGGGTGGCGAATATGGGTCACCGGGATGGCATAATGGCGGTAGCTGCTCTGCCCCGTGCGCTCCACGAGCAGTCCGGCGTCGGTCGCGATGCTCAGCAATTTGATCGCCCCGGCCGAGGTCACGCCGAGTTGGCGGGTGACGAGCGTGCTGCTGACGACGGGCCGCGACATCGCAAGCATCAGCACCTCCTTCAGGCGACCGGGCCGACGGCGTGATGCGATATAGGTCGCAGCTCGCTCAGCATAGATACGCAGTCGCGCTTCCTGATCGAGATGGTTCCGGGCGCCCAGCGCAATGGCCTGGAGCCAAAGGCGGTCCAGTTGGGACTGCCCAGCGATTTTCCAGGCGGCGCCGCTGACTTGAAAGCCCAGCGCAACGAGGCCGCCGAAGGATGCATCCCACCGGCCCGGACCGTTGCGATCACCGATCAGGAAACTGGCGACAACATCCCCTCGACCGATCGGCGCGCGTCGCCGCCATGCCAGCGCCAGATGGGCGCCATGGATCAGGGGAGGGGCGGGGGGCAAGGCGGCCGCTTCCGCCTGCCATTGCGCCACGCGCGGCCGAATGTCCGCGATCGACAGGCCGGGCGTCGCCCATCGGCCGGCGCTAGCGGGCGCATCATCCACGCCCAGCCAATCGAGCAGGCCGATGCTGTCGGTGCGTAGCGTGTCGAGCGCCACCGGCGCGCCGACGGCCTGCCGCCAATGGGTAAGATCGAAGGGTGCGCCGCCGATGCTGCCACGGCCATCGACGGTGAATGCGTTTGCCTCAACCGATGTGGAGTCGATCCACGCCAGGGCCTGGCGTTCGGCAATGAAGCATCGTATCTTCCAAGGGCGGCGTACCGGACTGAGCCGCCGTCTCTCCTCGATCCGCGCCAGCGCAGCCTGGGCGTCGGCATAAAGGGATAGAAGAGGGGTATCGCTCTCCATCCCATGTTGGAGATATCTGTCAGACGACGATTCATCCATAAATATCGATATCCATAATATATTGATGTAAATCAGTTATATAGCCCAATATATTAAACGATAATGGCGTTTAGGCTAGTCCAGTCCTACATTCGATCGGGGCGATCGCCAATCCTCCATCTTTCGAACAGATTGGCGCAGGCGCCCGACCCGCCTATGCCGGGGCATGTCCATCGCCATCCTTTTGGCCATTCTCTATGCCGCGCTGCTGTTCGGCGGCGCTGCATTGGCCCACCGCTATCGCGCCCGGTTGAGCGGATCGCGCTGGCGTATCCATGCCTATGGGCTGGCGCTGGCCGTCTATTGCACCAGCTGGACCTATTTCGGTGCGGTCGGGAGTGCGGCGACGGGCGGGTGGGACTATCTGCCCATCTATCTCGGACCGGCGCTGGTGATGGCGCTGGGCGGGCGTTTCCTGCGCCGGCTGCATGTCGAGGTGCATCGTGACGGCGCAACTTCGATCTCCGACTTCATCGGGTCTCGCTTCGGCAAGAGCCGCGCGATCGCGGCGCTGGTCACGATCATCCTGCTGTTCGGCACCATTCCCTATGTCGCGCTGCAATTGCGGTCGGTCGCCTTCAGCTTTGCGCTGGTGTCGCATACGCCCGAGAGCACGGCGCCACTGATCGGCGCGTCGGCCGGGCTGGCGCTGTTCGCGATCCTGTTCGGCGCGCGCCGCTATCAGGTGGCGGGGCAGAATGAGGCGATCCTGTTCGCGGTGGCGACGGAGTCGGTGTTGAAACTCGTGGCGCTGTTGCTGGTGGCAGGTCTGGCCGGATGGCTGCTGTGGAGGATTCCGACAGCGCAAGTGGGAACGGGGATCGCCGTCTTTCGCAGCGGCTTTTCGCCGGGGCGGCTGGATGGCGATTTCATCGTCACGACGCTGCTGTCGATGCTCACGATCATCTGCATGCCGCGGCACTTCTTCGTCAGCATCATGGAGGCGCGGGGAGTCGACGACATATTGCGCGCGCGCTGGGGGTTCATCGCCTATCTGCTGGTGACGGTGCTGGCGGTGTTGCCGATCGCTGCCGCGGGCCTGGCCCTGTTAGGCGAAGGAAGCGCGCCGGATCTGTTCGTCCTCAGCCTGCCGCAGCATTTCGATTTTCCGGGGCTTGCGCTGCTGGTCTTCTTCGGTGGCCTCTCGGCGGCGATGGCGATGGTGGTGACGGAAGTCGTCGCGATCTCCAGCATGATCTCCAATGACCTGTTCGCGCCGATCCTGCTGCGTCGCGCCACGGGCCGTGCGCATATGGGCGAACGACTGCTGTGGATAAGGCGCAGCGCGATTGTCGCGCTGGTCGTCGCCGCCACCCTCTACGCCATGGCGACGCCGTCGACGACCCGGCTCGCTTCGGTCGGGCTGATCGCTTTCGTCGCGATCGCGCAATGCGCGCCCGCGCTGATCTTCGCCGTCTATCGGCCCCACAATGACGCGATGGCGGGCGGGGCCGGGTTGGCGACCGGCTTTGCGATCTGGATGGGAACATTGTTCCTGCCGGCCGTAGATCTGCTGCCCAACTGGCTCGACCGCTGGAACGGCGTGAACGCAGTCACGCTTGGCACGGTCATCAGCCTGGGTGGCAATCTCCTGGCCTATATGTTCGTGTCCGCGCGCGGGGTGAGCGCCGCCGCCTTGGTCCGGCAGCGGGGTATCGCACCGATCGGGACGATGGCGGCGCTGGGCGACCTCGTGACGCGCTTCGTCGGGAGCGAAGCGGTCGCCGACGCCTTTGGCGGCCAGCATCTGGAAGAACGGCCGATCGATCGCAGCAGCGCGCGCGCGGCCGAACGGTTGATCGGCAGCGTAGTGGGGGCGTCCTCCGCCCGCGCGATCATGGCATCGGCCATTTCAGGACAGGGCATGGGCTTTGCCGACGTGGCGCAGATGCTGGATGCGTCAGGCCAGTCGCTGCATTTCTCGCAGGGTCTGCTTGCCGCGACGTTGGAAAATATCGATGTCGGCGTCAGCGTGATAGACCGCGATCTCCGGCTGGTGGCGTGGAACAGCCGCTATCTCGACCTATTTCGTTACGAACATGGAATGATAAGAGTGGGGGTGCCGGTCGCAGAGCTGATCCGCTTCAATGCAGAACGGGGCGATTGCGGTCCCGGCGAGGTGGAAGATCATGTCACCCGGCGCCTCGGTCACATGCGCAGCCGCAAGCCGCATAGTTTCGAGCGGCACCGCACCGATGGTCGCGTCATCAAGACGGTCGGCGGGGCGATGCCCGATGGTGGCTATGTCATGAGCTTCACCGACATCACGATCGAGGCGCAGGCCCGGGCCGCGACCGAGACGGCGCGGCGCGATCTGGAACGGGCGGTAGCGCGGCGGACGGCGCAACTGTCCGACGTCAATGCGCAGCTGGCGGCGGCGATGGCGGACAAGACGCGATTCCTGGCGGCGGCGAGCCATGACCTGTTGCAGCCGCTCCATGCCGCGATGCTCTTTTCCGCCGCGTTGCGCCGACGGCTGGACGAGCCGGAACAGGCGATGCTGGCGCGGCTCGACCGATCGATCGAGGCCGCCAACGACCTGTTGCGCGCGCTGCTCGACATATCGAAGCTGGACGCGGGCGGGATCACGCCGCAACCGACTCGTTTCGCCGCGCGGACGATACTGGTCGATGTGGTCGAAAGCCTGCGGCCATTGGCGGCAGAGAAGGGGCTGTCGCTGCGTGTGGGGGCAGGGGATGGCTGGGTGGAGACGGACCGGTCGCTGCTGCGGTCGATCGTCCAGAATTTCGTAAGCAACGCGATCCGCTATACCGAACGAGGCGGCATCGTCGTCGCGGCGCGGCGGCGCGGCGGGCATATGCGGATCGAGGTGCGCGACAGCGGCATCGGCATCGCGCCCGACAAGCTGGACATCATCTTCCGCGAATTCGAGCGGCTGGGGCGTGGGAGCGAGAATGGCATCGGCCTGGGGCTGGCGATCGTGGAGCGCTCCGCCGCGCTGATCGGCGCGAAGGTGGGCGTGTGGTCGCAGGAGGGCAGGGGGAGCTGTTTTGCGATCGGCCTGCCGCGGATCGAGGCAGTAGACGCGAGGCCATTGCCGCCCGAGGGAGCGGTGACGCGGGAAACGAAGTGCCTGCGGCTGCTGGTAGTGGATGACGACAGCGCCAATCGCGCGGCTATGCGCGCTGCCCTGGAGGCCATGGGCCACACATGCATGACGGCATCGGGATATGGCGAGGCGCTGGCCGTGACCGGGACGCTTGACGGCGCGCTGGTGGATTTTGCGTTGGGCGACGAGCGTGACGGGATCGCGCTGATCGAGGCGCTGCGCGGACAGCGCCGGCATCTGCAGGTAGCGCTGGTGACGGCGGAGCAGGGCGTACATATGCTGGAGCGGGCGCGGGAGCGGGGCATTGCGATATTGGCCAAGCCGCTGGGCGGGGCGGTGCTGGACCAGTGGATCGCCGGTCTGGGACAGGACGGACCAGGTTCAGTATGAACGGTCCTGTCAAAGACCGCGCCGAGCGACTTGGTGCGCGACATAGACGGCAACGCCTGTCTTTGACGCCATAAAGAAGAAGGGGTGAACGGGAATGGAGGCGCTACCGGCCCGCACCCAGACCCAGCGCGCGCGCGGCCAGCGCTGCCTGGGTGCGGTTTTGCACGCCCAGTTTGGCGAGGATCGTGGTCATGTGCGACTTGATCGTGGATTCCGCGACGCCCAGATCAAAGGCGATCTGCTTGTTGAGACGACCATCGAGCACGCCCAGCAGGACGCGCAACTGGGTGGGGGTAAGCGCGGCGACCTTGTCGGCCATGGCGTCCGTTTCGCCGGCGGGCAGGGACGGCGGGCTTTGGCCGCCGAGCGCCGCGGCGATCGCTTCCTCCATGACCGATAGCGGCTGGTCCTTGCCGATGAAGCCGACCGCGCCATAGCGGCGGGCTTCGGGCGAGGCGATCTGCGCCTCCGCGCTGGAGATGACGAGAATGGGGACGGAGGGGCGTTCGGCATGGAGCAGGGCGACGCCCGAAAATCCGGCCGATCCAGGCATTTTGAGGTCGAGCAGGACGAGCAGCAGGTCGCTGGTCGCGCTTGACACCTCGACGGCGCGGTCCAGCGTCGCGGCTTCGATGATGCGGGCCTGGGGCGCGACCGCTTCCACCGCCATGACCAGGGCCTGACGAAAGAGCGGATGATCGTCCGCCACCAATATCGCGCCGTTTGTCGTCAGCGTCGGGTTCCTCTCCGAGCGGCCATCTGGCCGATCTGCCACCGCCCGGAATAGGGACTTGCCCCGAGCGGGGCAAGTTCTTTCGATCAGGCGTTGGCGAGTTGGCTGTCGGCGATCAGCTTGTCGACCACTGACGGATCGGCCAGAGTCGATATATCGCCCAATGCGCCGGTTTCCCCTTCCGCGATCTTGCGCAGGATGCGGCGCATGATCTTGCCCGATCGGGTCTTGGGCAGCCCTGGGGCGAACTGGATGATGTCGGGCGTGGCGATCGGTCCGATTTCGTTGCGGACCCAGGCGACCAGCAGCTTGCGCAATTCGTCCGACGGCTCCTCGTTCGCGTTGAGCGTCACATAGGCATAGATGCCCTGGCCCTTGATCAGGTGCGGCATCCCCACGACGGCGGCTTCGGCGACCTTGGCATGGGCGACCAGCGCGCTTTCGACCTCCGCCGTGCCCATACGGTGCCCCGACACGTTGATGACGTCATCCACCCGCCCGGTGATCCAATAATAGCCGTCCGCGTCGCGACGGGCGCCGTCGCCGGTGAAATAGCGGCCCGGATAGGTGGTGAAATAGGTCTGGAAGAAACGCGCATGGTCGCCATAGACGGTGCGCATCTGGCCCGGCCAGCTTTTGGCGATGCAGAGATTGCCTTCCGTCGCGCCCGCCAGCTCCTTGCCTTCGGCATCGACCAGCAGGGGGTGGACGCCGAACAGCGGCGTCGTGGCGGAGCCGGGCTTCAGGTCGGTCGCGCCGGGCAGGGGGGCGATCAATATGCCGCCGGTTTCCGTCTGCCACCAGGTGTCGACGATCGGGCAGCGGCCTTCGCCGACGACGCGATGATACCATTCCCAGGCTTCGGGATTGATCGGTTCGCCGACGCTGCCCAGGATGCGGAGGGACGCGCGGCCGGCCGCCTGCACATAGGCGTCGCCTTCGCGCATCAGCGCGCGGAGCGCAGTGGGGGCGGTGTAGAATATCGACACGTTCCACTTGTCGCATACCTGCCAGAAGCGGCTATGGTCCGGATAGTTGGGGACGCCTTCGAACATCAGGGTGGTCGCGCCATTGGCGAGCGGACCGTAGACGACATAGCTGTGGCCGGTGACCCAGCCGATGTCGGCGGTGCACCAATAGACCTCGCCGGGGCGATAGTCGAACACATGTTCATGCGTCATCGACGCCCAGAGCAGATAGCCGCCGGTCGTGTGCAACACCCCCTTGGGCGTGCCGGTGGAGCCGGAGGTGTAGAGGATGAAGAGCGGGTCTTCGGCGCCCATGGCTTCGGGCGCATGGTCGGTGGCGGCGGCGTCGCGGGCGGGGCCGTAGAAGAGATCGCGGCCTTCCACCATATTGACGTCGGCGCCGGTGCGCTGGACGACGATGACCTTTTCGACCGAACTGCAATGGGCGAGCGCAGCATCGACATTGGCCTTGAGCGCCACCCGCTTGCCGCCGCGCAGCCCTTCGTCGGCGGTGACGACCAGGCGGGAGTCGCAGTCGCGAATGCGGCTGGCGAGGCTGTCGGGGGAGAAGCCGGCGAAGACGATCGAATGAACCGCGCCGATGCGGGTGCAGGCCAGCATGGCGAAGGCGGCTTCGGGGATCATCGGCAGATAGAGGGTGACCCGGTCGCCGCGCCGGACGCCATGGCTTTTGAGCACATGGGCGAAGCGGCAGACTTCCTCATGCATCTGGGCGTAGGTGATGACGCGGCTGTCGGCGGGATCATCCCCTTCCCAGATGATCGCGGGCTGATCGCCGCGTGTCTCCAGATGGCGGTCGATGCAGTTGGCGCTGACGTTGAGCTGGCCGTCGGCGAACCAGCTAATGCCGAAATCGGATTCATTGAAGCTGCTCTCGTCGACTTTGGTGAAGGGCGTTATCCAGTCGAGCCGCTGTGCCTGTTGCCGCCAGAATGTGTCGGGATCGGACGCGGCCAGCGCATGCATGGCGGCGGCAGTCGATGCGGTGATGCGGGCGTCGGCAGCCAGGGCGGCAGGGACGGGGTATAGCGTTTCGCTCATATGGTGAGAACCTCTCCAAGCTCTTTCGACCTAGCCTAACGCATGAGGGCGGGGGCGGCATCCTCGACTAAAGTCGAGGGCCTTTGGCACCATGGTCCGCCTTCTCTCCGACCCGGTGCCTTCCGCATGATGGGGACATGGGCCGGACCGCCACCAACCCCGCACAGACGGGTCGATCCGGCAGGAGAGGATATATGACGCGAACTCGTTCGGCGCTGGCGCCGACCACTCGATATTGGCAGCGCGGCGCAGCGATCGGCGCTTTGACGAGCGCCGTCGTCGCCGGGCCGGGCGTTATGGCGCAGACCCAGAGCGAGGCGGCACTGGCGGCGCGGCTCAACCAACTGGAAGCGGCGGTGACGGCGTTGAAAAGCGAGTTGCAGGCCGCGCGGACCGACCAGCAGGCGTCGGCGCAGATTGCCCAAAAGGCCGATGATCGTGTCGCCGCATTGGAAAGCAAGTCAGCGGAGGGCTTCCAGATCGGTGGCACGACTTTCAGGATCGGTGGATTCGTCAAGATGGTGGGCAGCGCCACCCGTTATGACGACGGCGCGGTGCCGGGCGGCGCGCTGGGCAAGGAATTCTACCTGCCGCAGCAGATTCCGGTGGGCGGCCGGAGCAGCCGCGACATGATCGGTCATGCGCGGCAGAGCCGCTTGTTCTTCGAGACGGATACGGTGGTGGGCGCAAAGGCGCTCAAGAGTCATATCGAGTTCGACTTCGGACTGGCCACGGCGCCGGTCGGGGCGCAAAGGGCGACCAATCCCTATACGCCGACGCTGCGCCGCGCCTTCTTCACCTATGGCAACTGGTTGCTGGGGCAGGAATGGACGACGTTCCAGAATCCGGTGCTGCTGCCCGAAACCACCGACTATGTCGGGCCGATGGAGGGTACGGTCTTCGTGCGCCAGTTGATCGCGCAATATCGCCAGCCTCTGGGCGATAATCTGTCGCTCTATCTGGCGGCGGAAAATCCGCAGACCGAAACGGTGACGTCGGTGGCTGCGGCGCTGGTCGACCATGACAATGACCGGATGCCCGATCTGGTGGCGAAGCTGGCCTATAAGAGCAAGGCGCTGGAATGGCATGTCGCCGGGCTGATTCGTATGCTGTCGGTGACCGGCGAGGGGCAGGGCGGCGCGCAGGATGACAGGGCGATGGGCTGGGGCGTCAGCGGCGGGGCGCGGATCGATTTCGGACCGCAGGGGCGGCATGATCTGCGCGTTCTGGCGACCTATGGCCGGGGAATCGGCCGCTATCTGGGACTGGGTGCGGTGGCCGACGCGGTCCATGATCCGGGACAGGCCGGCAGGCTGGCGCTGGTCAAGAATCTGTCGGGCTATGCCGCGGTGAAACTGGGCTGGAGCGACGGTCTGCGCTCCACCTTCATGGCGGGCTACCATCGCGCTATCTATCCGTCCGATTTTGCGGTGCCAGGGTTGGCGGACCGGACGGCTTACAGCCTTGCCGGCAACCTGTTCTGGTCGCCGGTCAAGCATCTCGACCTCGGCATCGAATATCGCCATGCTCAGCGGAACGTCGTCAGCGGCCTCAAGGGCCAGATGGACCGGCTTGAGGTGGCGGCCAAATATACATTCTGACTTAGGTTTACGCGATTTCACCTGACGGGAAATCGCTTTTGAAAGGAGAGGGGCTTATGGCGACGACCTGTGACGACGGTCAGCCGAAACATCATGCGGCGAGCCAGAACGAGAAACTCGTCATCGCGGCGTCCTCATTGGGGACGGTGTTCGAATGGTATGATTTCTATCTCTACGGGCTGCTGGCCACGTATATCAGCGCCCAGTTCTTCTCCGGCGTGAACGAGACGACCGGCTTCATTTTTGCGCTGGCGGCGTTCGCGGCGGGCTTTGCGGTGCGGCCGTTCGGCGCTTTGGTGTTCGGGCGGGTCGGCGATATGGTCGGGCGCAAGAACACCTTTCTCGTCACCATGGGGATCATGGGCCTGTCGACCTTCGCGGTCGGCCTGCTCCCTAGCTATGCCAGCATCGGCGTGGCGGCCCCCATCATCCTGCTCATCATGCGGCTGGCGCAGGGGCTGGCGCTGGGCGGGGAATATGGCGGGGCGGCGACCTATGTCGCGGAACATGCGCCGGAGGGGAAGCGCGGGCTTTATACAAGCTGGATCCAGACGACCGCGACCTTCGGCCTGTTCGCGGCGTTGCTGGTGGTGATCGGTTTCCGCTTTGCGCTAGGCGAGGAAGCATTCGCCGCGTGGGGCTGGCGCCTGCCGTTCCTGATTTCGATCCTGCTGCTGGGCGTGTCTATGTGGATACGCTTGCAGCTCAACGAAAGCCCGGTCTTCCAGAAGATGAAGGAGGAGGGCACGACGTCCAAGGCACCGCTGACCGAAGCGTTCGGGCAATGGGGCAATCTGCGCTGGGTCATCATCGCGCTGCTGGGCGCGGTCATGGGGCAGGCGGTGGTCTGGTATGCCGGGCAATTCTATGCGCTGTTCTTCCTGGAAAAGACGCTGCGGGTGGATGGGGCAACGGCCAATATCCTGATCGCCATCGCGCTGGCGCTCGCGACGCCCTTCTTCGTGTTCTTTGGCTGGCTGTCGGACAAGATCGGGCGCAAGCCGATCATCCTGGGCGGGTGCGCGCTGGCGGCGATCACCTATTTCCCGCTGTTCGGGGCGCTGACGAGCGCGGCCAACCCCGCCCTGGCGACGGCGCAGGCGTCCGCGCCGGTGACGATCCTGGTCGACCAGGCGCAATGTTCGTTCCAGTTCGATCCGGTGGGCAAGAACAAGTTCGACGGATCGAGCTGCGACATCGCCAAGGCCTATATGGCCAAGACCGGCATCAGCTACGACAATGTCGAAGCGCCCATGGGCACCCCGGCGGTCGTCAAGGTCGGCAGCGCCAGCTTGGCCGTGCCCGATCCCAAGGCGCTGGCGGGCGCAGAGAAGGCGGCGGCGATCGCCGCTTTTCAGGGCCAGTTGAAGGCGGGGCTGGCGCAGGCGGGTTATCCTACCAAGGCGGACAGCGCGCAGATCAACAAGGTCGCGGTCGTGGCGATCCTGTGGGCGCTCGCGATGCTGGTGACGATGGTCTATGGCCCGATCGCGGCGATGCTGGTGGAGCTGTTCCCCAGCCGCATCCGCTACACGTCGATGTCGTTGCCCTATCATATCGGCAATGGCTGGTTCGGCGGCTTCCTGCCCACCACCGCCTTCGCCATGGTCGCCGCGACCGGGGATATCTATTACGGACTCTGGTATCCCGTCGTCATCGCGGCGGCGACGGTGGTCATCGGGCTGTTGTTCCTGCCGGAAACCTTCCGCCGGAATATTGACGACTGAGACGGCGAGTTGGACAATTGAAATGAAAATAGCGGCGCCCACAAGTGCCGCTCTTTTCATTATATATCAATTACCTATAATTCTTCCGGCCAATAGAGGCGCATCGGATTGTCGACCAGCAATTTGCGCTGAAGTTCGACGGTCGGCGCGATGCGCGGGATCATGTCGACCAGATGGCCGTCGTCCGGGATAGCGTCCTGCATATTGGGGTGCGGCCAGTCGGTGCCCCACAGGACGCGGTCCTGATAGTCGGCGACCAGCGGTGCGACCGCGTCGGCGAAGGCGTTCCAGGGATCGCCAGCAGGATCGAGCCGGTCGGGGCAGGTGGCCTTGAACCAGATGTCGTCGCGGCTTTGCAGGAAGGCGCGGAAGGCCTGCATGTCGGCGCCGTCCGGCCCCTGGGTCACATCGGGGCGGCCCATATGGTCGATGACGAGGGGGACGGGGATGGCGTCCATGAAGGGGCGTAGTTCTTCGAGGATGTCGGCTTCGAAATAGATGACCACGTGCCAGCCCGCAGGCAGGCGCTTGGCGACGTCGAGGAACTTGTCCTTGGGTGCGTCGTCGACCAGGCGCTTGAGGAAATTGAAGCGGATGCCGCGGATGCCGCCATCATGGAGGACGGCGAGATCGGCATCGGAAATGGCCGGATCGACCACGGCGACGCCGCGCGCCTTTCCGTTCGCCTTTGCGATGGCGTCCAGGGTCGCGCTATTGTCGGTGCCGTGGCAGCTCGCCTGGACGATGACATTGCGGGCGAAGCCCAGATGGTCGCGCAATGCGAACAACATGTCCGGGCCGGCATCTTCGGGCAGATATTTCGCCTTCGCGCTGAAGGGGAAGTCCGCCATCGGGCCGAAGACATGGCAATGGGCGTCGATCGCGCCGGCGGGGGGCGTATAGAGCGGCTTGGAGGGCGCGCCATGCCATGAGGTGATGCGGGTCATTGGTTCCAACTCCGTTCGCCCAGAACATACCGAAGGGCTTGTCTTATAAAAAAAGTGCCGCCCTTCGACAGGCTCAGGGCGAACGGCACTAGTGCGTTCAGGAAAAGACGATGCCGTCCATGAGTTTGCGGGCGGTGCGCAGCATGGCGGCGCTGGTGACGGTGCCGCTATCGTCCAGTTCCATGACGCAGGTCGTTTCGCCGGTCGGATGTTCGACCGAGAGCGTCTTGCGATTGCCGTCGGGAATGGAAGCGACCTCGGCTGCGGGCGATCCTTCGACCAGGCAGGCGGTAGCGACGCTGACCGCGCCAAGCACGCCGATGGAGGCATGGGCGCGATGCGGGATGAAGCTGCGCACCGTGACTGCGCCGCCGTTGCGGGGCGGGGCGACCAGCATCATCTTGGGCACCGACTTGTCGGTTACGTCGCCCAGGTTCATGCGCTCGCCGACGGCAAGGCGGATTTTTTCGATCCGGGCTTTCAGCGCCGTATCATTGTCCAGCGTGTCACGGTCTTCGTAGCCGGTGATGCCGACATCTTCCGCTTTCATGACGACGCAGGGCATCCCGTTGTCGATCAGGGTGACGCGCACGCCCTCCACTTCGTCGAAGGCGTTGCCGGTGGGAAGAAGGGCGCCGCAGGAGGAGCCGGCGGTGTCGCGAAACTCCAGCGGGACGGGGGCGGCGCTGCCGGGGACGCCGTCTATCTTCGCATCGCCGTCATAGCGGACTTTGCCGCCGGGGGTTTGCACCGTGCCGATGGCGATCTGGCCGGTATTTTCCATGAAGATGGCGACGCGGGTTTCGCCCTGTTGCGCAGCGACGAGGCCCCGTTCGATCGCGAAGGGGCCGATGCCGGCGAGAATGTTGCCGCAATTCTGCGCGTCGCTGACCACCGCCTTGTCGACGAAGACCTGGAGGAAGAGATAATCGACATCGACGCCGTCGCGCTGTGACTTTTTCACGACCGCGACCTTGCTGGTCAGCGGATCGGCGCCGCCCATGCCGTCGATCTGGCGCGGGTCGGGCGAGCCCATGACGCGCAACAGGAAGGCGTCGCGGGCGGCGGTGTCGGCGGGCAGGTCCTGGGCGAGGAAATAGCCGCCCTTGGAGGTGCCGCCGCGCATCCATAGGACGGGGGCAGAGGGGAGGGCGCTCATTTACCACCCCCGTTCGGGCTGAGCGAAGTCGAAGCCGTCACCTGAGCGGAGCGAAGAGCTTCACTGCGTTCAGCCGAGCCCTTCGACAGGCTCAGGGCGAACGGGTTTGCATGCACTCTCTCGTCACACATATTTCAGGCCCATTTCTTCCAGACGCGGGCGCATATTGTAGATGTCCAGACCGAGTTCGCCGGCGGCCAGGCGGACGCGCTTGGCTTCTTCGGCGGCTTCGCGGGCCTGCGCCTTTTCGAGGACCGCAGCGGCGTCGGCGCGTGGTACGATGCACACGCCGTCATCGTCGGCGATCACCACGTCGCCCGGATTGACCAGCGCATTGGCGCAGATGACGGGTACGTTGACCGATCCGATCGTGTTCTTGACCGTGCCTTGGGCATGGACCGCCTTCGACCAGACCGGGAAGTTCATCTGGGTGAGGTCGCGCACATCGCGCACGCCCGCGTCGATGATAAGGCCACGGCAGCCGCGCGCCTGCGCCGAAGTGGCGAGCAGGTCGCCGAAATAACCGTCGGTGCAGGGGCTGGTGGGAGCAAGGAGGAGGACGTCGCCTTCCTTCAACTGCTCGATCGCGACATGGACCATCCAATTGTCGCCGGGCGCGGCGGAGATGGTGACGGCGTTGCCGGCGATGCGCGCGCCGGTGTAGATCGGGCGCATGTACGAGGCGAGCAGGCCGGTGCGGCCCTGCGCTTCATGGACGGTGGCGACGCCGCATTTGGCGAGGCCGTCGACGACGCTAAGGTCCGCCCGTTCGATATTCTGGACGACGATGCCGGACATGCTGACCTTCTCCTTATCATGGCGGCGCACGGACCAAGCTGATGGTTGGGCGGCGCGGGACAGGATGGTGGCTGGACCCGTTCGGGGAAAAGGGCAAAAAGGAAATCTGGCCAAGCCATTAGTTTTCACTAAATATGGCAATGTGGACTGGACCGACATCAACCTTCGTCACCTGCGCGCAACCGTGGAAATCGCGGAGCGCGGAACCATGAATGCGGCCGCCGCGGCGGTAAACCTGACCCAGCCGGCGATAACCCAGGCGCTGGCCCGATTCGAAGCCATGCTGGACGTGCCCTTGTTCGACCGGCGCCATGACGGGATGACGGTGACCGATGCGGGCGCGCTGCTGGTGCCGCGTTTCCACGCGGCGCTGGACCATATCGCCAGCCCGCATGTGACGATGGCGCGGTTCCGCGCGCTGATCGCGCTGGCGGATGCGGGCAGTTACCCTGCGGCGAGTGCCGCGACCGGCCTGTCGATTCCGTCGCTGCATCGGGCGGTCAACGATCTGGGGCTGTCGCTGCGGCGGCCTTTGGTGCGGCGGCGGGGCAAGGTGGTGATGCTGACCGATGCCGGTGTGCGGATGGCACGCGCCTTTCGCCTGGCGCGGGTGGAGTTGATGGCGGCGCTGGCCGAACTGGCGGCGCTCAAGGGGCATGAGACGCGCAGCATCGCCATCGGCGCGATGCCGCTGTCGCGCGCGCGGGTGCTGCCCGCCGCCGTGTCGCGCTTTCTGCGGCGGCGGCCGGGGGTGCGCATCACCATATTGGAAGGATCGCGCGCCGAACTGATCGAGCCGTTGCGCAACGGCGCGATCGACATGATGGTGGGGGCGTTGCGCCTGCCGCTGCTGGAGGCGGATTTCGAGCAGGCGGCGCTGTTCGAAGACCGGCCGGTGGTGATCGCGCGGGCGGGGCATCCGCTGGCCGGGACACAGCCCGCCATGAGCGATCTGGCGCGCTATCCCTGGATCATCGCCGCGCCGGGCGCGCCGCTGCGCGAAAGCTGGGAGGCGTTATTCAGCGAACATGGCATCGCTTTGCCGGTCGTGCCGATCGAATCGGGATCGGTCATGACCATCCGGCAATTGCTGATCGACAATGATTTCCTGACCCTGTTGTCACCCGATCAGGTGACGGTGGAACTGGAGGCGGGATGGCTGTGCCGGATCGATACGCCGGTATCGCCTGCCAGTCGATCTATCGGCGTGACAACGCGGGCCTCCTGGCGCCCGACCACGGTGCAGAACGAATTCATGGCCGATCTGGACGCTGTGTCGCAGGGCTGACGGAGTAGAGAATATGCGCGGTCCGGTACACCGCCAGCGCCGGCATTATCGACGCCGGTTGCGACGCAAAACCACCGCGATCGGCTGATTTTCGATCTGCGTCAAATTGCTGGCGCTGCGTGATCGGCGAGAGGAGCGGTCCGCTCCATACTGTCATATTCAGCGTCAGCTTATGGCTGCGCGACTGTTCCGATTTGTCGTCCCGCGCATCGACGGGCAGATTCCCCGCCATGACGACCGATATTCTCCTGATCGGATTTGGCGAGGCGGGCAGCACATTCGCTGCGGCTGGCGCGTGGGGAGCGCGCGCGTTGGCGCATGACCGCGATCCGGCACGGGCCAGCGTGATGGCGCAGATGGACGTCGCCTGTCGCGATCGGCTGGACGACGCGGTGCGGGGCGCGCCGATGATCCTGTCGCTGGTGACGGCGGATCAGGCGCTGGCCGTGGCGCGCGACGCCGCGGCGCTGATCGCGCCGGGGACGCTCTTTTGCGATATGAACAGCGTTGCGCCGCAGACCAAGCAGGCCGCTGCCGCATTGGTCGAGGCGGCGGGGGGCCATTATGTCGATGTGGCGGTGATGGCGCCGGTCGATCCCGCGCGGCTCAACGTACCGCTGCTGTTGAGCGGTGCGCGAGCCGGGGATGCCGAGGCGCGGTTGCACGCGCTGGGCTTCGCGAAGACGCGCGTCGTGGGCGCGGACGTGGGGCGGGCCTCCTCGATCAAGATGATCCGCTCGGTGATGGTCAAGGGGATCGAAGCGCTGACCGCCGAATGCGTGCTGGCGGCGGAAGCGGCCGATGTGCTGGACGAGGTGCTGGCGTCGCTGGATGCGAGCGAGAAGGCGAAGCCTTGGGACGTGCGGGCGGATTATAATCTCGACCGGATGCTGGTGCATGGCACGCGGCGCGCGGCGGAGATGGAGGAAGTGGTCAAGACGCTGGATGGCCTTGGCACGGGCGCTGCGATGACGCGCGGCACGGTGGCGCGGCAGGCGGCGATCGGCGCACTGGGCGTGAAGGCGCCGCCGGAAGGATTAGACGCGAAGATCGGGGTGATTTCTTCCTCGGTCGTGCCAGCAGGGCGCGAGGCCGCGGAATAGGATGTCGTGCTCCCGCGCAGGCGGGAGCCTAGTCCCGCCGTCCGAACTAGGTTCCCGCTTGCGCGGGAGCACGGACATAAGGTGGCGGGTTGGATAGGATAGCTGGAGACAAGAGCGGATGAGCCTGATTATCGATTGCCACGGTCATTATACCGTCCTGCCCAAGGGGCATGACGCCTGGCGCGAAGAGCAGAAGGCCGCGTTCAAGGCCGGGACGCCGTGCCCGCCCTATCCCGAGATCAGCGACGCGGAGATTCGCGAGACGATCGAGGCGAACCAGTTGCGCCTGATCAAGGAGCGTGGCGCGGACCTGACGATCTTTTCGCCCCGCGCATCGGCGATGGCGCCGCATGTCGGGGATGAAGCGGTCGCGAAGGAATGGGCGATCCGCTGCAACGACCTGATCGCGCGCGTCGTCGGCCTGTTCCCCGAAACCTTCGTCGGCGTGTGCATGCTGCCCCAGTCGCCCAAGGCGGACATGAGCAATTCGATCGCGGAGTTGGAGCGCTGCGTCACCGAACTGGGCTTCATCGGCTGCAACCTCAATCCCGATCCGGGCGGCGGGCATTTCACCCATCCGCCGCTGACCGACAGATATTGGTATCCCTTCTACGAGAAGATGGTCGAGCTGGACGTGCCGGCGATGATCCATGTGTCGGGCAGCTGCAACCCGGCGATGCATGCGACCGGCGGCTATTATATCGCCGCCGACACCATCGCCTTCATGCAGCTCCTCGAAGGCGATCTGTTCAAGGATTTCCCGACGCTGCGCTTCATCATCCCGCATGGCGGCGGCGCGGTGCCCTATCATTGGGGGCGCTATCGCGGTCTGGCCGACATGCTCAAGAAGCCCGACCTGTCGACGCATCTGATGAACAATATCTTCTTCGACACCTGCGTTTATCACCAGCCGGGCGTGGACCTGCTGGCCGACGTGATCGAGAACAAGAACATATTGTTTGGGTCGGAAATGGTCGGCGCGGTGCGTGGTATCGACCCGACCACCGGCTTCTATTTCGACGACACCAAACGCTATGTCGACGCGTTGGAGATTAGTGACGAGGAACGCGCCGCGATCTTCGCGGGCAATGCCCGTCGCGTCTTCCCGCGCCTCGACGCCCAATTGAAGGAGAGGGGACTATGATAACAGAAGATCCCAAGCATCAGGATATCCACGAATATCTGGCCGAGATGGAAGATATTCCCGGCACCCGCGTGTTCACGGCGAAGCGCGCGCGGCAGGGCTATCATCTGAACCAGTTCGCGATGAGCCTGATGAAGGACGAGAATCGCGCGAAGTTCAAGGCGGACGAGCGCGCTTATCTGGACGAATGGCCGCTGACCGAGGCGCAGAAGCTGGGCGTGCTGGCGCGCGATTATAACAAGTGCCTGGACCTGGGCGGCAACGTCTATTTCCTGTCCAAGCTGTTTTCGACTGACGGGATTCCGTTCGCCGAAGCGGTCAGCACCATGACCGACATGAAATTCCCGGAATATCGCGAAATGATGATGCGGGGCGGCCGATCGCCCGAGGGCGTACGGTCGATCAAGGCCAATGAAGCGGCGGCTGCCGCCAAGAAAGAGGATCGCTGAGATGGCGCGGATTACTGCTGGCGTGGCGTCGAGCCATGTGCCGTTGCTGGGCGTGGCGTCCGACTTCAACAAGGATCGCGACGATTATTTCGGGCCGATCTTCGCCGGCTACGACTGGACCCGCGAATGGGAGAAGGCCGAAAAGCCCGATGTCGTCATCCTGGTGTATAACGATCATGCCTCCGCCTTCGACATGAAGATCATCCCGACCTTCGCGATCGGCTGTGGCGAACGCTACAAGTCGGCGGACGAGGGCTGGGGGCCGCGCGCGGTGCCGGACGTGGAGGGGCATCCAGACCTCGCCTGGCACATGGCGCAGAGCCTGATCCTGGACGAGTTCGACATGACCATCATCAACGAGATGGACGTCGATCATGGCCTGACCGTGCCGCTTTCCATGATGTTCGGCAAGCCCGACGCCTGGCCGTGCAAGGTCGTGCCGCTGGCGGTCAATGTCGTCACCTATCCGCCGCCATCGGGCAATCGCTGCTGGGCGCTGGGCGAGGCGGTGCGCAAGGCGGTCGAGAGTTTCCCCGAAGACCTCAACGTCCAGATCTGGGGCACGGGCGGCATGAGCCACCAGTTGCAGGGGCCGCGCGCGGGGCTGATTAACAAGGAATGGGACAATCGCTTCCTGGACGGGCTGGTCGGCGACAGTGACCATCTGCGCCGCATCCCGCATATCGAATATCTGCGCGAAACCGGCAGCGAAGGCATCGAAATGGTGATGTGGCTGGTGATGCGCGGGGCGCTGGGGAAGAATACCCGCGCGCTGCATCGCCATTATCATGTGCCCTGCTCCAACACTGCGATCGGCCATATGGTGCTGCGCCCCGACAATGGCGAAGGGCTGGACATGACCGGCAGCGACGTGACGGCGATCGCGGCGGAATAGCTAAGTTAAGCCCTTCCCGTTGCGGGGAGAGGGCAGGGTAGGGCGATTGCGTCAACGATCGCTTCTGCCTTCGAAAATCGGGCGCGGCTCGCTTCGCTCGCACCCACCCTCGAACAGAGTCACGTGCCTCTGTTCAACCCGTCCCTTAATAGGGAGGGGCTTATTATGGAGTAGTTCCCATGCGTATTGCCCTGGCCGGTGCCGGCGCCTTTGGCGAAAAGCATCTCGACGGCCTCAAGAATATCGACGGCGTGACTGTCACCTCGATCATCGGTCGCGAGCTGGAAGCGACGAAGAAGGTCGCGGAAAAATATGGCATCGGCCATGTGACGACCGACCTCAATGAGACGCTGGCGCGCGACGATGTCGACGCGGTGATCCTGTGTACGCCGACCCAGATGCACGCCGCGCAGGCGATCGCCTGCATGGACGCGGGCAAGCATGTGGAGGTGGAGATTCCGCTGGCCGATAGCTGGGCCGATGCGCAGGCGGTACTCAAGAAGCAGGAGGAAACCGGCCTCGTCTGCATGGTCGGCCACACGCGACGCTTCAATCCGTCGCACCAGTTCGTCCACAACCGGATCAAGGCGGGCGAATTCAATGTCCAGCAGATGGATGTGCAGACCTATTTCTTCCGTCGCAAGAATATCAATGCGAAGGGTGAGCCGCGGTCCTGGACCGACCATCTGCTGTGGCATCATGCCGCGCATACGGTCGACCTGTTCGCCTATCAGGCGGGCAAGATCGTGTCGGCGCACGCCTTGCAGGGGCCGATCCACCCGGACCTGGGCATCGCCATGGATATGTCGATCCAGTTGAAGAGCGAGACGGGCGCGATCTGTACCCTGTCGCTGTCGTTCAACAATGACGGGCCGCTCGGCACCTTCTTCCGCTATATCGGCGACACCGACACCTATATTGCGCGCTACGACGATCTGGTGAACGGCAAGGAAGAGGCGATCGACGTCAGCCAGGTTGCGGTGTCGATGAACGGCATCGAATTGCAGGACCGCGAATTCATCAGCGCCATCCGCGAAGGCCGCGATCCCAATTCGAGCGTCGCCAAGGTGTTCGACTGCTATCGCGTGTTGGGCGAGCTGGAAACGCAGCTCGCGGGTTAATGCGGAATCCCTTCGGGGTCGCAAGAAAGGGCGCGGCGGGGCAACCCGCTGCGCCTTTTTTGTGTCACGCCGTCAGCAGCGGATGCGCCATGCGCAGGTCGTCGAGCAGGCTTTCGATCAGCGCGATGTCCTGGAAGCTGCCGGTCGGCGTCGCGTTCCAGTTGCAATGGGGATGGGTAGCGGGACTGTAGAGCCGCAGCGGACCGATCGCCTTGCGCCAGTGATGCTTGCTCTTGCCATGGTCGCGCAGCAGCCGGGCCACCAGCAGGTCGATGAGCTTGTCCGCTGTCATGGCTGCGCATGTAGGGCCGCGGCCGGCCGCGTCAACCTGTCCGCGCAGCGCGATAGGCGCGGGGCGGCTGGCCGATATGGCGGGCGAAGAAGCGCGAGAAATAGGCCGGGTCTTCAAAACCGATGGCGTAGGCGATTTCGGCCACCGACAACTGGGAGTAGAGAAGCAGGCGGCGCGCCTCCAGCAGGGCGCGATCGTCGAGCATCTGCGCAGGAGAACTGCCCGCAACCCGCGCGCAGGCCTGCCGCAGCGCGGTGAGGCTGGCGCCGAGTGCTTTGGCATGATCCGATACGGGTTCGCGCTGGCGGAAGCGCTGCTCGATCCGTTCGCGCAGGCGCGCGACCAGCGCGGCCTGGCGCGCGGTGCCGGCTTGGGTCGTTTGCGCCAGTGTCGCGTGGCGTAGCGCGAATACCATCAGCGACAGCAGCGCGGATTCGACGGCGGCGCGCTGGCCGGGACCGGACCAGCCCAGTTCCTGCGCCATGCGGGTGATGCTATCCTGCGCGACGCCGCCGTCGCCGGTCGATAGGGGGACGGCATGGGGACGGGCGAAGAGCGGGGCGAGATCGGCATCGCGGGCGATCAGGTGGCGCAGATAGGAATCGGCGATGGTGGTGACATGGCCGCGCGATTCGCTGTGCCAGGTGAAGCCATGGACGATGCCGGCCGGGATCAGCAGCAGGCAGGGTGCGTCGAAGCTGACCTGCGCCGCTTCGGCCTGCATCGCGCCACCGCCCTGCGCGATCAGGATGATATGGTTGAGGTCGCGATGGACATGCGGGCGGATCGTCCATTCGCTGGGGCGGGATCGATCGTCCAGGCTTTCGACATGGACGAAGCCCTCCGCCACGCTGCGCTGTGGTTCGCCGTAAAGATAGAAGCTGGGGACGGGGGCGGTCGTCATGATGGATCGTCCATCTATGCGCCCGGCCCCACCTGTCCGCAAGCCGTCAGGCCGGGCGCGGGCGCAGCATCGCCAGCAGCGCCGCCCCGACCAGCGAGCCGAGCGCCATGACGAGGGCGACGGCGGGCAAGCCGAAGTCGAGCGTGAACAGGAAGCCCGCCAGGATCGGTCCGAGCGCCGCGCCGCCCCGGCCGACGCCGATGACGATGCCGGTCCCCCCGGCGCGCACGGCGGTGGGGAAGGACTGGGCGACCAGCGCATAGAGGCCGACCACCGCGCCATTGGTGAAGAAGCCGGCGCAGGCGGCGACCAGGCTGAGACCGGCGAGCGTCGTCTGTCCCTGGCCAAAGACCGTCACCAGACATGTGGAGGCGACCATCGCCACCATGACCAGCCCGCGGACCGGCAGCCGCCAGCTAAGCGCGCCGAGCAGCAGCGAGCCGGCAAGACCACCGACATTGGCCCAGACCAGCACGCCCCCCGCCGCCGATGGCGCAAAGCCCATGTCCACGACGATCTTGGGCACCCATTTCAGGATGAAGTAGAAGGTCATGATGTGACAGAAATAGGCGAGCGTCAGGAGAATGGTGGTGCGCGCCAGGCCGGGGGCGAACAGAGACGCGAAGGCCGGCCTGGTCGCGGTCGGATCGGGCGCGGGGAGGGCGGCGGCCGGGGCGTGGCCCATGCGGCCGAGCAGGCGGTTGATCCGCGCCAGCGCGTCTTGGGGCCGCTTCTGCAACAGGAAGCCGATCGATTCGGGCAGCAGCCAGAGCGAGACGGGCAGGAAGACCGCCGTAACGATGCCGCCGAACAGGAAGATGTCGCGCCAGTCGCCCGCGATCAGCAGGTGCGAGGCGACCGATCCGCCCAGGATCGCGCCGACCGGATAGCCCGCCGCCATGATCGCGACGGCCAGGCTGCGGGAGCGGGCGTTGGACAGTTCGGCGACCATGGCGTTGGTGCAGGCGAGCATCCCGCCGATGCCGAGACCGGTCAGAAGGCGGATGAACGAGAGCGACACCACATCCCACGCCTGGGTTGCGCCTGCCATGCCTGCGGCCATGACGACGAGGCAGCCCAATATGGTGGGGCGGCGACCGATGCGGTCGGCGACATTGCCGAGCAGAACCGATCCGACCGCCATGCCGATCAGTTCCATCGACAGGACGAGGCCCAGCGCGGCGCGATCGATCCCCCATTCCCTGGCGATGCCGGGCGAGGCGAAGCTGATCGCCAGCACATCGAACCCGTCAAGTGCGTTCAGCAGGATGCACAGGATGATCGCCGCGATCTGGAGCCGGCCCATGGGGGCTTCGTCCAGCCTGTGCCTGATGTCGGTCATGGGCGATCCTGTCCTGTCGTTTTTGCGTTGGTGTCAGCCGACCGCGAAAATGTCCAGCGCGACATGATCCTTGTAGCGGGCGGCGGTGCAGAGGAAGGCGGTGCGGCCGAGCCAGGCATGGGGGCCATTGCTCGCGACTTCGAAGCGCGGGGTGGTGCGAAAATAATAGAGGGCAGGGTCCACCACCTCGCCCGCCGCGATGCGGGCCAGCACCGGCGCGGGGCCGTGGCGATAGCCGGGATTGATGACCGAGATGATCGCGCCGTCGTCGGCCTGCAATGAATAGCGCGCCAGGATGTCGGCGGTGCCGTCCGCCCGGATCGATTGCCAGTCCGCGCCGCCGGGCAGCACCTTTCCGGTAAGGCGCGGCCCGTCCACGCTGCCGCCGGTGATGGGGATGACCCGCTTGCGCACGCCATCGACCATGCCCAGTTCCTGCGGCGCGCCGATGAGGACGCGCAGGCGCATGGCGAGGCTGAGCGGCGGGGTCGCGAGCGGGCCGGGTTCAGCCGCGGCAAGCGGGGTGGCGGCGCCGGCGAGGCCCAGGCCGGGCATGGCCTTGAGCAAGCCGCGGCGGTCCATGTCCCTTGTCATCCTCTTCTCCTGTTTCGTCGTGCGTGCCTGCCAAGGGGCTTGCCTGTTCGGATTGTGGCTGGTCCGGACGGGGATGTGGGAAGATGAGTGTCAGATCGGAAAGTGGCCGGGCTGGGTTTCCATCGTGATCCAGCGCAGGTCGGTGAAGCTGTCGATACCGGCGCGGCCGCCGAACTTGCCATAGCCCGACGCCTTGGTGCCGCCGAAGGGCATCTGCGCCTCGTCATGCACGGTGGGGCCGTTGATGTGGCAGATGCCGGACTGAATCTGGCGTGCGACCCTGAGTCCGCGTGCAGTGTCGCGGGTGAAGACCGAAGCGGACAGGCCATAGTCGGTGTCATTGGCCAGCGCGATGGCATGGGGCTCGTCACGGGCATGGATGATGCCGACGACGGGGCCGAAGCTTTCGTCACGGAACAATTTCATGTCCGGGGTGACGCCGTCGATGACATGGGCGGGCATCAGGACACCACCGCCCCCGTTCAGAACGTCGCCACCGTTGAGCTGCGTCGCGCCGGCCGCGAGCGCATCGTCGATGAGCGCGCGGACATGGGCGACGGTCTTCCTGTCGACCACCGCGCCGAGCGGGGTCTTCCCCTCGCGCGGGTCGCCGACCGCCATGGTGGCGACCTTGGCCCGGAATTTTTCCGCGAAGGCGTCGGCGATGGCATCGACCACGATGATCCGCTCGGTCGACATGCAAATCTGGCCCTGATTCATGAAGGCGCCGAAGGCCGCGGCCTTGACCGCCTCGTCGAGGTCGGCGTCTTCCAGCACGATCAGCGGCGCTTTACCGCCCAGTTCGAGCAGGACGGGCTTGAGATGTTCCGCACAGCGCCGGGCGATGACCTTGCCCACGGCGGTCGAGCCGGTGAAATTGACGCGGCGTACGGCCGGATGATCGATCATCGCGCCCACCACGTCGCCGGCATCCTGCGGCGCGTTGGTGATAAGGTTGACGATGCCGCCGCCAAGGCCGGCCTCCACCAAGGCCGCGACGATGAGACCGTGGGTGCGCGGACAATGTTCGGACGCCTTGAGGACGACCGTATTGCCGCAGGCCAGCGGTACGGCGATGGCGCGGGTGGCGAGGATGATCGGGGCGTTCCATGGCGCCATCGACAGCACGACGCCAGCAGGCTCGCGGATCGCCATGGCGAGACAGCCGGGCTTGTCGGACGGGATGACCTCGCCGCCGATCTGGGTGGTGAGGGCGGCCGCTTCGCGCACCATCGAACTGGACAGCATCAGGTTGAAGCGCGCCCAGCCTTCGGTCGCGCCGATTTCTGCCATCATCGCATCGACGAAGTCGGCGGCTTTGGCGTCCAGTGCATCGGCGGCCTTCATCAACGCTGCGCGGCGGGCGTTGGGGCCAAGGGCGGACCAGGCGGGAAAGGCGGATTGCGCGGCATCGACCGCCGCGATCGCATCGTCGAGGCTGGCGGCGGCAGCGATGGTGGCGACTTCACCCGTTACGGGATTGACGCGCTCGAAGGTCGCGGCAGCCGCGCGCTGCTCCCCGCCGATGACCAGGGCGATTTCCGATACAGGCATATCCGACTCCTTATTATCGTTATGATAGATAGCGATGCAGATAGCTATCAGCAATAGCATTCATGGCATTCACCCGATTGGTATGAACTTGGGCAGGCGGGCTGCGTTACCCTCTCGCCCTTGGCTTGCAGCGGTCCATGTGGGACAAGCGGCGGCAGGGTCGCACAACAGGAAGCAAGACAGAAAGATGACGCCTTGGTCGATCGACAGGATGATGCGGACCGCCCGTAGCGCGCTGGGGGCTTTGGCGTACGCCATGCTGGCGCCTGCCTCACTGGGCGCCGCGGAACCCGCGCCGTTCGAATTGCCCGGTCCGGCGCTCGATATATTGGTGATGCGCGGCGACCAGAGCCTGCCGATCGCGCAGGTGCCCAGCCTGTCCGAAGGCGACCGGCTGTCGATCGAGGCGGACCTGCCCGCCGACCAGGGCGCGCGCTTCATCCTGGTGTCCGCCTTCCTGCGGGGCGCGACCAATCCGCCGCCCAGGGATTGGGTCCGGTTCGCCGAGACATGGAAGAAGAAGGACAAGGACAAGGCGCTGGTGCTGACCGTGCCCAAGGGCGCGCGGCAGATGGTGCTGTTTCTGGTACCCGACACCGGCGGGGCCGAGGGTGTGCTGTCCGACGTGGTCCGCGGCAAGCCGGGCGAATTCGTGCGCGCGACGCAGGATCTGAACCAGGCGTCGCTCGACCGGTCGCGGCTGGACGCCTTCATGGCGGCGATCAAGGCGCAGGAAAACAGCCATCCCGAATATCTGCGCAGCGTCGCCCCCACGCTGGCGCGCAGCCTGGCGATGAAGCTCAACGAGGATTGCCTGTCCAAGGTGGTGGAGATGCAGGCCGCCTGCCTGCTCGACAATCGCGAGGCGCTGGTGCTCGCCGACGTCCATAGCAGTTCGATCGCCGAAACGCTGACCGGGGCGCCCACCGACCTCGCGCTGCAACTGGCCGCGACGCGCGAGGCGGGCTATGGTTTCTACAGCCCCTATATCGGCGTGGTCCGCGACATCGCGAAGATATTCGGCGCGTTCAGCAGCCCGCAATTCGACTATCTGCCGACCCTGAGCGTGCGTGAGCCGGAGGGCATGGCGCTGCTGCTGAACGCCGCGCCATCCTTCCAGAAGCCCAAGTCGGTCATGGTCGTGGCCATGCCCGCGATCGAGGCGGACAGCCCGCCGCGCCTGCGCCGCAGCGGCGATGCGCCGGTCTGTGCAGCGCGCGCGGGTACGGTGCTGCCGGTCGAGGGCGCGCCGCTGATCTTCTCTACTTCCTATGCGCGCGAGGTGAAGCTAGCGCTGAAGACGGCATCTGGCGAGACGATCGAATTGCCGCTGGAGGCGCGCGCCGACCGGGGCGGCTATGTGCTGACCGGCGGCGACTTGCCCCCGGCCTTCAAGGGAACGGTGGAAGGCCATCTTTACGGTCGCTGGGGCTTCGACCGGTTCGAAGGGCCGGACTTTACGTTGCAGATGCCCGATGCGGGCGGATGGGCGGTCGAGGGCGATACCGCCGCTCTGGTCGTCGGGCGCGACAATGGGCTGGTGCTGAAAGGCGGCGCGCCCGCCTGCGTCGAGAGCGTCATGATGCGGCAGGGAGACGGCGCGCTCCGGCCGGTGGAATGGAAGGTGCAGGGGCGCGACGCGCTGGCGCTGACGGTGCCGCTCGCCGATCGCAAGCCGGGCGCGATGCGCATCGAGGTCAAATATCAGGGCGTCGCCCAGCCTGCCGCGATTGCGTTGCGCAGCTATGCGCAGGCGAGCCGGCTGGACGGGTTGCTGCTTCATGCCGGGGACAAGGCGGCCTTGCTGTCCGGGCAACGGCTGGACCAGGTGGACAGCGTAGACGTGAACGGGCTGCTGCTGCGGCCGGACGGGCTTGTGCGCGACGGTGAAGTGGACCGGCTGCGGCTGGTGGCGCAGGGCGATGGGGTAGCGGCCGATGCCGGCAGCGAGGCAATGGCGCGGGTCAAGCTGCGCGACGGGCGGAGCGTGAACCTTGCCCTGACGGTGGCGGCGGCGCGGCCGCAAATAGGGCTGCTCAGCAAGGACATCAGCCTTGGCGCGCCGCCCGCGAACGGCAAGGCGCTGGCGCTGGGCGGCGACAATCTGCTGCCGGACAATGGCCAGCTCGTCTTTTCGGTGCGGGCGGGCGAGGGCACGAAGCTGAGCGCCAGCGACGCGATCGAGGTCGCGCCGGTCGCGGATGGCGCGCCGATCCGGCTGACCGCCGCCAATGGCTTGCGGCTGGAAAGCGCCAAGGTGATGGTCGCCACGCTGAATCCCAGGGCGATGGCGCCGTCCCTGTTCGGGCCTCTGCGCTTTCGCCTGTTGCGCGGTGGCGAGGCGAGCGACTGGCAACCGCTGGTGACGCTGGCGCGACTGCCGCAGATCGAGGCGGTGGCGTGCGAGGCGAAGGCGGACGGCTGTACGATCACAGGGCGCGACCTGTTCCTGATCGATGCGGTGGGCGCGACGCCGATGCTCGACCAGGCGGCGCAGGTGGCGCATGGCTATACCGGCTCGGCGCTCAAGGCGCCCACGCCGCGGGACGGCAAACTCTATCTGCGGCTGCGCGATGCGCCCGACAGCGTAGTGACGCTGCCCGCAGCCTGATCGGCGGCGGATAGTCCATTCATCCTGGGGGGGACCGACCATGGCATGACATGGTGCGGGCGAAAATCTCCTCTTCATCTGCACAGGGTCGGTTGAATCGTCCAAATAAGCTGCTGCCCCGGCCATGGGCGTGCGCGCCGCGGCGGGGCATCATGCCTCCCAATTCCGAAGGACATGGAGAGGATCATCATGAAGACGCAGGTCGCTATCGTGGGCGCCGGGCCGGCCGGGCTGATGCTGGGGCATCTGCTGCGCGCCGAGGGAATCGACGCCGTGATCGTCGAGCGCGCGTCGCCCGACTATGTGCTGGGCCGCATCCGCGCCGGCGTGCTGGAGCGCACCACCACCGACCTGATGGATCAACTGGGCCTTGGCGCGCGGATGCATGCCGAAGGCCTGCCGCATGACGGCTTTCACCTGGCCGATGGCGAGCGGCTGATCCGCATCGACATCGGGGCGCTGACCGGCAAGCAGGTGATGGTCTATGGCCAGACCGAAATAACGCGCGACCTGATGGAGGCCGCGCCCGAACGCGGGCTGGAGGTCATCTATGACGCCGCCGACGTGGCGCTCCACGATGTCGATGGCGACGCGCCCTATCTCACTTATAGCAAGGACGGCGCGACCCATCGGATCGATGCGCAATTTCTGTGCGGCTGCGATGGCTTTCATGGCCCCTCGCGCAAGGCGATCCCGGCGTCGGTCGCAGCCGTCTATGAGAAAGTCTATCCCTTCGGCTGGCTCGGCATCCTGGCGGACGTGCCGCCGTGCAACCATGAACTGATCTACGCCAATCATGAACGCGGCTTCGCGCTCGCATCGATGCGGTCCGAAACGCGCAGCCGCTATTATGTGCAGGTGGCGCTGGAGGAGAAAGTCGAGGACTGGTCCGATGACCGGCTATGGGACGAGCTGGCGATCCGGCTGGGGCCGGAAGCGGCGGCGCATATCACCCGTGGCCCGGCGCTGGAAAAGTCGATCGCGCCGCTCCGCTCCTTCGTGTTCGAACCGATGCGCCATGGCCGACTGATGCTGGCGGGCGACAGCGCGCATATCGTGCCGCCTACGGGAGCGAAGGGACTCAACCTGGCCATGTCCGACGTGCATTACCTGTCGCAGTCGCTGATCGCCTATCTGAAACGTCATGACAGCGACGCGGTGGCCGGCTATTCGGACAAGGCGCTGGCCCGCGTCTGGAAATCCGAACGCTTCTCATGGCAATTGACGAAGCTGATGCACCGCTTCCCCGATAGCGATGCGTTCGATCGCCGGATGCAGGTCGCCGACCTCGACTATATCGCCTCCTCGGTCGCGGCGCAGACGACGATCGCGGAAAATTATGTAGGATTGCCTCTATAGTATGACTGCTCTTCCCACCCGCTCCATCGGTCCTTTCAAGGTTTCGGCCATCGGCCTGGGTTGCATGAACCTGTCCCACGCCTATCTGCCGCGTCCCGATGCGGCGGAGGCTGAGCGGTTGCTGCGCCATGCGCTGGATGTCGGCGTGACCTTCTTCGACACTGCGGCTCTTTATGGTTTCGGCGCGAACGAGGAATTGCTGGGCCGGACGCTGATGGACCGGCGAGGGGAATTCACCCTGGCCAGCAAATGCGTGCTGGGGGAAATTGACGGCAAGCGCGGGCTGGACGGATCGCCCGGGGCGATCGCGCAGGTGCTGGAGGATTCGCTACGGCGGCTGCGGGTCGATCATATCGATCTCTATTATCTCCATCGGCTCGACCCGAAGGTCCCGATCGAGGAGTCGGTCGGCGCACTGGTCCGCGCCAAGGAGGCGGGCAAGATCGGCGCGATCGGCCTGTCCGAAATGTCGGCCGCGACGCTGCGTCGCGCCCACGCGGTGCATCCGATCGCGGCGATGCAGACCGAATATTCGCCCTGGACCCGCAATGCCGAAGTGGCGGTGCTGGAGGCCTGTGCGCAGCTGGGCACCGGTTTCGTCGCCTTCTCGCCGGTCGGGCGCGGGTTGCTGGCGGGCAATCCCAATGCGGCGAACCTGCCGCAGGGCGATATTCGGGCGTCCATGCCGCGC